>NZ_JBSGAI010000021.1:0-175522 GCF_053600695.1 Amycolatopsis sp. NPDC005003 | reverse complement strand
CTCGCGCTGGGGATCCAGTTCTGGCACCACATCGAGCACCTGCTGCTGTTCATCCAGGCGCAGAGCGGCTGGCGGCTGGCCGGGCAGAAGGTGCCCACCAGCATCATCCAGCTGCTGGTGCCGCGCGTGGAACTGCACCTGTTCTACAACACGATCGTCACCATCCCGATGATCGTCGCGGTCGTCCTGCACCGGCGCGCCTCGGCGGCCGAGCACGAGCTGACCGGGTGCACCTGCGGCCTGCCGAAGACCGCCCTCGCCACGCCGTGAAGCGCGGTGTTCCGGACGTCCAGGGAGCCGGCCGGCGCTGACGACAGGGCCAAGAGACGGCACCGGCGGTCAAGAAGGCGGAGGCGATCCCCGTCCGGACGACGCCATCAGCGGCTGCGGGCGGGGTGAGCGGGCCTGACTCGTCGGCGTTGCCGAACACCGGCGACTGACGTCGCGGGGTTCGTTCGCGAGGTCGATCTGCTGCGCCGGCAGGCGGCCCGCGGCACCGGCAAGGCGCGAGTCAGCTTGACCGAACTCGCCGGGTTGGCCGATGTGCCGCGCTCGACCGTGCACGCCTACGTGTCCGGCCTCAGCGAGGAGACCGGCCACGCCCTGATCCGGGCCGACAGCCTGCTCGCGATGGCCGCGGTCGAGATCGGGCGCGGCGAATCCGAGGCGGCGCGTGCTCACGCCGAGCAGGCACGAGTCCTGCACGGACAAGCGGGCTGCCGGCTGGGTGTCGAGCGCGCTGACGCGGTTCTGACGTCGTTGCCGTCCGGACGCCGCCGGCGGTTCGGCGGTTCGCAGCCATGGGGAGGTGGCGACGCCGAACCGCCGTGGCCCGCGCCGCGGAACGCCTCGAAGCGGACGTGCTGGACGCCCAAGATCCACCGCGCCGGCACGGCCGATCTCTGCTCGGGCGACGGTGACGGCTGTTACGGCGACTATCCGATCTGCGACATCGAGTACGCCTGGGGGAGCACTCACGTGAAGGCTTGACGCGACGAGGCCGGGCTTTGCCGAGCCCGGCCTCGTCGCGTCTGGATCAGCCCGCAAGAATCGCCGGCGAGAAAGTGCTGACCGACGTGCCTCTTGATCGCCCGTGCGTCAGGTCTGGGGAGCCGCAGTCACCGCGGACACCAGGCGGGGTGTGTGATTGCGGAGCGTGAGCGCCGGGGCTGCCGGATGGCGAACGGGTTCGCTGTCCGGCAGCCGGGTCCGGTAGCCCGCTCGTGAGTGGATTCCATGTCGGATCGGCGTCATCGGACATGGCCACTTTGCCAGGCCGCCGGCCATGAAGTTGAACTCTCAGCATTCTCGAAAGGGTGCTTTCCGGTGGAGCTGGCCCTGCTCACAGGGGGATTCCGCAGGTCCCCGCCAGGTTTCCCAGAGATTCCCGGGTTCGGCTCGCGGCCGACGTTTCAGGTAGCGGCAAAACGTTTTCGGGCTGGTTGACGGGTGCTCGCCGCCGCTGGCACGTTCGGCTTGACGGGGGTGTCGTGACCCGCCTGGGGGAGGCAAGGTGACGCGTTGAGCACTCTCCGTCATGGGCGGAACTCTACTGGGAAGGCGGACGCCCGCATGACGAACCGCGAATGGAGACTGCGAATCCCCTGGCGCTCCAGGGGGCGCCAGTGACCGTCGACGACGTCTCGTGCCGATCCGGCCCGGCGCGGTCCCGGTCGGCAGGCCAAGCGCCGGTGCTGAGCCTGCCGGTGTTCGCCGAGCTGAGGTACCGGTTGCTCGGGCCGGTGGCGGTGGCGGGGGTGGATGGCCCGGTCCGGCTGGGTGGTCCCAAGCAGCGGACGGTGCTGGCGGCGTTGCTGCTCAACGCCAATCAGGTCGTGTCCGAGGACCGGCTGATCGAGCTGCTGTGGGAGGACCGGCCGCCGGCGAGCGCGCGCGGGCAGTTGCAGGTCCGGGTCTGGGAGCTGCGGAAGCTGCTGGGGCGAGAGGTGATCGTGCGCCGGGAGCCCGGGTACCTCATCGAGGTGCGACCCGGTGAGCTGGACATGGAGCTCTTCGACACCGTCGCCAAGGATGCTCGCCGGCTCATCGATCGTGGGGAACGGCGTCGCGGCGTCGAGCGGCTGCGCGCGGTGCTCGAGCTGTGGCAGGGCCCGCCACTGGGCGGGGTGACCGACGCACTGGTGCGGCGTAGTGGCCAGTTCCTCGCCGAACAGCGGATGGCCGCCCTGGAGACATTGTTCGACGCCGAGCTTGCGACCGGCCGACACACGCACGTGGTGCGGGAGCTGCGCCACTTCGCTGGCGAGTATCCGTTCGGTGAACGCCTTCAAGAACAGCTGATGCTCGCGTTGCAGCGCTCCGGGCGGACGCCGGAGGCATTGGAGGTCTACGCCGCGACCCGCCGGCGGCTCGATGCCGAATTGGGCGTCGAGCCCGGGGAGCGGCTGCGGGCCATGCACCAGCAGGTGCTCGCCAGCGCCGGCGACAAGCCCCGGCCCGCCGATGACAAGCCCCGGCCCGCCGGCGGCGAGCCGCCGCCTGCCACGCCGGTGCGGCCCGCCGAACTGCCGCGTGACGTGCGCGGCTTCGCCGGCCGGAAAGAGCAGTTGGCGCAGCTGGACCACCAGCTCGCCGCCGGGGCCGGGGCCTACGCCTCGGACGTCTGGATCGTGCACGGCATACCCGGCGCCGGGAAGACGGCGCTCGCGTTGCACTGGGCCCATCGCGTCCGTGACCGGTTCCCCGACGGGCAGCTGTACGTGAATCTGCGCGGCTTCGACGCCGACCGTGAGCCGATGGAGCCGTCGGTGGCGCTGGCCCAGCTGCTGCGCGCCTTGGGCGCCGATCCGCGGCGGATCCCCGAGGAGGTCGACGCGCAGGCCGGGTTGTACCGGTCGCTGCTGGCCGAGCGCCAGGTGCTGCTGGTGCTCGACAACGCCCGTGACGCCGAGCAGGTCCTGCCGCTGCTGCCACCGACCGGGACCGTGCTGGTGACCAGCCGGCACCGGCTCGACAGGCTGGTCGCCGAGCTCGGCGCGTTGTCGCTCGAGCTGGGCGCGCTCACCGACGCGGACTCGCTGGCCCTGCTCGGCGGTGTCCTCGGCGCGGGCCGGGTGGCCGCCGAGCCGGCCGCGGCCGGGGAGCTCGCGCGGCTGTGCGGACACCTTCCGCTGGCGCTGCGGATCGCCGCGGCGAACATCGCGACCGGCCCGAACACCACGGTCGCGGCGATGGCCGCCGACCTCGCCCAGGGAGACCGGCTCAAGCAGCTCGTCCTGGACGGGGCCGACGAAAGCGCCGTGACGAGGGCATTTGCCGTGTCCTACGAGGCGCTCACCCCGCAGCTTCGGCGGCTGTTCCGGCGGCTCGCCTTGGCGCCCAGCCCGGACTTCACCGCCCGCAGCGCGGCGGCGCTGACCGGCGACCCGGTCGAGGCGGTGACGCGGCAGCTGCGGCTGCTGGCCGCCGCGCACCTGGTCGAACAGCACGTGACCGGCCGCTACCGGCTGCACGACCTCTTGCGGGCGTACGCGCTGCGGCAGGCCGACGCGCACGAGGCCGCACCGGCGCGGGCCGAAGCCTGGCGCCGGTTGGTCGAGCTGTACCTCTCGGGCGCCGACGCGGCGGAACGGACTTTCGGGCGGCGTCACGATCCGCGGCTGCCGCGGGAGCTCGTCGTGGTGGCGGCGGACCCGATTTCCTTCGCCGATTCGGCCGAGGCTGCGGCCTGGCTCGACGCCGAGCACGAGAACCTGTCCGCGGTTGTCACCCAGGCGGTGACCGAGGGGCCATACCCGGTCGCCTGGTACCTCGCCGACGCCGTGCGTACCGCGTTCTACCACCGGGGACGGCGTGGCGAGTGGGTCGAACTGGCGGCAACGGTCCTCGCCGCCGCGCGCCGGCTCGGCGTGCTCGCGGTGGAAGCCGTCACCGCGCAGAGCATCGGGCTGGCGTTCGTGCACCGGGAACGGCACGAACAAGCCGTCGAATGGATGACCGAGGCATTGCGGGTGTTCGACCGGGTGGACTGGCCGGAGGGCAAGGCCGCCGCACTCAACGCGTCCGCCATCGCGCTGCGGGTGGCGGGCCGGTTCGACGAGGCCGCCGGGCAGTTCGAACGCGCGCTGGAGCTGCAGCGGGAGTGCGGCTACCGGCCTGGGCAGGTGAGCGTGCTCAACAACCTCGCCTCGGTCCACCGGCAGCGGTGCCTGCTCGACGCGGCCCGCGCGTGCCTCGACGAGGCGCTGGAGCTGGCGGTCGCCGAGGGCTACCAGCTCGGCGAAGCGGTGGTGCTGGTCGGGATCGGCGTCGTCCAGCGACTGCAGGGCGACCTCCCCGGCGCGCGGCGAACGCTGACCCGCGCGTTCGACCTGCACCTGGCGCACTCTCACCCGTACGGTCAGGGCTCGGCGCTGTGCGGGCTGAGCTTCGTCTCGATCGACCTGGGCGAATTCGAGCGAGGCCGCGCGCAGGCGGCACAGGGGCTGGAGATCGCCCGGCAGGAACAGAACCGCGAAACCGAGGTGGGCGCGCTCAATGCGCTGGCCGAGGCCGAAGCGGCCCTCGGTGAGACGGCCTCGGCGGTGTCTCACCAGCGCGAGGCGGTGGTGGTGGCCCGGCATTGGGGGTCGCCGTGGCACGTGGCCGAAGCGCTGTGCGGCATGGCGGCCGTCCACGGCGCCTGTGGCGACCACGCGGCGGTGCTGCAGGTTGGCGCGGAAGCCCTCAAGCTCGCGCGCAGGGGCGGCCTGCGGCTGATCCAGGTGCGCTGTCTGCTGGCGTTGGCCGAGGCCCGTGCCGGACTGGGCTGCCGAGCGGAAGCGCGACGGTTGTGCGAGGAAGGCCTGCGGCTGGCGGCCGGACTACCGGCGATCGAACACCAGGCCCGGGAGGCACTGGCGCGCCTCTGAGCGCCGACAAACGTCCGTGCCGGCCGATGGTGGCGCAGGCCGCGTCGAGCCGGAAGCGGCTGAAGCCGTATGAAAGTGAAACAGTACCGAGAAGAAAGTATTGGTTGCCAGTCTCTCTCGTGCCAGGTCAGCGCCACTGCAGGCGGCTGCCCGGCACCGGAGGGAGAGGGGCTGCGCCATGTCGTCCACCAGCGGTCGTGTCCGGGGGCGATGGCTGCTCCGCCGTCCCGACGACACAGCGACCTGCCGGATCTTCTGTTTCCCGTATTCCGGAGTCGGCGCCTCCATGTACACGCGGTGGCCGGCCTGGGCAGGGCCCGCGGAGGTGTGCCCGATACAGCCGCCCGGACGCGAGAACCGGCTGGCCGAGCCCCACTACAAGACGTTCGGCGAGCTCGCCGGCCAGCTCGTCCCGGAGCTCGAACCCTATCTCGACCGGCCGTTCGCCTTCTTCGGGCACTGCAGCTCGGCACTCGCGGGATTCGCGGTCGCCGAGCGGCTGATCGAAGCCGGCCTGCCGGCACCGAGCAGACTGTTCGTGTCGTCGCAGGTGGCGCCACACGAACCGGCGCACGGCCGCTTCCTCACCATGGGCGACTCGGAGCTGGTCGGGGAGCTGGCAACGCTGGCCCGATCGATGGGCGGTGAGCCGACGGCAGGTCTGCTCGAGCTCGGCCTCTCGGTTCTGCGGGCTGATATCGCTGCTCATCGCGAGTACCGGATCCCCTCGCCGCGAAGGCTGCCGAGCGGGGTCACGGTGATCGGCTGGGACGCCGACACCGAGGTGCCCCCGGAACTGATGGCGGGTTGGCGCGGCTATGCCGACGACGTCCGGTTCATCACCCTGCGCGGTTCCCACCACACGTTCCTCGACGCGCCGCTCGCCCTGGTCGCCGAGCTGGCCCGGGACATGCAGAAGTGCGCGGTCCGATGACCACCATCCAGGAAGCGTTCCGGGCCCGCGCCACCGCCGCCCCGGAACGGATCGCCGTTCGCGGTGACGACCACGACCTGACCTACGCCGAGCTCGATACCCGCGCCGACGAGATCGCGAGCCGGCTCGTCGCGCACGGTGTGGTGCCCGGGTCGAAGGTCGGTGTCCTGGCCCGGCGGTCACCCGGAATGGTCGTGACCCTCCTCGGGATCCTCAAGGCGGGCGCGGCCTACGTCGCGGTCGATCCGCGGCAGCCGGCGGGCTGGCGGGCGACGGCGCTGGCGTCCGCGGGCGTGCACTGCGTCACCGATGCCTCCGGGGCGCTCACCGGGCCGGTGAAGCCTGCCGAGAGGACCCCTGCCGACCTGGCCTACGTCGCGTTCACCTCCGGCTCGACCGGTGTTCCGAAAGGCGTCGCCGTCCCGCACGAGGCGGTCCTGCGGCTCGTCCTCCACCAGCCGGCGCTACCGGTCGGTCCGGACGAGCGGTTCCTCCAGTTCGCTCCGGTCGCCTTCGACGCCTCGACGTTCGAGATCTGGGCGCCCCTGCTCAACGGCGCCGAACTGGTGGTGTTCCCGCCGGGTGAAGAATCACTGGCCGAGCTCGCGAAGTTCGTGCGTACCCACGAAATCACCACCTTGTGGCTGAGCGCCGGGCTCTTTCAGCAGGTCGTCGACCGCCACGTGGACGAGCTCGCGGGCGTGCGACGGCTCGTGGTCGGGGGCGACGTGGTGTCTCCCCGCCATGCGGCGCTCGTCCTCGAGCGCGTCCCCGGGCTCCGGCTGGTCAACGGCTACGGACCGACCGAGAACACGACGTTCACCTGCTGCCACGACGTCACGGCGGACGCGGCCGCGCCGGTCCCGATCGGCCGGCCGATCGCGGGGACCGGCGTACGGGTGCTGGACGCGCGGCTGCGGCCCACCGACGTGGGCGAGCTCTACGCCACCGGGACGGGGTTGGCCAGGGGATACGTCGGCGCGCCGGAAGCAACCGCGGCCCGGTTCGTCGCGGATCCGTGGAGCACGTCGCCGGGCGCCCGGATGTACCGAACCGGTGATCTGGTGCGCCGGCGTGCGGACGGCGTACTGGAGTTCCTCGGGCGAGCCGACGAACAGGTCAAGATCAACGGTTTCCGGGTCGAGCCGGGGGAGGTGGAAACCGCACTCGCCGCGCAGCCCGGAGTTCGCGAGGTGGCGGTGGTGGCACAGCCCGGCCCGGCGGGGGCGCTCAAGCTGGTCGCCTTCGTGGCGCCCCAGCGGGGCCAGACGGTGTCCGTGCTGGGTTTGCGGCGAAGCCTGACGGACACGCTGCCGGACTACGCGCGGCCCGCGGCCTACCGGATCGTCAACGAACTCCCGCTGACCACGAACGGCAAGGTCGATCGGCGGGCACTGGCGGAGGAGGTCTCCCGGGACCGGCCGGACCTCTTCACGGACTACGTGCCGCCCAGGACCCCGGTGGAGACGCTGCTCGCCCAGATGTGGTCGGACCTGCTGGGCATCGACGGGATCGGCGTCGACGACGATTTCGTCGTCCTGGGTGGTTACTCACTGCTGAGCATGCGGATGACCGCGGACATCGCCAAGGAGTTCGGGGTGACGGTGTCGCCTCGTGAGTTCTACCTGCGGCCGACCGTGGCCGGGCTCTCCGCGCTGGTCGAGGAGCGGACCCGATGAGGATGTCACCGGAGGTTCCGGGCGAGGAAATCGATCTGGCGACCGTCGATCTCTTCGACCCGGCGCTGTACGGCGACGGCCACCCGCACGCGGTCTGGCGCACGCTGCGGGCGAAGGCCCCGGTACACCGGCAGGAACTGGCCGACGGGCGCCGGTTCTGGTCGGTCACCCGGTACGACGACGCTTGCCGGGTACTGCGCGACCACGAGTTCTTCACCTCGGAGAAGGGGACGCTGCTCAGCGCGCTGGACCTCGGAGACCCGGCGGGCGGCAAGATGATGGCCGCGAGTGACCCGCCGCGGCACACTGCGCTGCGGGAATCGCTCAACCAGGTCCTTTCGGCCCGGGCCGTGGCGGCCAGGCGCGAAGTCCTGCGGAAGCCGGTCGGCCGGTTGCTGGAACCGCTGCTGGCCGGGGAACCCGCTGATCTCGCCGTCGAGGCCGCCGTCTTCCCGATGGACTTCGTCGGCACCTTCATGGGCCTGCCGGAAACCGACTGGCCGCGGCTGACCGAGCTGACCACGATGGCGGTCGCGCCGCACGACCCCGACTTCCAGGAAGGGACGAGCGAGCTCACCCTGGTCACGGCGCATCACGAGCTGTTCGAGTACTTCTCGGCGCAGCTCGCCGAGCGCGGCGGCACCCCGACCGACGACCTCATCGGCCACCTCATGCGGATGCGGATCGACGGCGAACCGCTGGACCACGAGACCATCGTCTACAACTGCTACAGCCTGATCCTCGGGGCGAACGTGACGACCCCGCACACCATCACCGAGCTGGTGCGGGTCCTCATCGACCAACCGGAGGCCCACCGCCGGGTCGTGGCGGACCCCGCCCTCGTCCCCGGGTGTGTGGAAGAGGGGCTGCGGTGGTCGTCGCCGGCCAATCACTTCATGCGGTATGCCGTTCGCGACGTCGAACTGAGCGGCTGCCGGATCGAGGCAGGCGAGGCACTGGCGGTCTGGCTCGGCTCCGCCAACCGGGACGAAGGGGTCTTCGCCGACCCCTACGAGTTCGACATCGAGCGCAGGCCCAACCGGCACGTGGCGTTCGGATTCGGGCCGCACTACTGCGTCGGCGGAGCGCTGGCCCGGCTCTCGCTGCGGATGCTCTTCGAAGAGATCTTCACCCTGATCGAGCGGTTCGAGCCGGCCGGCCAGGTCCGGCACCTGGCGTCGAACTTCGTGGCGGGCATCAAGTCGATGCCGGTGCGGGCGGTCCCGCGTAGCCGGCGGGACCTCGTCGGGTGAAGGACCGGTGGAATCGTTGACGTTCGCTCAGCCAAGTGGTGGGTTGCCGCTTTCGCCTACGCAGCAGGACATCTGGCTCGCCCACCGGATCGACCCGGATGCGCCCGTCTACCGGGCCGCGGAGTGCGTCGAGATCGAGGGTGAGCTGGACCCGGCGCGGTTCGAAGAGGCGTTGCGGACGACGGTCGCCGACGTGGACTCCCTGCGCGCACGGTTCGCCGAAACCGCCGACGGGCCACGCCAGTTCGTCGGGGCGATGCCGGCGTGCGCGCCGGCCTGGCTCGATCTGCGTGGGCACCCCGAGCCCCGCGCCGCGGCCCGTGCGTGGTTCGAGGCGGATCTCGCGAGGCCGATCGACCTGGGTGCGGACCCGCTGTTCACCTTCGCGGTGTTCCGGATCGACGACAACCGGTACCTCTGGTACCAGGGCTACCACCACATCGTCATCGACGGTGTCGGATTCGCCGCGCTCAACGACCGCTTCGCTGAGGTGTACAACGCCCTCACGGACGGGCTGCCGGTGCCGGCGAGCCGGATCGGCCCGGTGCGTTCGCTGGTCGAGGACTACCAGCGGTACGCCGAATCCGGCCAGTTCGCCGAAGACCGCGACTACTGGTGGGGACGGTTCGCCGATCTGCCCGAGCCTGGGCGGCTCGCCGGAGAGCCCCCGGCCGGCTGGGCGGTCCCGCTGCGCCGCCGGATCTCGCTCCCGGAACGGTCACTCCTGGCGTTGCGCGGTGCCGAGGACCGGCACGGCGTCCGGACGTCCCGCCTCATGTTCGCGGCCGCGGCCGCGCTCGTGCACCGGCATTCCGGCGCCCGAGACGTCGCGCTGGCGCTGCCGGTGACCGCCCGGGTCACCGAAGCCGCCGAGGCCGCGGCCGGTCCACTGGTCAACGTGCTGCCCCTGCGCCTGGAAGTCGTCCCGGCGATGCCCGTCCGTGGGCTGATCGGCCAGGTCACCGCCGAGATCAAGGCCGCGCTGGCGCACCAGCGCTACCCGGGCGAACTGCTGCGCCAGGAGTTGCTGGCCCGGGGGCTGCGCCGATCGGTGCTCGGCCCCGCGGTGAACATCATCCCGTTCCGCTATGGCGGCCGGCTCGGCGCCGCTCGGGTGGTGACCTCACAAAACGTGTCGGTACGCCGGATCCACGATCTGAACTTCAGCGCCTACCGCCGGGCAGGCGGCGGCCTGGACATCGGTCTGGACGCCGACCCCAGGTCGTACACCGCCGCGGCGGCAGCCGGTCACCACGAAGCGTTCGTGGTGTTGCTGGCGGAGCTGGCCGAAGCGCTGGATCAGCCGCACCGGACCGTCGCCTCCTTGTCCACAATGGACACGCAGCGGCGCGCGAACGTGCTCGGCTGGGGACGCCCACCCCGGCAGGCAGCGCGCCGGCACACGTTCCCCGAGCTGTTCCAGGAGGTCGTGGCGCGGCGAGGGGACGCTCCGGCCCTCGTTGCGGACGGCGAGCCCGTCGGTTACGCCGAACTGGACAGGCGGGCGCGGGCACTGGCCCGGCGGCTGGCCGCTGCGGGTGCCGGGCCCGAGTCGGTCGTGGCCGTCCTGCTGCCCCGGTCTCCCGAACTCGTCGTTGCCGTCCTCGCGGTGCTGCGGGCCGGCGGTGCCTACCTCCCGGTCGATCCGGCCTATCCAGCCGAGCGGATCTCCTTCCTGATCACCGATTCCCGGCCGCGTTGTGTGGTCACCATCGGCTCGCTGGCCGGTCACACCGATGGCATCGACACCGAGGTGCTCCTGCTCGACGAGCCGGACCACGGTGCGAGCGCGGAAACTTCGCCCGGTCCGGACCTCGACGTGTCGAATGCGGCCTACGTCATCTACACGTCCGGGTCCACCGGACGGCCCAAGGGCGTCGTCGTCACCCACAGCGGGGTGGCCGCGCTCGCCGGCGCCCAGCAGCGCGCTTTCGGCCTCGGTGATCAGGCACGCGTGCTGCAGTTCGCCTCCGCCAGCTTCGACGCGGCGTTCTGGGAACTGGTCATGGCGTTGCTGTCCGGGGGCACCCTGGTGCTCGCGGGATCGCCGGCCGAGCTCGCCCCCGCCGTGCTCGGCCGGTTCGTCACCGAGCACCGGGTCACGCACCTGACGCTCCCACCCGCGGTGCTCGCCGCGGTACCCGATGGCGCGATCCCCGAAGGGATCACCCTCGTCGTCGCGGGGGAGGCCTGCCCGCCGGAGCTGGTGGCGAACTGGGCGCCGGGGCGCACGATGATCAACGCGTACGGCCCGACGGAGACGACGGTCTGCTGCACCGCGAGCGACGCACTGACCGGGGAGGCCGACGGCGGAGCGCCGATCGGGACGCCGTTCGCGGATTCGGGCATCCGTGTGCTCGACCATGCCCTGCAGCCGGTCCAGCCGGGAGTGGCCGGCGAGGTCTATGTGACGGGGCCGGGGCTGGCTCGTGGCTACCTCGACCGCGCGGCCCTGACCGCGGCCCGCTTCGTCGCGGACCCGGCAGACCACGGCGCCCGCATGTACCGCTGCGGCGACCTCGCGCGATGGCGCGAGGACGGCAGCCTGGAGTTCCTCGGTCGCACCGACGACCAGGTGAAGATCCGCGGCTTCCGGGTCGAGCTCGGCGAAATCGAGTCGGCCCTGCGCTCGTGCGACGGCGTCTCGCAGGCGGTCGCCGTGCTGCGCACCGACGACGCCCCGGACGCCCGCCTCGTCGCCTACGTCGTGTCCGGGGCAGGCGGCGCCGGAACCGGAGCCCTCCGCGATCAGCTGGCCCGGAAGCTCCCGGAGTACCTGGTTCCCCACGCGATCGTCGAGCTGGCCGCCATACCGGTGACTCCGCGGGGCAAGGTGGACCGTGCCGCGCTGCCCGCGCCGCACCGGGCGGGCGGCAGCGGGCGAGCGCCGCGCGGGCCCGCCGAGGAACAGATGTGCGCGCTGGTCGCCGAGATCCTCGACCTGCCCGTCGTCGGCGCCGACGACAATTTCTTCGAACTCGGCGGGCACTCACTGCTGGCTTCGGCACTGGCGGTGCGGATCAGCGAGGAAACCGGCACCCCCGTCGGGATCGGAAGCGTGTTCGACGCCCCCACGCCTGCCGGCCTCGCTGCCCTGATCACGGCCACCCCGGGGCCGGTGGGTCTGCCACCGCTCACCCCGGCGACCGGGGAACCGCCGCTGTCCTACGCCCAGCGGCGGCTGTGGTTCCTGGACCGGCTGTCCGCCGCCGATCCCAGCTACCACATCCCCCTGCTGGTGCGCCTCGACGGAAAACTCGACCAAGAGGCCCTGGAGCACGCCATCGCCGACGTCGTGGCCCGGCACGCCCCGCTGCGCACCGCCGTGGCCGACCGCGACGGCGAACCCCGGCCGGTGCCGGCCGGCGAGCTGCCCGCCCTGGTGGTGACGGAGACCGCCGAAGCCGAGCTGGGAGCCGAGATCCGGGCCGAAATCCACCGGGGTTTCGACCTCGGCGCCGAAGCACCGCTGCGCACCCGGCTCCACGTGCTCGGCCCGGATCGGCACGTCCTGCTGGTGCTGCTGCACCACATCGCCGCGGATCTGCTGTCGCTGCGCCCCTTCGCCCGTGACCTCGCGACCGCCTACCGCGCGCGGACCGCCGGCTCGCCGCCGGATTGGCCGCCGCTGGCCGTCGAGTACCCGGACTACGGGGCTTGGCAGCAGCGCGTGCTGGGTGATGTCCACGAGCCCGGCGGCCTGCTGAGCGGGCAGCTCGGCTACTGGCTCGACCAGCTCGCGGACGCGCCCGAGGAGATCGCGCTGCCGGTGGACCGGGCACGCACGCCCGCCGCCGGCCAGCACGGCGGCGCCGTGCCGCTCGAACTGCCCGCGGAGCTGCACGCCGCGATCGAGCGAACGGCCGGCGCGCACGGGGTCAGCACGTTCATGGTGCTGCACGCCGCGCTGGTGGTCCTGCTCCACCGGCTCGGGGCCGGCTCCGACATCCTGATCGGCGCCCCGGTCGCCGGGCGGCGTGCCCCCGCCTTGGACAACGTGGTCGGATTCTTCGTCAACACCCTGGTCCTGCGCACCCGAGTGCGGCCCGTGGACAGCTTCGCCGATGTCCTGGCTACGGTGCGTGAGACGGATCTCGACGCCTACACCCATCAGGACATCCCCTTCGACCTGCTGGTGGAACGGCTCAACCCGGCCCGGTCTCCGTCGCGGCACCCGCTGTTCCAGGTGATGCTCGCCCACAGCACCGAACCCGAGCTGGACATCGCGCTGCCAGGCCTGCGGACCACCACCGAGACCGTCCGCCCGGATGCCGCGAAGTTCGACCTCACGGTCAACCTCCGGGAAAGCCGGTCGGACGGCGGCGCGCCGGCGGGGATCCACGGCGTCCTGGAGTACCGGGGCGACCTGTTCGACAGGACGACCGTCGAGGCGCTCGGCCGCCGGTTCGCGAGCGTGCTCGGCCAGTGCCTCGCGGACGCGGGCGGCTCCCTCCGGCGGATCGACGCCCGGTTGCCGGAGGAACGCACGACCCCGATCGTCCGTCCACTCGGCGCCGTCCGGCGCGGCCTGCACGAAGTGGTGCAGGAGCACGCGGCACGGGCCCCCGGCCGGCCCGCCGTGGAGTTCGGCACCGAGACGATCGCGTACGGCGAGCTCAACAGCCGGGCCAACCGGCTGGCGCGCCGGCTGGTCCACCGCGGGGCGCGCCCGGGGACTTCGGTGGCCCTGGTGCTGCCGCGATCGGCGGACCTGATCGTCGCCATGCTGGCCGTGCTCAAGACCGGCGCCGCCTACGTACCGGTCGATCCGGCCTACCCGGACGCCCGGGTCGACGCGATCCTCGAGGACATCCGGCCGGTGCTCGTGCTGCGGGACCTTCCCGCGGCCGACGACCTCGAAGGCACCGACCTACCCGGCACACCGGTCGATCCGGCCAACGCCGCGTACGTCATCTACACGTCGGGATCCACCGGTCGCCCCAAGGGCGTCGTCGTGCCGCACGCCAACGTCCTCCGGCTGTTCGAGGCGACTGCGGACTGGTTCGGCTTCGGGCCCGGGGACACCTGGACACTGTTCCACTCACCTGCCTTCGACTTCTCGGTGTGGGAGATCTGGGGCGCCCTGCTGCACGGTGGCCGGCTGGTCGTGCTGACCCGGGAGCAGACCCGGGCACCGGACGAGGTGTTGCAGCTGCTCGCCCGGACCGGGACCACCGTGCTGTGCCAGACCCCTTCGGCGTTCACCCAGCTGATCGCGGCCGAGGCCGCGCTCGGCGACACGCCGGCACCCTCGGCGTTGCGCTGGATCATCTTCGGCGGCGAACGGCTGGACTTCCCGGCCCTGCGGCCGTGGTTCGAGCGGCACGGTGACGACGGGCCGGCCTTGGTCAACATGTACGGGATCACCGAGACGACCGTGCACACGACGTTCCACCGGCTCGACCCGGCCGAAGTGCGGGACGCGACGGCGAGCCGGATCGGCGAGCCACTGCCGGATCTCGGGATCCACCTGCTCGACGACGGGCTCGGCCCGGTGCCGCCCGGAGTCGTCGGTGAGATGTACGTCGCCGGTGCCGGCCTTGCCCGGGGCTACACCCGGGCCGGGCTGACCGCCGAGCGGTTCGTCGCCGACCCGTTCGGCAACGGCGGGCGCTTGTACCGGACAGGCGATCTCGCCCGGCGGCGGCCGGACGGCTGCCTCGAGTTCGTCGGCCGCGCCGACGGGCAGGTCAAGATCCGCGGGTTCCGGGTCGAGCTGGGCGACGTCGAACGCGCCGTCGGCCGGTGCCCCGGTGTCGCCCAGGCCGTGGCGGCGGTGGTGGGCGACCGGCTGGCGGTGTACGTGCGGCCGGTCGACGGCGGAGCCGTCCAGCCGCACGAGGTGCGGAACTTCGCCGCAACACTGTTGCCGGACTACCTGGTCCCCGCCGACGTCCTCGTGGTGGCGGATTTCGCCCTGACCACGAGTGGCAAGGTCGATCGCCGCGCGTTGCCGAAGATCGTGCGTGAGACGGGGGGCGACACGCCGCGGGGCGCGGCGCAGGAAGTCCTTGCCGGCCTGTTCGGCGAGGTGCTGGGACTGGCCGAGGTCGGAGCGGACCAGGACTTCTTCGCCCTCGGGGGGCATTCCCTGCTGGTGATGCGGCTGGTGAACCGGGTCCGGCAGGTCCTCGGCCGTGACCTGTCCGTGCGGTCGGTGTTCGAACACCCCACCGTGGCGCGACTGGCTCGCGTGCTCGAGGAGGCCGGCCGCGGGCAGCTCGCGCTCACGGCGGGGACGCGGCCCGAGCGGCTGCCGTTGTCCCCGGGACAGCTGCGGCTCTGGTTCCTGCACCGCATGCGGCCGGGATCCGCCGCGTACCACCTGCCGGTGGTTCTCGAGATCGACGGCTCGACCGACCCGGCCGCGCTGGCCGCGGCGCTCGGCGACGTCGTCGAGCGGCACGAGGTGCTCCGCACCCGTTACGCCGCCGAGGGCGCCGAGCCCCACCAGGAGGTGCTCCCGGCAGCCGAGGTTCCCTGGGAAGTCACGGAAACCACGGAGCGCGACCTGCCCCACGTGGTGGACGACCTGGTCCGGCGACCGTTCGACCTCGCCGAAGGCCTGCCGATTCGCGCCGCGTTGCTGTCCACCGCGGACACGGAGAACCGGGTTCTCGTGCTGGTTCTGCACCACATCGCCGTCGACGGCTGGTCGCTCGGCGTGCTGCTGCGGGATCTGGATGAGGCGTACCGGGCCCGCTGCGCCGGGAAGCCCGCCGGCTGGGCGCCCTTGCCGGTGCAGTACGCCGACTATGCGCTGTGGCAGCGGGGACTGCTCGGCGACGAATCGGACGGCGGCAGCGTCCTGGCCCGTCAGCTGGGATTCTGGCGGACGGCGCTCGCCGGGCTCCCGGACGAAGTGCCCCTGCCGGTGGACCGGCCACGTCCGGCCGCGCCGGCCCAGGACGGCGACGTGGTCCCGTTCGACCTCGGCGAGCCGGCCGGGAGGCGGCTGCGCGCGCTGGCCCGCACGCACGGCGTGAGCGTGTTCATGGTCCTGCACGCCGCGGTGGCCGCCCTGCTGTCGCGGCTCGGCGCCGGCGACGACGTGCCCGTGGGCACGGTGGTCGCCGGGCGCGGGGACGAAGTGCTGGCCGACCTGGTCGGCTTTTTCGTCAACACGCTGGCGTTGCGCGTGTCGACCCGAGGAAACCCCAGCTTCGCCGAACTGCTCGACCGGACGCGCTCGGCGGACCTCGCGGCCTACGCCCATCAGGACGTGCCCTTCGAGCACGTGGTCGAGGCGCTGAACCCGGTGCGCTCGCCCGCGCGGCACCCGCTGTTCCAGGTGATGCTGACGCTGCAGGACGCCGCGGCCGCGCCGCCGAGCTTCGGCGGGCAGCCGGCGCGTCGCCGCTTCGCCGGGTTGGGGCAGGCGAAGTTCGACCTTTCCTTCCTGCTCCGGCAGGACGGCGATCGGCTGACCGGAGCCGTCGAGTACGCCACCGCCCTGTTCGACCGCTCCACAGTGGACCGATTCGCAGCGATGCTGGTGCGGCTGCTCACCGCGGTCACCGCCGAGCCGGACCTGCGGCTCGGCGCCATCGAGCTGCTGGAACCCGGTGAGCGGCAGTGGCTCACGCGTCTTCGCGACACGACCCGGCGCGAGGACAGGTGGGCCACCGTTGTCGAGGGATTTCGTGCTCAGGCGGCCCGGACGCCCGATGCCGTCGCGGTCGGCGGTATCGGTGCGAGCCTGACCTACCGGCAGCTCGACGAGCGCACCGATCGCTTCGCCGGCGCTCTCGCGGCGGGGGGTGCGGGACCGGAACGGATCGTTGCGATCCTGCTGCCGCGCGGCGTCGACCTGGTCGTGGCCGTGCTGGCCGTGCTGAAGTCCGGGGCGGCCTACCTGCCTCTCGATCCCGAGCACCCGGACGCGCGGCTCCGCGCCGTGGTCACCGCCGCGGAGCCCGTCCTGGTGGTGACCACCACCGGGCTCGGCGGCCGCACCGGGTTGCCCGAGGTGTGGCTGGACCAGGACCCGCCGCCCGTGCGGGGCGCCGAACCGCCGGTCGTCGACGCCGCGACCGCGGCCTACGTCATCTACACCTCCGGCTCCACGGGAACGCCCAAGGGGGTCGTGGTCGAGCACCGGGCGCTGGCCGACTACGTGGCCTGGGCGGCCGCCTGCTACCCGGGCGCCGCGGGCCGGGCGTTGCTGCACTCGCCGATCACCTTCGACCTGCCCGTCACCGTGGTGTTCGCGCCGCTGGTTTCCGGCGGCCGGATCGACGTGGGTGAACTCACGGCCACTTCGGCACCCGGGACGGGCTACAGCCTGCTGAAGGTGACACCCAGCCACCTGGCGCTGTTGACGGCGCAGCGAGGAGCGGGGCCGGATCTCGCGGCCACGGGCGATCTGGTGGTCGGTGGTGAGGCCCTGCCTGCCGGGCTGGTCAGGACCGTGCTCGAGCAGGCGCCCGGGGTGCGGATCCACAACGAGTACGGGCCCACCGAGGCGACCGTCGGGTGCGTGCTCTTCACCGCGACCTCCGGCACACCGGTGGTCTCGGCGGGCGTGCCGATCGGACGACCCGCCTGGAACACGGGTGCCTACGTGCTCGACGCGTGGCTGAACCCGGTCCCGCCGGGTGTCAAGGGCGAGCTGTACGTCTCGGGCGACGGGCTGGCGCGCGGCTACCTCGGCGCTGCCCCCTCGACCGCGGAACGGTTCGTGGCTTGCCCGTGGGCGGCGGGGGAGCGGATGTACCGGACCGGGGACGTGGCGCAGTGGACGGCCGGCGGCGAGCTGACCTTCCACGACCGGGTGGACGACCAGGTCAAGGTCCGGGGGTACCGGGTCGAGCCCGGTGAGATCGAGGCGGTGGTGGCGCGGCACCCCGCGGTCTCGCAGGTCGCCGTAGTCGCTCGCGAGCAGGAACTGCTGGCCTACCTCACCACGAGCACTCGGGTGACCACGGCCGAGCTACGGGACTGGACCGGGCGGGTGCTGCCGAAATACCTGGTGCCCACCCGGTTCGTCGTCCTGGATGTGCTGCCGGTCACCACCAGCGGCAAGGTCGACCGCGCCGCGCTGCCGCGGATTGCCGCGTCCGGCAGGGGCGCCGCCCCCCGCGACGCGGCGGAGGAACTCCTCTGTGGACTGTTCGCCGAGGTGCTCGAAGCAGTCGATGTGGGCATCGACGACGACTTCTTCGACCTCGGTGGCCACTCGCTTTCGGTGATGCGGCTGCTCAACGGGGTCCGCTCCACGTTCGGGCGCGAGCTGGGGGTGCCGGCCGTGTTCGAGCGCCCGACCGTGCGAGGACTGGCGGAGTTGCTGGCCGGCGCAAGGGACGCGCGCCCCGCGCTGTGCGCGCGGACGCGGCCGGATCGGCTGCCCCCGGCGCCCGCGCAGCGGCGGCTCTGGTTCCTCAACCGGATGAACCCGGACGACCTGGGGTACAACGTCCCGCTGGTCCTCGCCCTCGAAGGCGACCTGTCGCTCGCGGCCTTGCGCGCCGCACTGCGAGATCTGGTCGGACGGCACGAGCCACTGCGCACCGTCCTGCCGCCCGCCGACGACGGGGAGCCCTGGCAGCGCATCGAGCCGGAATCGGCCGCACTGCCCAGAATCGGCGTGCACGACATCCGGGCGGAGGAACTCGACCAGACGGTCGAAGCGCTCCAACGGCACGCTTTCGACCTGGCGACCGAAGTGCCGTTCCGGGTGTGGCTGCTGCGGACTTCGCCACGCCATTGGCAGCTCGTGCTCCTGCTGCACCACGTGGCGGTGGACGGCCTGTCGTTCGGCCCGCTGCTGCGGGACCTGGACATCGCCTACCGTGCCCGGTGCCTCGGGCAGGAACCCACTTGGGCGCCGCTTGCGGTGCAGTACGCCGACTATGCGCTGTGGCAGCGGGAACTGCGCCGGGAACGGGGCGTCGAGTACTGGAAATCCGCGCTCGCGGGCCTTCTCGACGAGGTGCCGCTGCCGGCCGACCGGCCGCGGCCGCCCGTGCCGGGCCACACCGGCGGGGTCGTGCCGTTCGAGCTGGACGAGCGCAGCTGGGCTGCGTTGCGCGCACTGGCGCGCCGGTCCGGCGTCACCACGTTCATGCTGCTGCACGCCGCGGTGGCGGCGCTGCTGACCCGGCTGGGTGCCGGTGCCGACCTCCCGATCGGTACCCCGGTCGCGGGCCGCGACGACGAAGCACTCGGTGACTTGGTCGGCTTGTTCGTCAACACGGTGGTGCTGCGCGTGTCCACGGCAGGCGATCCTTCGTTCACCGAGCTGCTCGAGCGCGTTCGCGAGGCGGACCTGGCCGCGTTCGCCCACCAGGACGTGCCGTTCGACGACGTCGTCGAGGCCGTCAACCCGGCACGATCGCCGGCGCGGCACCCGCTGTTCCAGGTCATGGTCACGCTGCGGAATGCCGCGGAACCGTGGGCGGGCCTCGGTGATCTCACGGTCACCAGAACGATTCCGGAGGCCACGGCGACCAAGGTGGACCTCGCGTTCGGCTTCGTGGCCGATACCCCCGGCGAGGGATGCCACGGCGGCGTCCAGTACTCGGCGGACCTGTTCGACCGGGCCACCGCCGAGCGGATCGCCGGCATGCTTGCGCGGACCCTGCGGTCCGTGGCCGCCGAACCCGCCCTTCGTCTGTCCGAAGTAGACATAATGGGACCGGGCGAGCGCGACCTGGTGCTGCACCGCTGGAACGACACCCGCCGGGACGTACCCGCCGCGTCGATCGTCGACGTCTTCGCGGCGCAGGTGCGGCTCCACTCCGGTGATGCCGCCGTGCTCGACGAGACGGGCACGCTGACCTATCGCGAACTCGACGCCCGTGCCGAAAGCCTCGCGGACCACCTCGCCTCGCTCGGAGTCGCCACGGAAACCAGGGTGGCCGTGGTGATGGCACCCTCGCGCGACTTCGTGATCGCCGTGCTGGCAGTGCTCAAGGCGGGTGGCGCCTACGTCCCGGTCGACCCCGGGCACGCCGGAGGCCGCCTGCGCGTGAGCACGGAGCAGACCGGCGCGGCGGTGGTGCTCACCCGGACGGGGCACCGCGATCTGACCGCACTCCTGCCGCCCGGCGTGCCGCTCGTGTTCGCCGACGATCATCCGGACGCCCCGCCCCGGAAGACGCGGGCCCGGCGAACGGCCCAGCTGGCGTATGTGATGTACACGTCGGGTTCGACCGGAACCCCGAAGGGTGTGGCGGTGAGCGACGCGTCCGTCGTCGCGCTCGCGGCCGACCGGTGGTGGGCCCGCGGGGCGGCCACGCGGACCCTGCTGCACACCTCCGTCGCGTTCGACCCGTCGGTCTTCGAGCTGTGGGTGCCCCTCCTGAACGGGGGAAGCACGGTCGTCGCGCCGTGGGCCCGGCATCCCGAGCCACACCTGCTGGCCGCCGCCGTCGCCGGGCACGGCGTCACCGGACTGGCGCTGGCCGCCGCGGTGTACCAGGCGCTCGCCGCCGAGGACCCGGCCTGTTTCCGCGGCCTGCGGGAGATCCTGACCGGCGGGGAAAGCATGTCGCCGGAACTCACCGCCCGGGTGCTCGCCGCAGCGCCGGGTACCGCGGTGACCAACAGCTACGGGCCGACCGAAACCACGTTCGCGGTCACGCAGCACACGGCGGGCGCGCACGAGACCACCGGCCGGATCCCGATCGGGCGGCCCCTCGACAACACCCGCTGCCACGTGCTCGACGACCGGCTCCGGCCGGTGCCGCCGGGGGTGGCCGGTGAGCTGTACGTCGCCGGTGCCGGCTTGGCCCGGGGGTACCTGGGGCAGCCCGGGTTCTCGGCGGAACGGTTCGTGGCGAACCCCTTCGGCGAAGCGGGCGGCCGCCTGTACCGCACCGGCGACCTCGCCCGGTACCGGGCGGACGGGCAACTGGAGTTCCTCGGCCGGGCCGATCGGCAGCTGAAGGTCCGCGGGCACCGCGTCGAGCCCGGCGAGATCGAGGCGGCGCTGATCGCCTGCCCGGGCGTGGTGCAGGCGGTGGTGACCCAGCGCGAAGACCGGCCCGGCGGCCCGGCCCTGGTCGCCTACGTCGTTCCCGGAGCGGCGGCCGCCGCGCCGCCGCCGGGCGAACTCCGGGCGCGACTCGCCGAGTTGCTGCCCGCCTACCTGGTGCCGGCCGAGTTCGTCGAGATCGGCGCACTCCCGCTGACCCGCACCGGGAAGGTCGACCACGACGCGCTGCCCGCGCCGGCGCCGGTGCCGGCCGGTGGGCGCGCACCGGCCACCCCGAACGAAAAGCTGGTCCGCGACGCGGTCGCCGATCTGCTCCGGATCGACGCGGTCGGCGCCGACGACAACTTCTTCGACCTCGGCGGGGACAGCATCCTGTTCATCCAGCTGGTCAGCCGGCTGCGGACGGCGGGGCTGCTGTTGTCCGTGCGAGACGTGTTCATCCACCAGACGGTGGCCGGGATCGCGCGGGTGGCCCGGTCCGCCGAAGAGCACGGGCAAGAGCCCGTGGAGCCGCCGATCGGCCTGGTGCCGGCGACGCCGATCATGCACTGGCTGCGCGAACTCGGCGGGCCAGTCGAGACGTTCAACCAGTCCGTGACCGTGCGGGTGCCGGCGGATCTCGACCTCGGCCGGCTCGCCGAAGCGTGCGAAACCCTGCTGGACACCCATGACGTGCTCCGGGCGCGGCTGCGCCCGGACTGGTCCCTCGACGTGCCGGCGGCCGGGGTGCGAGCGGCGAGCCCGCTCGTCAGCCGGGTGGACGTGACGGCGTTGGACGGCGAAGAGCTGGCCCGTGCATGCGTCGAAGCGGGCACCGCGGCCGCGGCGACGCTCGACCCGTGGCACGGAGTCATGCTGCGCGCGGTCTGGTGCGATGCCGGCCGCGAGCGGCCAGGGCGGCTGATCCTGGTGGCTCACCACTTGGTGGTGGACGGCGTTTCCTGGCGCATCCTCCTCCCGGACCTGGCCGCGGCCTACGAGGCACGTGTGGCCGGGCGAGACCCGGTACTCGCGCCGGTCACCGCGTCGTTCCGCGGCTGGGCGCGCGCTCTGGCCGGCTCGGCGGCGCGACCGGAACTGCGGGCGGAACTGCCGTGGTGGCGCCGGACTGCCGAGCCCGCTCCCGCCCTGTTCGACGGGTTCCTCGACCCCGACCGGGACACCTTCGGCACCCTCGGGCAGCTACGCGTCACCCTGCCCGCGAACCTGACCACGGCCATCCTCGGCGAGTCCGGCGCGGCGCTCGGCCTGCGCGCCGAGGAGATCCTGCTGGCCGCGCTGGCGATCGCCGCCGAGCGATGGCGCCGGACCCGGCACCGCCCGGGGCACGGCGTGCTGGTGGAGGTGGAAAGCCACGGCCGGGACCACGGTGGGCTCGACGTGTCGCGCACGGTGGGCTGGTTCACCCGGATGCACCCGGTCCGGCTGGATCCCGGCAGCTTCCCACCGGAGGAGTTCGCTGCCGGGGGAGCGGGGGTGGTCCGCGCCGCCCGGCGGGTGGCGGAGCAGCTGCGCGGCTGCCCGGACGGCGGTGCCGGCTACGGGGTCCTGCGCCACCTCGCCCGCCCCGCCGAACCGGCGCTGCGGTCGGCCGCCGAGGTCGGCTTCAACTACCTCGGCCGGTTCACGGTGTCCGAAGAGGACGACTGGCTCCCGGTCGCAGACCCGGTCCCGGTGCCCGCCGCCGGCTCGGCGCTGCCGCTGCCCCACGTCCTGGAACTGACCGTCGTCTGCCGGGCCGGGGACCGGGCGACGGAGTTCACGGCCACTTGGGCCTGGGCGCGCGCCCTGCTCACCGAAGCCGATGTGACGGCGTTCGCCGGGCTCTGGCAGCAGGCGCTGGCGGCACTGTGCACCGGAGACCAGGTGCCCGCGCCCACCCCGTCCGGCGTTTCCCTGATCCGGCTCGGCCAGGACGAACTGGATCTGCTCGAAGAGGATTGGAGCTTCTGATGGCGCGTTCCGGACTGGCGGACGTTCTGCCCCTGACGCCGCTGCAGGAAGGGATGCTGTTCCACGCCCAGCTCGGCGACCGGCGGGACGACCCGTACGTCGTGCAGCTGGTCCTGGCGTTCGACGGCGAAGTGGACGCCGCCGGGCTGCGCCGCGCCGCGGAGCGGTTGCTGATCCGGCACGCCAACCTGCGTGCCGGATTCGTCAGCCGCCGCGAAGGCACGCCGGTGCAGGTCGTGCCCCGCCACGTCGAGGTCGCCTGGCGGGAGCGCGACCTGACCCGCTTCGCCGGACCCGCGCAAGAGGCCGAACTCGCGCGGTTGCTGCGGGACGACCGGGACGCCGGTTTCGACCTGGCCGTCCCGCCGCTCATCCGGTTCGCCCTGGTGCGGCTGGCGCCCGGGTCCTGGCGGTTCGTGGTGACCAACCACCATGTCCTGCTCGACGGCTGGTCCGGCCCGCTCATGCTCAATGAGCTGTTCGCGCTCTACGAAGCCGGGGGCGACGACGCCGCCCTGCCCGCGGTCACGCCTTACCGCGATTACCTGGGGTGGCTGGCGGAGCGCGACCACGCGGCCGCCCGGCAGGCCTGGGGCCGGGCGCTGTCCGGGCTCGACGGGGGCACGCTGATCGGCGCCGGTGGCCAGGTCCCGGTCACCGCCGAGGCCACCCGTCACCACCTCGAAATCGAGCTGCCCCGCGAGGTCACCGCGGCGCTGCGCGAGACCGCGAAGGCCGCACGAAGCACGGTGAGCACGGCGGTCCACGTCGCCTGGGCGCTGGTGCTGGCCCGGTTGACCGGGCGGGACGACCTCGTGCTCGGCAGCGTGGTGTCCGGCCGGCCCCCGGCGCTGCCCGGCAGTGAGTCGATCATCGGGCTGCTGATCAACACCGTGCCGATGCGTGTCCGGCTGGACCCGGCCGAGCCGCTTCGCGAGCTGCTGGCCCGGGTTCAGCGGGAGCAGGCCGAACTCGCCGACCACCAGTACCTCGGACCGGCCGAACTGACCCGGCTGGCCGGGGTGCCGGAGCTGTTCGACACCGCCGTGGTGTTCGAGAACTACCCCGTGGACCGGCAGGCAGTCGAAGCGGGCCTGGGCGGGGTGCGGGTGTCGGTGGCCCACGCCGAGGACACCATGCACTATCCGCTCGGTCTCGCCGCCGCGTTGCGCGGGGAGACGCTGCGGCTGCGGATCCTGCACCGCACCGACGTCTTCGACGCGGATCGGGCCCGGCTCGTAGCGGACCGGCTGGCCGCCCTGCTCACCGAGCTGGCTGCCACCCCGGACCGGCCGGCCGGCCGGACCGCACTGCTCACCGGGACGGAGCACCGGGCGGCGCTGGCGCGGGCCCGCGGCCCCGAGGCCGATCTCCCGGCCACCGATCTGGCGACCCTGGTCCGGGCCCAGGCGGCGCGGACCCCGGACGCCGTCGCCGTCTTGTGCGGCGAAACCGTGCTGACCTACCGGGAACTCGACGCCTGGGCGGACCGGCTCGCCCGGCACCTCGCCGGGCAGGGCGCCCGGCCGGAGAGCGTCGTCGCCGTGGCGCTGCCCCGCTCTGTCGAACTCGTCGTCGCGCTCTGCGCGGTGCACCGGGCGGGGGCCGCCTACCTGCCGGTGGATCCGGGCTACCCGCGCGAGCGGATCGCGTTCATGCTGGCCGACGCGCAGCCGGTCGTGGTGCTGGACGACCCTGCCGGGATCCACCTCGAGGACGAACCGGACGCGGCCGTGCCGCTGCGTGTCGCGTCACCGGACAATCCGGCCTACGTCATCTACACCTCCGGCTCGACCGGTCGGCCGAAGGGCGTGGTCGTCAGCCACGCCGCGATCGTGAACCGGCTCCGGTCCATGCAGCGCGACTTCCCGCTGGAACCCGGTGACCGGGTGCTCCAAAAGACACCGTCGAGCTTCGACGTGTCGGTGTGGGAGTTCTTCTGGCCGCTCATCACCGGGGCGGCCGTGGTGCTCGCGCGGCCGGACGGGCACCGGGACCCGCGCCACCTGGCCGAGTTGATCCAGCGTCACGGAGTCACCACGACCCACTTCGTCCCGTCCATGCTCGGGATGTTCCTGGAGGAGCCCGCGGCGAGCGGGTGCACGTCACTGCGCCGCGTGATCTGCAGCGGCGAGGCCCTCACCTCGGACCTGGCCGCCCGGTTCCGCGCGGTCCTGGCGGCCGAGCTGGTCAACTTCTACGGTCCCACCGAGGCCGCCGTGGACGTCACCGCGTGGCGGGTGCGCGGGGATTCGGTCCCGATCGGCCGCCCCGGGTGGAACACCCGGGTGCACGTGCTCGATCCCGCGCTGCGGCCGGTGCTGCCCGGCGTCCCGGGGGAGCTGTACCTGGCCGGTGTCCAGCTGGCCCGCGGCTACCTCGGCCGGGCCGGGCTGACCGCGGAACGGTTCGTGGCCGACCCGTGGGTACCGGGGGAGCGGTTGTACCGCACCGGCGACCTCGCCCGCTGGACGGAGGACGGTGTCCTGGAGTTCCTCGGCCGGGCCGACGGCCAGGTCAAGATCCGGGGGTTCCGGATCGAGCTCGGCGAGATCGAGGCGGTGCTCGGGCGGCACCCGGGCGTCCGGCGGGCGGTCGTGACGGCCCGGGACCAGGAGCTGGCCGCGTACCTGATCGCCGAGTCCGAAGTGGACGGCTCGGCGATCCGGGCGCTCGCCGCTTCGATGCTGCCGGAGTACATGGTCCCGGCGTCGTTCACGACGCTGCCCGAGCTGCCGCTGAGCCCGAGCGGCAAGGTCGACCGCGCGGCCTTGCCCGAGCCCGACCGGGGCGTGGTGGCCGGTCGGGCACCCCGCGATCCCCGTGAGGCGATCCTGTGCGGGTTGTTCGCCGAGGTGCTCGACCTTCCCGAGGTGGGAATCGACGACGACTTCTTCGCGCTGGGCGGGCATTCACTGCTCGCCACCCGGCTCGTCAACCGCATCCGGTCGACCCTGGGCACCGAGCTCGCGCTGCGGCAGTTGTTCGAGACCCCGGCCGTGGCCGGGCTGGCAGTGGCACTGGACGGTGACGGCACCACCCGGCCCCCGGTGCTCCCGGTGCCGCGGCCCGGGCGGATCCCGCTTTCGTTCGCCCAGCGGCGGTTGTGGTTCCTCAACCAGCTCGAAGGTCCCGGCCCGACCTACAACATCCCGGTCGTGCTGACCCTGGCCGGCGAACTCGACGTCGACGCGTTGGCCGACGCGCTCGGCGACGTGGTGCGGCGGCACGAGAGCCTGCGCACGGTGTTCCCGGCCGACGACGGCGTGCCGCACCAGCTCGTGCGGGATCCGGCGGCCAGGCCGGCGTTCACCGTCACCGACGTCGACCCGGGTGAGCTCGACGACGCCGTCCGGGCGGCTGTCGCGCACGGCTTCGACCTGACCGCCGAACCACCCCTGCGTGCCTGGCTGTTCCGCCCGCGCACCCGCCTGGCCGAGCACGTCCTCGTCGTCCTGCTGCACCACATCGCCGGCGACGGCTGGTCGCTGGCCCCGCTGATGAGCGACCTCGGGACCGCCTACGCCGCCCGCCGCGCCGGAACGGAACCGGACTGGGCCGACCTGCCGGTGCAGTACGCCGACTACGCGCTTTGGCAGCACCGGACCCTCGGTGATGCCGACGATCCCGCCAGCCTGGTGGCCCGGCAGCTGAAGTACTGGACAGGGGTCCTCGCCGACGTCCCCGGCGAGCTCGACCTGCCCGCCGACCGGCCACGGCCCGCCGTGGCGACCTACCGCGGCGCGACGGTCGACTTCACCCTGGACGCGGAGCTGCACGCCGCGCTCGCCGAGCTGGCCCGTACGGGCCGGGCCACGCTGTTCATGGTGCTGCAGGCGGGGTTCGCCGCGTTGCTGACCCGCCTCGGCGCGGGCACCGACATCCCGCTCGGCACGCCCATCGCCGGGCGCACCGACGACGCGCTGGACCAGCTGGTCGGCTTCTTCGTGAACACCCTCGTGCTGCGGACGGACACCGGGGGCGACCCGCGGTTCCGTGACCTGCTCGACCGGGTCCGCGTGACGGACCTCGACGCCTACGCCCATCAGGACCTCGCGTTCGAGTACCTGGTCGAGACGCTCAACCCGGCCCGGTCCCTCGCGGGCAACGCGCTGTTCCAGGTGATGTTCGCGCTGCAGAACGTGGACCGCGTTCCCGTCGAGCTGGCCGGGCTCGACGTGTCCCCGTATCCGGTGCACGCCCGCAACGCCAAGTTCGACCTGTTCGTCAGCATGGCCGAGCGGCGCACCCCGGCGGGCGAACCCGACGGCCTCTACGGCACCGTCGAATACACGACCGACCTCTTCGACCGCGCCACCGTCGAGCGGCTGGTCGGCTGGTACCGGGGCTTCCTCCAGGCGGTCGTCCGCGACCCGGCCACCCCGATCGGGCAGGTGGACTTCCTCACGCCCGGCGAGCACGAGGACCTGCTGCGAACCCGCAACGCCACAGCGCGCCCGCTACCCACGCGGCTCCTGCACGAGCTGTTCCAGGAGCAGGCCGCGGCCACGCCCGACGCCGTGGCGGTCAGCTGCGGCGGTGACACGGCCACCTACGCCGAGCTCAACGCCCGCAGCAACCGCCTGGCCCGGGAGCTCATCGCCCGGGGCGCCGGGCCGGAACGGGTGGTCGCACTGGCTGTCGGGCGCTCGGTGGACATGGTGGCGGCCATGTTCGCGGTGCAGAAGGCGGGCGCGGTCTACCTGCCGATGGATCCCGCCCATCCCGCCGATCGGCTGGCGTTCCTGCTCGAGGACGCCCGGCCGGTCGTGGTGATCACCAGTGCCGGCGTCGAGCCGGGCCTGCCCGCGACCGACGTCCCGAAGATCGTGCTGGGCGCTCCGGACACCGAACGACGACTGTCCGAGCAGGTCCCGATCGATCCGGCTGACGACGAGCGCCGGGCGCCGCTGCTGCCCGGCAACGCCGCCTACATCATCTACACCTCCGGATCGACCGGACGCCCCAAAGGGGTGCTGATCTCGTATCTGAGCATCGTCAACAACCTGATCGGGTTCGGCGAGCGGTTTCCCGTCGGCCCCGAGGACCGGGTGCTGGCGATCGCGACGATCGCGTTCGACATCGTCGCGGTGGACGTCTACCTGCCGCTCGTGCACGGCGCGAGCGTGCTGATCGCCGAGCCCCACGTCATCCGCAACCCGGTCGCGCTGGCCGAACTGGCCGCGACCGGCGGCGTGACGATCTTCCAGGCCACCCCGTCGTTGTACCGCACACTCCTGGCGAACGCGCCGGACGGACTGCGCGGACTGCGGTTGCTCGTCGGCGGCGAGGCGCTGACCAGCGGCCTGGCCGAGCGGATGGGTGAGGTGGGCGGCCAGGTCGTCAACCTGTACGGCCCCACGGAAACCACGGTGTGGAGCACGCTCGCGGAGGTCGGCCCCGGGCGGGCCGCGACCGGCGGTCCACCCCCGGTGGGCACGCAAACCCGGAACACGCGGCTCTACGTGCTGGACGAGAACCTGCGGCCGGTGCCCGCCGGAGTCACCGGCGAGCTGTACATCGCCGGGACCGGTCTCGGCCGGGGATACCTGAACCGCCGGTCGCTGACCGTCGAGCGGTTCGTGGCCAACCCCTTCGACGAACCGGGCGGCCGCATGTACCGCACCGGAGACCTCGTGCGGTGGCTGCCCGCGGGCGAGCTCGCCTTCGTCGGCCGCGCCGACGACCAGGTGAAGGTCCGGGGGTTCCGCATCGAGCTGGGCGAGATCGAGGCGGCGCTGGCCCGCCAGGACGACGTCGTCGAAGCCACCGTCCTGGTCGGCGAAGCAGCCGATGGCGAGCGACGGCTCGTCGGTTACGTCGTGCCGGGCGCCGAGTGGTCGGTGGGCCGGGACCGGCAAGAGGAAACGGACCAGGTCGGGGCGTGGCGAGACCTCTACGACTCGCTCTACGCCGAGCAGGTCGAGAACGGCGGCTTCTGGGAGGACTTCACCGTCTGGCAGAGCAGCTATGACGGCAGGCACCTGCCGCTCGACGAGATGACGCAGTGGCGGGCCGCGGCGGTCGAGCAGGTCCTGCGCCTGCAACCGCGCCGGGTGCTGGAGATCGGTGTCGGCAACGGCCTGCTCCTCTCACGGCTGGCTCCGAACTGCGAGGCCTACTGGGGCACCGACTTCTCCCCGTCGGTGATCGCCGCCCTGCGGGACCGGCTGGCCGAGCGCGGCGACGACACGCCGGACGTGCGGCTGCGGGTCCAGGCCGCCGACGACGTGACCGGGCTGCCGGCCGGGTTCTTCGACACCATCCTGCTCAACTCGGTGATCCAGTACTTCCCGCACGCCGGCTACCTCGTCGACGTGCTGCGCAAGTGCCTGGACCTGCTCGTCCCCGGTGGGGCGATCGTCCTCGGCGACGTCCGCAACCTGCGCCTGCTCCGGTGCCTGCAGACCGCGGTCGCCTTGACCCGGAGCACCGGCGAGTCCGACGGCTCTTCGGTGCGTTCGCTGGTGGAGCAGAAGGTCGCCGCGGAAGAAGAGCTGCTGCTGGCTCCCGACTTCTTCGTGGCACTGGGCCGGTCGCTCGACGGCGTCGGGTCGGTGGACATCCGGCTCAAGCGCGGTTCGTTCCGCAACGAACTGTCGCGCTACCGCTACGAGGTGGTCATCACCAAGGACTCCGGCCGGCGGACGCCGGCATGGGAACCGCCGGCGCGCCCGTGGGGTGAATTGTCTACTTTGGACGCGCTGGCGGCCGCGCTGCGCGGGGCGTCCGGCGGGTTGCGGGTGACGAATGTCCCCAACGACCGGCTGCTCGCCGAGTTCGGCGCACTGCGCGTGCTCCAGCGTGGCGGCGGGGCGAAGCGGGCCATGGACACCCTCCGAGCCGGCTCGGCGGGTGTCGATCCGGAGGATCTCCACGAGCTGGGCGCCCGGTGCGGCTTCGCCGTGGTGACCACCTGGTCCGGCGAAGGCGAGGACGACTGCTTCGACGCGGTCTTCCTGCCCGCCGGAGCAGCGCCCGCGGTGGTGTCCGCCTACCCGGGCACCACCGCGGGGAAGGACCCGATGGTGCACGCCAACAGCCCGGCACGGACGCGGCGGCTCCGCGCGTTCAACGACGAGCTGCGGACCCGGCTGCGCCGGTGGCTGCCGGACTACATGATTCCCGCCGCGTTCGTCGTGCTCGACGAACTGCCGCTGACCACCAACGGCAAGCTCGACCGCCAGGCCCTGCCCAAACCCGACTTCGCCGTGCTCTCGTCGGGCCGCGCGCCCCGGACGCCCCGGGAGTCCGTGCTCTGCGAGCTCTTCGCCGAAGTGCTCGGTGTGCCGAAGGTGACCATCGACGACAACTTCTTCGCGCTCGGTGGCCATTCGCTGCTGGCCACCCGCCTGGTCAGCCGGATCCGGACGGCCACCGGCATCGAAATCCCCATCCGCCGGGTGTTCGAAGGTGCCACCGTGGCCGCGCTCAGCGAGCGCATCGACCCCGCCGCCGCGCGACCCGCACTGACGAGGATGCCGCGACCCGAACGGGTCCCGCTGTCCTATGCCCAGCTGCGCCTGTGGTTCCTCAACCGCTTCGAGACGTCGTCGCCGAGCTACAACCTGCCGATCGTGCTGCGCCTGCGCGGAACCGTGGACCGGCACGCCCTTGGCGGGGCGTTCGCCGACCTGATCGACCGGCACGAAGCGCTGCGCACCGTGTTCCCCGAGCGGGACGGGGAGCCGTGCCAGGCCGTGCTGCCCGCCGACGCGGCCCGCTCGCGGCTTTCCGTGGCCGAAGCCGAGCCCGCGTCCTTGCCGGAGATGCTGACCGCGGCCGCGCGCGTGCCGTTCGACGTGACTGCCGACCTGCCGGTGCGTGCCACGCTCTTCGCCCTCGGTCCCGAGGATCACGTGCTGCTCGTGGTGCTGCACCACATCGCGGGCGACGGCTGGTCGATCGGACCGCTCGCCCGCGATCTGGCTGCGGCCTACCGGGCTCGGCTGAGCGGCGAGCGCCCGGACTGGCCCGCTCTCGAGGTCCAATACGCCGATTACGCTCTCTGGCAACGAGAAATCCTCGGCAGCCCCGAGGAGCCGGACAGCGCGATCTCCCGGCAGCTGGCGCACTGGCGGCGCGCGCTGGCCGGTGTTCCTGCCCGGACCTCGCTGCCGGCGGACCGGCCGAGGCCGGCTGTCGCCACCTCGGCGGGCGAGCGGCTTCCGTTCGAACTGGACAGCGCGTTGCACGGCAGGCTGCTGGACATGGCACGGTCCCACGGGGTCAGCCTGTTCATGGTGCTGCAGAGTGCGGTCGCCGCACTGCTGACGCGGCTCGGTGGCGGCACCGACATCGTGCTGGGGAGCGCGATCGCCGGGCGGACCGACACCGCCGTGGAAAATCTCATCGGCTTCTTCGTCAACACCCTGGCGCTGCGGCTGGACACCTCCGGCGACCCGGCCTTCGGCGAGTTGCTCGACCGCGCGCGGGAGGCCGACCTTGCCGCGTACGACAACCAGGAGCTGCCGTTCGAATACCTCGTGGAGGCGCTCAACCCGCAACGGTCCCTGGCACACCACCCGTTGTTCCAGGTGATGCTCGTGCTGCAGAACGCGCCACGTGCCGAGATCGTCCTCCCGGGAGTGCGGATCAGCGGCGAACCGCTGGACGTCGGTGCGGTGAACTTCGATCTGGGCTTCAACTTCGCCGAACGCGAACCCCGCGACGGCCGTCCCGGCGGTGTCGCGGGCGTGGTGGAATACCGCTCGGACCTCTTCGACCGGATCACCGTGGAGCGCGTCGTGGACCGGTTGCTGCGGCTGCTGGCCGCGGTCGCCGCCGATCCGTCGGTGCGGATCGGGTCGGTGGACCTCGCCGCCGGGGACGCGCTCGACCGGCACTTGGTCGAGCTGCCGGTGCGGAGGGAGATCGACCTGGCCCGGATCGAGCAGGTCCTGGCCGAGCACGACGGTGTGCGCGAAGTCGCGGCGGTGCTGCAAGAAGACGGGCACGGGGACCGGATGGTCGCCGTGCACGTCGTGGCCGAAGACACCACCGGGTTCGATACCGAGCGGTTGCGCGGGTTCGCCCGGCGGTGGTTGCCGGACCACCTCGTGCCCGGCGAGTACACGGTCCTGCCCGGGGGACCGGGTGCGCCACGCCCGGTCGTCGCGGCGGCTGCGGTGGCACCCCCGGAGACACCGCGCCAGGAGATCCTCTGCGGACTGTTCGCCGAGGTGCTCGGCCGGCCGGTGGGGGTGCACGACGACTTCTTCGCACTCGGTGGCCATTCGCTGCTCGCCACCCGCCTCGTCGCGCTGATCCGGAACGTGCTGGGCGTCGAACCGCCGCTCCGGCGGCTCTTCGAGGAACCGACCGTCCACCGCCTCGACGCCGTGCTCGACGAGCAGGGCGTCACTCGGCCGGCGGTCGCCGCCGTCGCGCGGCCGGAGCGGATCCCGCTGTCGTTCGCCCAGCAGCGCCTGTGGGTGCTCGACCAGCTGGAGGGGCCGTCGGCCACCTACAACATCCCGTTCGCGCTGCGGCTGACCGGCCCGCTGGACGAGACGGCGTTGCGGACGGCTGTGCGTGCGGTGATGGACCGGCACGAAGTCCTGCGCACCACTTTTGCCAGTGAAGCCGGGGTGCCTTGGCAGCGCATTCACCCGGTGGACGAGATCTGGCCGGGCCTGCCGGTCACCGACGTCCCGGCCGAGCGGCTCGAGGCCGAACTCGCCGCCGCGTCAGCGCACCGGTTCGCGCTCGCCGATGAAGCACCGCTTCGGGCGCGGCTGTTCCGCCTCGCGCCCGAAGAGCACGTGCTGTCCCTGGTGCTGCACCACATCGCCGCGGACGGCGCGTCACTCGGGCCGTTCGCCGAAGACCTGTCCGCCGCGTACGCCGCGGCGATGCGATCCGAGGTACCGGCCTGGGATCCGCTCCCGATCCAGTACGCCGACTACGCGCAGTGGCAGCGGACCGTGCTCGGTTCGGAGGAAGACAGCGACAGTCTCATCAGTGCGCAGATCCGCTACTGGCAGGAAGCACTCGCCGCGTTGCCCACCGAGCTCGCGCTGCCCGCCGACCGGGTGCGGCCGCCGGTGGCGAGCCACCGGGCGGAGCTCGTCGAGTTCGCGGTGCCCCCGGCCACGCACCGCGCACTCGCCGACCTGGCGCGACGGCACGGGGCGACGCTCTTCATGGTCGTGCACGCGGCACTCGCCGCAGTCCTCACCCGCCACGGCGCCGGCACCGACGTCCCGATCGGCACGCCGGTGGCCGGGCGCCCCGACCACGCGCTGGAGCCGATGATCGGCTTCTTCGTCAACACTCTGGTGCTGCGGACCGACACCGGGGGAGACCCGGGCTTCGCCACCCTGCTCGACCGGGTCCGCCGGACCGACCTGGCCGCCTACACCCAGCAGGACGTGCCGTTCGAACGGCTCGTGGACGTGCTCGGGGTCGAGCGGTCCCTGGCCCGCAACCCCCTGGTCCAGGTCATGCTGGTCTTCGACGGCGAGCGCCGGCCCACACTCGGGCTCGGCGGCGTCCGGGTCGACGCGCAGCCGACCGGCTATGCGAGCGCGAAGTACGACCTGGCCGTCAACGTCAGCGACCGTCGCACTGCCGAAGGCGAATGCGCGGGTTTGGCCGGCGCGCTGGAGCTGGCCACGGACCTGTTCGACCGGCAGACCGGGACGGAGCTGGCGGACCGGTTCGTGCGGTTCCTCGGCGAGGTGGCCGCCGACCCGGAGGTCCGGATCGGGGCGGTGGAACTCGAACCCGCCGCCGCCCGGGACCGGTGGACGGACACGGACCGGGCGATTCCGCTGGAACACGCGCTCGCCGCGTTCGAACGGCAGGCACCGCGGCGCGACGACCACGACGCCGTTGTGCGGGGCGCGGACCGGATCGGCTACCGCGAGCTCAACGAACGCGCCAACCGGCTGGCGCACCACCTCATCGGCGCCGGTATCGGCGCCGAAGACGTCGTCGCGCTCCTGCTGCCGCAGACCATCGACCTGGTCGTCGCGCTGCTCGCCGTGCTGAAGGCGGGCGCGGCCTACCTCCCGGTCGACCCGTCGTACCCGGCGGAACGCGTCCGGTTGCTGCTGGAGAAGGCCGCGCCGTCGCTCGTCCTGACCGATGACGCCACCCCACCGGTGCCCGGCCCGGTCCTGCGGCCGGCCGAGGTACCACCCGGCGGCCCGGCGCACGACCCCACCGACGCGGACCGGCGCCGGACCTGGTCGCCCGACCACCCGGCCTACCTGATCCACACCTCCGGCTCGACCGGCACCCCGCGCGGGGTGCTGGTCACCCACCGCGGCCTGCCGAGCCTGGCCACCAGCCTCGCCCAGGCCTACCGGGTCACCCCGGACAGCCGGGTCCTGGAGTTCGCTTCGCCGGGGTTTGACGTCGCCACCGGCGACGTCCTGTTCACGCTGTCGTCCGGTGCAACCGTGGTGCTACCGCCCGCCGACCGGGTCACCGCGGCGGCGAATCTGGCGGAGCTGATCGCCGAGTACGGAGTCACTCATGCGACGCTGACGCCGACCGTGGCGTCCGGGATCGAGCCCGGGGCGTTGCCGGCCGGCTTCTGCCTGGCGCTGGGCAGCGAGGCGGTACCCGGGCCGCTGGTCGAGCGGTGGGCGGCCGGCTGCCACGTGCTCAACGTCTACGGGCCCACCGAGTGCACGGTGGCGGCGACGATCACCGGCCCGCTGACCGGACCGGACACCCCGCCGCTGGGCGATCCGCTCGCCAACACGCGCGCCCACGTGCTCGACACGTCGCTGCGTCCGGTCCTGCCCGGCCTCGTGGGAGAGCTCTACCTCGCCGGCCGTGGCCTGGCCCGGGGGTACGCCGGTGAACCGGCGGCGACCGCGGAGCGGTTCGTGGCCAACCCCTTCGACGGGCCGGGTACCCGCCTGTACCGCACCGGTGACCTGGTGCGGCGGCGCCGGGATGGCGAGCTCGAGTTCGTCGGGCGCGCCGACGGCCAGGTCAAGATCCGCGGCCACCGGGTGGAGCTTGCCGAGCTGGACCGCGCCCTGGCCGCGCACCCCGACGTGCTCGCGGCCGCGGCGGCGGCCTACCCGACTCCCGCCGGAACAAGGCTGGTCGGATACGTCGTCGCCGGGCCGGCGGGGATCGATCTGGCGGCGCTGCGCACCTGGCTGACCGGCCGGGTCCCGGACCACCTCGTGCCCGCCGCGCTGGTGCCGCTGGACGCACTGCCGTTCACCGCCCACGGCAAGGTGGACCGGTCGGGCCTGCCGCTCCCCGGTGCGGCACCGGCGGCCACGGCGATCGGGCGCCGCCCGGTCACCGAGCCCGAGCGGATACTGTGCGGGCTGCTCGCCGAACTGCTGGGCGTGCCGGACTTCCCGGCCGACGCCCACTTCTTCGAACAGGGTGGCGACAGCATCCTCGCCATCCAGCTGGTGGCCCGCGCCGGCCAGGCCGGGCTGTCCCTGAAACCCCGGGACGTCTTCGAACACCCGATCATCGCCGAACTCGCCGCGGCGGCGTCGGCCGGGGAGCAGGCGACCGCTCCCCCTTCCGACTCCGGGGTGGGGCCGGTACCGCTGACGCCGATCGTGCACTGGCTGCGCGAGCTCGGCGAGGACATCGCCGGCTTCGACCAGTCGATCGTGCTCCCGGTGCCCGCGGACCTCGGCGAGGAGCAGGTCACCGCGGCGCTGCAGGCCGTCCTCGATCACCACGACGCCCTGCGCATGCGCTTGTCGCGTGAGGCAGCGCTGTGGGCGCTGGACATCCCCGAGCAAGGCCGCCTCCAAGCCCGCGATCTGCTCGTCCGGGTCGACAGCAGCTCCGGTGAGCAGCCGGCCGAACCGGTGGCGCGGGCGCTGGCCGATGCCCGCGGCCGGCTGGATCCCGATGCCGGCGTCATGCTCCGCGCGGTCTGGTGTCCCGGGGCGCCGGGCCTGCTGGCCTTGGCCGCGCACCACCTGGTCGTGGACGGCGTTTCGTGGCGGATCCTGCGTGCGGACCTCGACCGGGCCTTCACGGACCTCTCCGCCGGGCGGCCGATCGAGCTGCCGCCCGTCGCGACTTCGTTCAAGCGCTGGGCGGAGTGGCTCGCCACCGCGGCCGGTGACCGCGTCCGGCTCGCCGAAGCCCAGCACTGGTCAAGGGTGCTCCGCACGCCCGACCCGCTGCTCGGTGCGCGGCCTCTGGACCCGGACAGGGACACCGTCGCGAGCGCCCGGTCCGTACGCCGGACCGCGCCGGCCGACCTGACGTCCTCGGTCCTGACGGAAACGCCCGCCGCGTTCCACGGCCGGGTACCCGACGTGCTGCTCGCTGCGTTGTCCGTGGCGGTCGGCGAATGGCGACGGCGCAGGGGGATCGGAACGGGCAACGCCGTACTGCTCGATGTGGAGGGACACGGCCGGGCCGGGCAGGACGAACTCGACCTCACCCGGACCGTCGGCTGGTTCACCACCATGCACCCGGTGGCACTGGATCCCGGCGAGCTCCGGTGGACGGCCGTCCAGGCCGGCGCGCCCGAGGTCGGGGTGGCCGTCAAGCGGGTCAAGGAACAGCTGCGTTCGGTACCCCACAACGGCCTCGGGTTCGGCATCCTGCGTTATCTCAATCCGCAGACGATGCTCACCCTGGCGAAGGCGGGCGCGCCGCAGATCGCCGTCAACTACCTGGGCCGGGTGCCGGGCACCGGTGACGCCGTTGCCGCGGCGCCGGAGGACTCGGCGCGGGCCGTGTCGCACCCTCTCACGCTCAACGCGCTGACCAGGGACACCCCGGACGGGCCGCGGCTCGTGGCGAATTGGACGTGGCCGGCCGGGTTGCTGGCCGAGGAGCAGGTCGCCGAACTGGCTGACCTGTGGTTCGAGGCGTTGGCCGGCATCGTGGCCCACGCGCGCAATTCCGGGGGCGGCCACACGCCATCGGACTTCCCGCTGGCCGGGTTGACGCAGCGGCAGATCGACTGGATCGAGGCTGCGTGGCCCTCGGTGTCCGACGTCCTGCCGTTGGCGCCGGTGCAGGAAGGGCTCCTCTTCCACGCCCTGCTGGATGACGGGAACGACGAGCGGGAAGACCCGTACGTGGTGCAGACGGTGCTGGCCCTGCCCGCCCGGATCGACGCGGCGGCCCTGCGTCGCGCGGTGTCAGCGGTCCTCGAGCGGCACGACGCGCTGCGCGCGGCGTTCGCCCAGCCGCCGGAGGGGCCACCGAGGCAGATCCTCTCCACGCGGGTCGCGGTGCCGTGGCAGGAATGCGTGGCCGCGGACCAGGCCGAGCTCGACCGGCTGGCCGAGGTCCAGCGGCGCACCGGCTTCGACCCGGCGCGGCCGCCGCTGATCCGGTTCCTGCTCGTCCACCTCGACGGCGGGGACCACCGGCTGGTCGTCACCCACCACCACATCCTGCTGGACGGTTGGTCGCTTCCCGTGCTGCTGCGGGACCTCTTCACGGCGTACCGCTCCGGGGAGGGCGGTGGCGGACAGCCTCCGGCCCCGCCGTACCGGAGCTACGCGGTGTGGCTGGCCGGCCGCGACCGGGCCGAGGCCGAAGCGGTCTGGCGGGCCGAACTGTCCAAAGTGGACGGCTGCCGGGTCGTCGGCGGCACGCGATCCACCGGCCCGCGTCGGGACCTGCACCGCCAGCTGCCGGAACGGGCCGCGAAAGCACTGCGGGAAACGGCACGGGGCCTGGGCGTCACGACCAGCAGCATGGTGCACGTCGCCTGGGGACTCGTGCTCGGCAGGCTCACCGGACGGCGCGACGTGGTGTTCGGCAGCGTCGTGTCCGGACGGCCACCGGCTGTTCCCGGGATCGAACGGATGATCGGCTGCTTCATCAACACGGTGCCGGTCCGGCTGCGCCCACGGCCCGGCGAAAGCGCCGGCGAACTGGTGCAGCGCTTCCAGACCGGCCAGTCGGCGCTGGCGGACGCCCACCACCTCCCACTCGCCGTGCTGCAGCGGCTCGCCGGGGTCACCGAGCTGTTCGACACCACCGTGGCGTTCGAGAACTACCCGGTCGACGGGAACGCGATCCGGGCCGCGGCGCCCGACGCGGCGGACGTCCGCCTGGAACGGGCATCGGACGGCATGCACTACCCGCTCGGCCTGGTCGCGGCCGCGTCGGGCGACCGCGTCGGCCTCCGGCTGGTCCATCGCAGCGACCTGGTCGGACCAGAGCAGGCCGAGCGGATCCTGGACTGGGTCGTCGCCGCACTGACGGCGATGGGGGCGGACCCGGGCCGGGCCATCGAGCGGGTGCTCGCTGCGGGAACGTTCGTCGCGGAGACCGTCGCCGTGCCCGGCCGCGATCCGATTGCCGTGTTCGCCGAGCAGGTGGCCCGCACCCCGGGCGCGCCGGCCGTCGTCGCGGACGGCCGGATCCTGACCTACGCGGAACTCGGCGACTGGGCCGACCGGCTCGCCGGCGTCTTCGCCGCGGCGGGCGCAGGCCCCGAGACCGCGGTGGCGATCCTGTCCGAGCGGACGCCCGCGACGATCGCCGCGCTGCTCGGAGTGCTGAAGGTGGGTGCGGCCTACGTGCCGCTCGACCGGAGGTACCCCACCGGGCGGATGCGGGACTTGATCACCGAATGCCGGGCCGTGCTGGCCGTCACCGACGGCGAGCCGGTGGCGGACCTCGGCCTCCCCGTGGTCGACGCCAGCACGGCGACGGCGCCGCCGGCTGAGCTCCGGCCGGTCGCCTCGGCGGCGGCGGCTTGCGTCCTCTACACCTCCGGGTCCACCGGGCGGCCGAAAGGCGTGCTCGTGTCCCGGCGGGAGATCGGCTGGTTCGCCGCGAACTCGGCGTTCCACGGTGCTCGTCGCGTGCTGGTGCACAGCCCGCTCGCCTTCGACGCCTCCACGGTGGAGATCTGGGCGACCCTGCTCAACGGCGGCTGTCTCGTGCTCGCACCGCGCGGAGACCTCGACCCGGCCGGGTACGCCCGGGTGATCCGCGACGGCCGGGTCGGCTGGGCCTTCTTCACCGCCGGCCTGTTCCGCGTCCTCGCCGAGGAAGCGCCCGGCTGCTTCCACGCCATGGACGAGGTCTGGACCGGTGGGGATGCGGTGCCACCCGAGGTCTTCCGCACGGTGCGCCGCCACCATCCCGATCTCGTCCTGGTGAACGGGTACGGCCCCACCGAAACCACCGTGTTCGCCACCAGCCACCGGCTCACCGGCGACCCCGGAGCGGCCGTGCCGATCGGGCGGCCACTGCCCGGTGCCCGGGTCCATCTCCTGGACCACGCCCTGAGTGAGGTGCCCGCGGGCACCGTCGGCGAGGTCTACGTCGGAGGCGGCGGCGTGAGCCGGGGCTATCTGGAGCAGCCGGGGCTGACGGCGGCGCGCTACGTCGCGGACCCAGCGGGCTCGGGGCAGCGCATGTACCGCACCGGCGACTTGGCACGCCGCACGACCGAGGGCGAGCTGGAGTTCCTCGGCAGGACCGATGCCCAGGTCAAGATCCGCGGGTTCCGGGCGGAACCCGGCGAAGCCGAAGCGGTCCTCGAGACGCATCCGGACATCGCGCACTGCGCGGTCGTGGTGTCCGGTGTGCCGGGCGAGGGGCAGCAGGTGGTGGCGCACGTGGTCGCGGCCGCGGGCCGCGAACTCGACCTCGCCGAGCTGCCACGGTTCGCGGGCGACCGGCTGCCCGAGTACCTGGTCCCGTCGGCCTTCTTCGTCCGGGACTCGTTGCCGTTGACCGTGAACGGGAAGGTGGATCGATCCGCTTTGCACGTGGGGATCCCGGTGCGCCGTGCTCGCGTCGCGCCGGCGAGCCCGATCGAGAAGGTCCTCTGTGGACTGTTCGCCGAGGTGCTCGGCGTGCCCGAGGTCGGGACCGACGAGGACTTCTTCGACCTCGGCGGCGACTCGCTGCTCGCGATGCGGCTGATCGGCCGGATCCGCGCGGCGCTCGGCGGGCAGTCCACGCTCCGGGACCTGCTCGGCAGCCCGACGGTCGCCAGGTTCGCCGCGCGGCACATCGTCGGCGGCACACTCGCGCGGGATTCGGCGTTCGACGCCGTGCTCCCGTTGCGGTCGGACGGCGCGGCGGCGCCGGTGTTCTGCTTCGCCCCGGCGAGCGGGCTCGGCTGGCGCTATTCGGGTCTGCTGCGGGAACTACCCCCGCAGGTACCGGTCCACGCCATGCAGGCGACCGGATTCCTCGACGACGGCCCGCTGCCGGGCTCGGTCACCGAGATCGCCGCGGACCACACCGCCCGGATCCGGCAGCTCGCGCCCGGCCCGTACCGCCTGCTCGGCTGGTCCTTCGGCGGGCTCGTCGCGCACGAGGTCGCGACGATGCTGCGCGAAGCGGGTGAGGAGGTGACCCTGCTGGCTCTGCTCGACACCGCACCCGCGGCGGGCGTGGCGGCTCGGCTGCCGGACAGCGTCACGATCATGCGCGGCCTGCTCCAGTCGGTCGACGGCCCCGGCGCCACTCTGCCGGACGAGGTGACGGCCGAGGAGGCGGAGACGATCCTGCGCGAGCACGACAACCCGATGATCGCGCTGGTGGGGGCCCGCGTCCGACGCCTCGCCGAGATCGCGCGGCACTGCACCGAGCTGTCCACGGCGCACGTTCCCGGCACTTTCGACGGCGACCTGGTGTTCCTGCCGGCCGCCCTCGGCCGTGCGGAGGGGCCGTTGTCCGCCGACCGCTGGCGGGCGCACGTCACCGGGAGCATCGTGACCCACCCGATCGACTGCGAGCACCACCAGATGCTCGACGGCGCGCCACTTCGCGAAATCGGCCGGATCGTGCGCGGAGTGCTCGAAGGCGGTCCCGCATGAGCAGCCGTCCGATGCCGCCGCCCTTGCTGAAGGGAGACCCCGGCGCCGCCCACCGCGTCGTGCTCCTGCACTACGCGGGCGGGTCGGCGGCCTCGTTGCTGCCACTGGCCGGCGACTTGCCGGGATCCTGTGCCGTCGCGCTGCTGGAGCTCAATGACCGCGACGTTCCGGCGACGACGTTCGCCGAGGCCGTGAGCCGGATCCGGCCGCGGTTCGAGGCCCTGCTGGACCGGCCGACGACCGTGTTCGGGCACAGCATGGGCGCGCTATTCGCCCACGCGCTGGTCACCACCCTGGCGGAGGGATGTCGCCGGCACGTGGCCGATGTCGTGTTCTCCGGGTCCCGCTCGCCCGGAACCACGCGCGCCCTGACGAACTTCCCGCGGCAGGCGGTCCGCCCGCGCCCGCGCGCCGAGCTGGCCGGCGACCTCGACCGCTACGGCGGCTGCCCGCCGGAGGTGCTCGCGGACCCGCAACTGCTGGACTGGGCGGTGACCGCGCTCGGCCAGGACATGCAGCTGATCGACACGTACGCGGAGACGGGCGTGCCGCTGTCGGGCGTCCGATTCCACGTCTGGTACGGCGCAACGGACGACGAAGCGTCCGAACACGAGGCCCGGCGGTGGGCTGCGGACCTGCCTGGTACGCCCGCCCTCCAGGCCTTCCCCGGCGGGCACTTCTACCTGCTGCGGCACGGCGATGCGGGGCGCGCGCTGCGCCGCCTCGTCACCACTGGGAGAGGATGGACATGACAAGGGAGCTTTACGAACTGGGCGAGATCCCGCCGCTGGGCGAAGTGCCGCGGTACATGCACGCGGCGCTGATCCGGCAGGAACGCTACGGCCTTCCGCAGAACGCGATCAAACTGGAGGTGGTCGAGGTCCCGCCCCTGGGGCCGGGCCAAGTGCTGGTCATGGTGATGGCGGCCGGGATCAACTACAACGGCATCTGGGCCGGGTTGGGCGAACCGGTGGACGTGATCGCCGCCCGGCAGCGCGCCGGTGACCCGCACGACTTCCACATCGCCGGTTCGGAAGGCTCGGGCGTGGTCTGGGCGACCGGGCCGGGGGCGGGCCGGTTCGGCGTGGGCGAGCACGTCGTCTTCGGCGGGCTCAAGTGGGACGAGACCGCCGACGACATCCGGCTCGGCGCGGACCCGACGACGTCGAAGTCCCAGGCCGCGTGGGGTTACGAGCTGAACTTCGGCACGTTCGCGCAGTTCACCGTCGTGGACGAGTACCAGCTGCACCCCAAGCCTGCCCGCCTGAGCTGGGAGGAGGCGAGCTGCTTCCTCGCCGGTGGCGGCACCACGTACCGGCAACTGACCGGCTGGTCGCCGCACACCGTGCGCCCGGGGGACCCGGTCCTGGTGTGGGGCGGCTCCGGCAGCCTCGGCTCGATGGCCATCCAGATCGTCGACCTGCTCGGCGGGGTGCCGATCGCCGTGGTGTCCAATGCGGAGAAGGTCGAGCACTGCCTCAGGCTGGGCGCTCGCGGGGTGATCGACCGGACCGAGTTCGACCATTGGGGCAGGTTGCCGGACTATACCGACGCCGCCGCCTACGGCGACTGGCTCAGCGGCGTGCGCGGCTTCGGCCGCCGGGTCTGGGACGTGCTGGGCGAACGCAAGTCGCCGCGGATCGTGTTGGAGCACCCGGGGCAGGACACGCTGCCGACTTCGCTGTACGTCTGCGACAACGGCGGGATGGTGGTGACCTGCGCCGGGACCAGTGGCTACAACGGTGACGTGGACCTGCGGTTCCTCTGGATGTTCCAGAAACGGCTGCAAGGCTCCCACTGCGGCAACGCGCGGGAGTTCCGCGCGGTCACCGAACTGGTCGCGGCCGGCAAGCTCGATCCCTGCCTGAGCCGTACCGCCCGGTTCGCCGACATCGCCGAACTGCACCAGCTGATGCACGACAACGAGCACCCGCCGGGCAACATGGCCGTGCTCGTCAACGCCGCCGAGCCGGGGATGACCGGCCTGGCCGGGAAGGCGGCGGCGTGAGCTCAGCGGAGGGGAGTTCGTGGCTGCCGCTGCGCGGGCTGCGTGTCCTGGATCTGACCCGGTTGCTCCCGGGGGGCTTCGCCACGTCCTTGCTCGCCGACCTGGGCGCGGACGTCGTCAAGATCGAGCCGCCCGCCGGCGACCCGCTCCGCCGGGCGGCGCCCGGGACGTTCGCCGCGATCAGCAGGAACAAGCGGTCCGTGGTGCTCGACCTGTTCGACCCGGCGGCCCGTGAAGACTTGCTGGCGTTGGTGGCGGACAGCCGGGTGCTCGTCGAGAGCCACCGTCCGGGTGTGCTCGACCGCATCGGGCTCGGCTACGCCGACCTGCGGCGGGTCAATCCGGGTGTGGTGCTCTGCTCGCTGTCGGCGTTCGGGCAGACCGGGCCGTACGCCGGCCGCCCCGGCCACGACGTGAACTTCCTCGCGTTGTCCGGTTTCTTCGCCGTGCCGAACCGCCCGGGTGGACGGACCGATCGCCCGGGCGTGCGGACCGGAGACCTGGCGGGAGCCATGTATGCCGCGTTGTCGATCACGGTGGCTGCCCAGCACGCCGCGGAGAGCGGCATCGGTCAGCACATCGACGTTTCGCTGCACGAGTCCGCGGCGGCGTGGGCCGCGCCGTTCGCGCTGCCGGCGCTGAACTTCGCCGACCCCGGCGACGATCCCGTGCTGACCGGGGACAACGACGTCTTCGTCACCCGCGACGGCGGGCGGCTGTCCTTCGCCACGTTCGAGGACAAGTTCTGGCGCGTGTTCCGGGACCGGCTGAGCGTCGAGTTCCCGGCGCTGGACACGGACGCCTACGACGAGCGGGCCGAACGCACGCGGCACAAGGCGGCCGTCTCGGGCCTGCTCGCCGCCGTCTTCGCCGAACGAGACCTCGACTGGTGGGTGGGGGTGCTCGGTGGGCTCGACATCCCGTGGGCCCCTGTCTACGACTCGGCCGCGGAGGTCGTCGCGGACCCGCACGTCCAAGCCCGGCGGCTGGTCACCGCAGGGCCGGGTGACCCGGGGCGGGGCCGGTACCAGGTGCGCTTCCCCGTGGTGTTCGGCGCCGGGCACGACTCCTTCCGCACTCCCGCGCCGGAGCTCGGCGAGCACACCGCGGCCGTGCTGGGCGAACGGGGCCGTCATGACACCGGCCACTGAGCCCCGGCTCGGCGAGCTCCTCGCCTCACCGGATCGCGACGATGACTACCGTGGACTTTCGGTGGGGGAACCCGTCGTGCGCGGCCGGTATTTCGACGGCGAAACCGAGCTTTGGCTGGTGACGGGGTATGACCAGATCGTCGCGGTCCTCACCGATCCCCGCTTCAGCAACGACTTGAGCGCGCAGGACCGGATCCCGGTTCCGGGTGCCACCCTGCCCGAAGATCTCCGCACCGCACTGACCTCGACGCTCGCCGCGTACGATCCGCCCGACCACACCCGGCTGCGGCGGCTCGTGTCGCACGCGTTCACGGTTCGGCGCGTGCAGGCTTTGCGCCCCAGGATCGCGGAAATCGTGGCGGCGTTGCTCGCCGAGCTGCCCGAGCGCGCCGGGGCCGACGGGGTTGTCGACCTGATGGAACACTTCGCCCACCAGCTGCCGATCTTGGTCATCGGAGAGCTGCTCGGGATCCCGCCGGGTGACCAGAACCGCTGGCGCTCGTCGGCCGAAGGGCTCAGCAGCGGCGATCCCGCCCGGATCACCACCGAAGCACGGCAGCTCATCGCCTACATGGCGGACGCGATCGCGGAACGACGCGCCGGACGCCACCCGGCGGACGACCTGCTCACGGCGCTCGTGCGGGTGACTGACGGTGGTGACCGGCTCACCGAAGCCGAACTCGTCTCGCTCGCCTTGAGCCTTCTGCTGGCCGGGCACCGCACGACCGCGAGCTTGATCCGCACCATGGCGGTCCTCGTCCTCTCCGGCGCGGTGCGCTGTCCGGATCCGGGCGGCATCCCCGCCGCCGTCGAAGAGATCCTCCGTCGCCACGGGCCGGCCGAGATCGGCGCGCTGCGGCTGGCCCGGGAACCGGTCGATCTGGGCGGGGCGCGGATCGCGGCGGGTGACCTCGTCCTGCCGGTTCTCGCGAGCGGCAACCGTGATCCCCGGCGGTTCGCCACCCCCGGCTCCGTCGATCCGGCCCGGCGGGACCTCGCGCACCTGGCTTTCGGCCACGGCGTGCACTACTGCGTCGGTGCCGCGCTCGCGCGTGCCATGGCGGAGCAAGTGCTGGCCGGCCTGGAGTCGGTGAGCGAAGAAATGACGTTGACCGAGGGCGTTGCCCTGACGGTCACCGATCCGCGTTCGGCGGCCTTGCCGGTACGGCTGCGTCGCCGGACGGACCAACCCCCGATGACCGAAGGAGCACGACCATGACCAACCCGTTCGACGACCCGGACGGCACTTTCTACGTCTTGGTCAACGACGAAGGCCAGCACTCGCTGTGGCCCACTTTCACCGACGTCCCGCCGGGATGGTCGGTCGTGCACGGCGAGGCGGACCGGCAGTCGTGCCTCGACTACGTCGAGGAGAACTGGACCGACATGCGGCCGAAGAGCCTGATCCGCGCCATGGGCGAATGAACCCCTGCTGGTGCGCCGCCGTCCGGTGGCGCACCAGCGCCCCCTTCCGATTCCCTGACCGCAAGGACCGAGGTATTCGTGGAACGCATCCTGCTGAACGCCAAGATCCACCGCGCGACGGTCACCCAGGCAGACCTGCACTACGTGGGTTCGCTGACGATCGACGCGAGCCTGATGAGAGCGGCGGGCATCGTCGAGAACGAGAAGGTTCAGGTCGTCGACATCACCAACGGCGCGAGGCTGGAGACGTATGCGATCGCCGGCGAGCCGGGGTCGGGGGTGATCGGCGTCAACGGTGCGGCCGCCCACCTGGTGCACCCCGGCGACCTGGTCATCATCATCACCTACGCGCAGGTGCACGAGCCGGACCTGGCTTCGCACCGGCCGACGGTGGTGCACGTGGACGGGGAGAACCGGCAGGTCCGCATCGGACACGACCCGGCCGAACCGGTGCCTGGTGCCACCGCACAGATACCAGGCCGCGGATGAGCCGGTCATCCCCTCAAGGGGCCGAAGGACCCGGTCGCGAGGCCCGGCAACGATCCGGGCAAACCCGGCGCGGTTCGGGCACGCAACAGGCGCCGATGAGCCGGCGATCGTGTCAATGGGACGATCGGTGGCTCGCAAGGCTCCTGCAATGACCCTGCAAGCCCGGCGCGGCATCGTCCCCTTCAGTCCTTCCGATCGGCGGAAGGGATGGCCTTGCTGGGACACCCGGGTGGGAAGGGTGAACACGCCGCGTGCTTCCACGGAAGCGAGCGGTCTCGGTGCCGGTCACGCGTCAGGTTGATCGTCCGCGCGTAGCAACGCCGACGTGTTCTCGACCGTGGAGAACTGATGTCTTCAGCCGCGAACTTCGACGCGAGGCCGCAGGTCAGGTTCCGCCTACTGGGCCCGGTGGAAGCCACTCACGGCGGACGGCCTGTGCCGTTGACCGGAAAGCAGCGAGCGTTGCTCGGTTGCCTGCTGCTCGAGCCGAATCACGTCGTCTCGGTCGAGCGGCTGATCGACCGGCTGTGGGAAGAGAACCCTCCGGTATCCGCCGCCGCGCGGGTGCGCGCGTTGGTGGCGGAGCTGCGACGTGCGCTCGCCGATGATGGCGCACGCCTCATCGTGACGCAGAGTCCGGGCTACCGGCTCGATGTCGGGGACGGCGCGCTCGACACGGTGGTGTTCGCCGAGCGATTGGCGGCGGGAGGGCAGGCGTCGCTGGATGGCCGGTACGAGGACGCGGTGGCGCTCTTCGGCAGGGCACTCGAGCTTTGGCGTGGTGCACCGCTCGGCGGCCTGTCCGGGCCTCATGTCGCAGCGGAGACCGCCCGGCTCACCGAGCAGTGGGCCGCTGCGCTCGAGGGGCGGGCGGCGGCACTGCTGGAGTTGGGGCGGCCACACGATGCCGTGGCCGAGGCGGGGCGCGTGATAGCCGAGTACCCGCTGCGGGAGCGACCGCAAGGACTGCTCATGCTCGCGCTTCATCGGAGCGGGCGCCTCGCCGAGGCATTGAGCGTTTACCGGCGGTTCCGGAGCCGGTTGGTGGCGGAGATCGGCGTGGAACCGACGGAAGAGCTGGTGGCCCTGCACCAGTACTTGCTGCAGGGCTCCGCCGACGAGGAGCGGCCGACCGGGCCGGTGCCCCAGCAACTGCCGGCCGGTACGAGCAGGTTCGTCGGTCGCGCGGCCGAGCTGGCTCGTCTGGACGAGCTGGCCGGCGAGCAGAATCACCTCGTGCTCGTCGTCGGCCCGGCGGGTGCCGGCAAGACGGCGTTGGCCGTCCACTGGGCCCATCGAGCGGCGGTCGACTACCCCGACGGCCAGCTGTTCCTTTCGATGCGGGGGTTCGACCACGGCCGGCAGCTGTCCGCTGCCGAGGCGCTGCCATCGTTGCTGCTGGCCCTCGGGCAGCCGTTGAAGGACATTCCGGTTGACGTGGACACCCAGGCGGCCCTCTACCGGTCGCGGCTGGCCGGCCGGCGGGTGCTGGTTCTGCTCGACAACGTGGCGAACCCCGCACAAGTCCGGCCACTGCTGCCGGGTACGGCGAGCTGCCTGGTCGTGGTCACCAGCCGCGACCGGCTGGGTGGTCTGGTGGCGCGGGACGGCGCCAAGCGGATCTCGTTGGATGCGTTGCGGGCGCACGAGGCGTTGGACCTTCTCGCGCATCGCGTCGGCGTGGCACGGCTGCGGGCGGAACCGGAAGCTGCCGCACAGCTGGCCGCGCAGTGCGGACACATGCCACTGGCCCTGTCCATCGCCGGCGCCCGGCTCGCCGACCAGGCGGTTCACACGATCAGTGGGTTTGTCGCGGAGCTCGCTGACCGGGGCCGGCTGGCCAGGCTGCGGGCCCGTGGCGACGAGCACACCGCGGTGAGGGCCGCCCTCGATCTGTCTTATCGTGCTCTTCCCATCGGCGCACAACGGATGTTTCGACTGCTGTCACTGGCACCGAGTGGCGGGTTGCACGTCGGCGCGGCTGCTGCTCTCGCAGGTGTGGACGAGGCGGAGGCCGAGGACCTCCTGGACGCGATCGCCCAGGTGCACCTGACCACCGAGGTCGGGGTGTACCGGTTCGCCTGCCACGACCTGCTGCTGGAGTACGCGGCCGACCGTGCCGAGAGGGAGGATTCGCCGCAGGAACGGCAGAGGGCCGCTCAGCGGTTGGTGCAGTATTACCTGAACTCCGTCCTCACCGCGACGCGGACGGTCCGGCTGCGCGGTACGGAGCTGCCGTACGACGGCGCGGAAGCCGGCGTGGTGAGCGCGTCGTTCGACAGCGAGGCGGACGCGTTCGCGTGGCTTGCCGACTCGTGGGACGAGATCACCGCCGTGATCTCACGGTGCGCGGAGGACAGTCCGCACCCGGCATCCTGGCTGCTGGTCGCTATGCTGCGGGACTACATGCACCACCGGCGGCCGCTGGCCGAGTGGATCCGCGTCGCGTCCATCGGCTTGGCCGCCGCGCGGCGTGGCTCGGATCTGATCGGGCAAGCCGCGATGCACCTGTCGCTCGGACATGCTCGGTGGCGGATGGCCGAGCTCGCGCCGGCCAAGCAGGACTATGAGCAAGCGCTTACACTGTCGGGGCGGGCGGGCTGGCCCAAGGGGGAAGCGGACGCCCTGCGGGGTCTCGGTGTGACACTGAAGCAACTGGGGCAGCCGAGGCAGGCTCTGCTTCGGTACCACGCCTCGGTGGAGATCGACCGGAGGCTCGGCGACTCCTTCGGCGAGGTGAGCGGGCTCAACAACCTTTCGTCCGCATACCACCTGCTTGGCGAGCTGGAGCACGCCGAACAATGCCTTTCGGCGTGCTTGCGGCTTGCCGAGCAGAACGGTCATGACTACCAGGTCGCCCTGACCCTGGTCAACCTCGCTCTCGTGCGCCAGGAACAAGGCCGGCTGGACGACGCGTCGCACTGCCTGGACCGGTCGCTCGTCATCGCGCGCACAGCCGGTCTGCGCTATGCCGAGGCGATCACTCTCGAGACGGCCGGCCGGGTGCACAACGACGCCGGCCGGTGGGTCGACGCCGCAACGGTGTGCGCGGACGCGCTGGTTGCTGCCCGCAGTGCCGAAAACCGGAACTGCCAGGTCGACGCCCTCGTCGGGATGGCGGAGGCGAAAACCGGGCTGGGGCGGCTGGACGAGGCGCTGGCGGACTTGAACGCCGCGGCCGCGCTCAACGAACTGACCGGCCACCAGCTCGGGCGTGTGGAGACTCTCCTCGGACTCACCCAGGTCTACTCCGGACTCGACCAGAACGAGCGGGCGCACGAGTACGCCGTGTCGGCGCTGAGACTGGCGCGGGACACCAGTCCGCTGGCGCGGAGCAAAGCCCACCGCACGCTGGCCGAGGTCCTGCTCGGGCTCGGCGATGGCGCAGGAGCCGTCAGTGAGTGCGGTCGGGCGATCGCCATCGCCCGCCGGTCGGGCCAGCGGCTGGTTCACGCGCGGGTTCTCGTCGTCCTGGGCCGTGCCCACCGGCTGGCCGGGAACGAGCGTGCGGCACGGTCGACGGTGAGCAGGGCGCATCGGGTCTTCGTCGAACTGGCGATACCCCGGCAGACCGAGACGGCGGCACTGCTACGGCAGTCGAGCCATGCATGATCCAAGCGGAAACCATGCATGCGGATGGCATGTTACTTCCTGACCGGGGGGATCTGCCTCGATGGCGGGGGACCAGAGGCGTGCGCCGTCCGGGAGGTGTGGCGTCTTCGACAGCCCTTTGGAGGACGGTTGCGGTTTTCTATTCTCGGTCCGCTGGAAATCGTGAGTGACGACCGTTTCGTCGACATCGGTGGTCCTCGTCAGCGCTACACACTGGCCGGTCTCCTGCTCGACGCGGGTCGGGTGGTGTCGATCTCGAGGCTGGCGGAGGCGGTGTGGGAGACCACGCCACCGGCCACGGCGAAGGAGCAGATCCAGAACGACATCTCCGCGTTGCGCAGGGCGTTCACCGAGGTCGAGCCGGACGTGGAGATCATCTCGACCCGGCCACCCGGCTATGCGCTGGAGATCCGCGACAACGAGGTCGACGTGCACCGGTTCAACGACCTCGTCGCCGAGGCGCGCCGGGACGTCGCGACGGGGAAGATCCGGGCGGCCGCGGCGAAGATGCGCAAAGCGCTCGCGGTCTGGCGTGGACCGGCGTTCGACGGCCTTTCGAGCAGGTTGTTGCGCGCGGGAGCCGCCCGGCTCAACGAAACCCGCGTGGCTTTGCTGGAGGAGTGCGTCGGGCTGGAGCTGGAGCTCGGCAGGCACCGCTCGCTCATCGGTGAGCTGACCGCGCTCGTGACGGAATACCCACTGCGGGAAGAACTGCACGCGCACCTGATGCTGGCTCTGTACCGGTCCGGCCGTCGGGCCGAGGCGCTCGAGGTCTACCGGCGGGCCCACCGGACGTTCGTCGACGAGCTGGGTCTCGATCCCACCAGCCTGCTCAGAGGAATGGAGCAGTCGATGCTCTCCTCGGACCCCGCCCTGGACTTCCCCTCGCCGATGACCGTGTCGACCAGCGCGGTCCCCCGCCAGCTACCGCCCGAGGTGCGGGTGTTCGGGATGGAGCAGCACGAGGCGATCATCCGCGTGTCCTTGACCGAGATGAGGCCCGCGGACCTGGGTTCTCCCCGGCTGTGCGTGCTCACCGGGGCGGGCGGCACCGGCAAGACCGCGCTGGCCGTCAGGTCCGCCCACGCCGTCCGGGCGAGCTACCCGGACGGTCAGTTGTTCGCCGAACTGGACGGTGGCGGCCAGTGTGACGTCGGTGCGGTATTGGGCCGGTTCCTGGGCGCTCTCGGTGTGCCGGTCCCGGATTCGCCCCAGGAGCGGGTGGAGGCCTACCGTGCCGCGCTCGCCGAGCGCAGCGTCCTCATCGTGCTCGACAACGTGGCCGACGAGTCCACGGTACGGCCGCTGATCCCGACGTCGCCGACGTGCGGGGTGATCCTCACGACCCGTTCACGCCTCTCGCTGCTACCGGGGGCGCGCCGGGTCTCGCTGGAACCCCTCGCCTTGTCCGCCGCGGTCGAACTGCTCACCGCCGCCGCCGTCGGTGGAAACCGCCCGGCCGGCGACGTGGAGGAGATGCGGCAGGTGGCCGAGCTGTGCGGGCGGCTGCCGCTGGCGTTGTGCGGTGCCGGGGCGCGTCTCGCCGCCAAGACACACTGGACCGTCGAACGGCTCGTCAAGGTGCTGCGTCACGAAGGACTTCGGTTCGACGAACTGGCACGCGGCGGAGTCCCGGTACGCGAGGTCTTCGCGACGGCCTACGAGCGGCTGGACCCGACCGCACGCCTGGTGTTCCGGAGGGCGGGGCTCATCCCCAACCCGTCCGTGCCCGCGTGGGCCTTTGCCGAACTCGCGGAGGTGACGGAGGCGGAGGCGGAGACAGCCGTCGAGGACGCGGTCGACGTGTGGCTGATGGAGCCGGATGGCCGGCCGGGCACCGAGTCCCGGTACGGCTGCACATCACTGAGCGGGGTGTTCGCCCGCGAACGCGTGCGAGCGGAGGAACCGGAGTGGGAACGGTTGACATTGCTGGCTCGCCACCTCCAGCAGCGGGGTGCGGGACTGCGAGCGAGGGTGGTCGACGCATGACCACCGACGACAGCCGCCTGCTGCACGAGCTGTTCGCCGCGGCCGCCGCACAGTGGCCGGCGAGGACGGCAGTACGGGACGCAACCACGCGGCTGACCTACGCGGAACTGGATCGCCGGGCGAACCAGCTGGCCCACCGGCTGATCCGGTCGGGTGCGGGCCCGGAGACTCTGGTCGCGCTGCACGGCACCCGGTCGGTCGAACTCATCGTCGGGTTGCTGGGGATCCTCAAGGCGGGTGCCGGTTACCTGCCGCTGGAACCGCGACAGCCGTTGTCGAGATCGCGCTCCATGATCGCCGATGCCGGCTGCCGCCTGGTGCTGGGCGCTGATGACGACCTCGGCGTTCCGTGCGTGCCGACAGACTCCCTCGGCGCCGAACCGGACACGCCACCGGAAGTCGCGACGCGGCCGGACGGCGTCGCGTACGTGATCTATACCTCCGGTTCCACCGGGGCGCCGAAGGGGGTCGTGGTCAGCCACGCCAACGCGGCCCGGTTGTTCGAGGTCACCCGGCCGGAGTTCGCGTTCACCGAACATGACGTGTGGACTTCGTTCCATTCGATCGCCTTCGATTTTTCGGTGTGGGAGATCTGGGGCGCGCTCCTCCACGGCGGGTGCCTGCTCGTGGTTCCGCATACCGTGAGCCGCGACCCGGCGGCGTTCCTGCGGCTGCTCGTCGACGAGCGGGTGACCGTGCTCAACCAGACACCCACGGCGTTCCGGCTGCTGGCCCGCGCCGCGGAGGAGGCGGGGTTCCCGCCGACCCGGCTGCGCCTGCTGGTCTTCGGCGGAGAACGGCTGGACCCTGCTCTGCTCCGTGGATGGGTATACCGGTACGGCGAGGACCGGCCGCGTCTGGTCAACATGTACGGCATCACGGAGACGACGGTGCACGTGACCGTCCGTCCGATCGCCGGCGCCGATCTCGAACTCGGGTACAGCCCGATCGGCCGCCCGCTCGGCGATCTGCAGGCGCACGTGCTCGACGACCGCCTCGTGCCGGTCGGCCCGGGCGAGGTCGGCGAGATCTACGTCGGCGGCCCCGGGGTGAGCCGTGGTTATCTGGGACGTCCGGGGCTGACGGCGCACAGGTTCGTGCCCGACCCGTTCGGCCGGCACGGTGGGCGCTTGTACCGGACAGGCGATCTCGCCGCGCTCGATGCCGACGGCGAACTGGTCTTCCACGGCCGTGCTGACGACCAGGTACAGCTGCGGGGGTTCAGAATCGAACCCGGTGAGGTCGAGGCCGCCGTCATCCTGCACCCGGACGTCGAGCAGGCCGCCGTCGTGGTGCGTGATGTCGCCGGTCGGAAACGGCTGGTCTGCTACTGGGTCGGTGCGGCCGGCCCGACGTCGGCCGACCTTCGCGAACCGGTGGCGCGACGGCTGCCCGACTACATGGTGCCGTCGGCGTTCGTGCGTGTCGCGGAGCTGCCGATCACGTCGAACGGCAAGCTCGACCGCTACGCGCTACCGGAGCCGGGGGGCTCCGGGGAGGAAGACGCGCGCCGGGTCGCGCCGAGGGACCCGGTCGAGGAGGTCCTGGCCGGCATCTGGGCCGGTCTGCTGGGGCTGGAGGCAGTCGGGGTGCACGACAACTTCTTCGCACTGGGCGGCGACTCGATCACGGCTATTCCCGTCGTGGTCGAAGCGACCTCCGCCGGGCTACCGGTTACCGTTGACCTGCTGTTCGCACACCCCACCATCGCCGGACTCGCCGACCACTGCCGTGCGGCGGGCTCGGTGGGCTGACGTCACGCGGATTCAGGTGCGTGCTTTCGCAGCAGGGCCGCCACGTCGGCGAGCGTCTCCGCGTCGAAGAGCTCGCGGAACTCGATCGGGACGCCGAGGTCTTCCCTGATGGCCTGGTAGGCACGGACGGCGTGCAGCGAGTTGCCACCGAGGCCGAAGAAGCTGTCGTCGCGACCGATCGGACCGATGTCGAGCAGCCGCTCCCACAGCACGGCCAGGTACTGCTCGCACTCGTCTCGGGGGGCCACGTAGGACGCCGCGCGCGACTGGTGGTCCGCGAGAACGGCACGCAGTTCCCGCACATCCCGCTTTCCGTTGTCCGTGAAGGGGATCTCGGGTACCAGCAGGATGACTGCCGGCACCATGAAGTCGGGTAGGACCTCGGCCGCGTGGTCACGGAGCTCCTCCGGCGAAGCCCCCGGTGCGGACACGAAAGCAACGAGCCGCCGGTCGTCCCCGGCGCCGTCGGTCAGCACGACCGCTTCCCACACCGAGGGATGCCGGCCCAGTGCGCGTTCCACTTCGGCCGGTTCCACGCGGTAACCGCGGATCTTCACCTGGTCGTCGGTGCGGCCGACGAACTCCAGGATCCCGTCCGAGGCGAACCGCACCAGGTCGCCGGTCGCGTAGCACCTGCTGCCGGGCGGGCCGTCCAGGCTCGGCAGGAAACGTGCCGCAGTGAGACCCGGCTCGGAAAGGTAACCGCGGGCAACGCCCGCCCCCTGCACGAACAGTTCACCGACCGCGCCGGGAGGCACCGGTGACAGTGTCTCGTCGAGGACGCGGACCGAGACGCCGTTGAGCGGACGGCCGATCGGCACCGAGGCGTCATCGACACCGAAGTGCCCGACGTGGTGGCACGTGCACGCCGTGGTGGCCTCGGTCGGTCCGTAGAGGTTCCACAACTCGCCGGTGAACCCGCCCGCGAGGATGGCCTGTGCGGCACCGGGCTGGAGCACGTCGCCGCCGGTGTGCAGCAGCCGCAGACCGGTGAAGGACGCCGGGTCCGCGCGCACGGCGTTGTTGACGGCCATGGTCGGGGCCAGCAACGCGGTGATTCCGCGGTCTCGGAGGTGCCGGGACAGCCCGTCGGACAGCAGGTCGGAAATGGGGGGCAGGACCACGATCTCCGCCCCGTGCGCGACGGCGCACCAGATCTCGAAGTGCACCGCGTCGAACGAGACGCTGGAGATCTGGCCCACCCGGTCCGCCGGCCGCAAGGCGGGGAGTGCGGCATTGGTGGCGAAGGAGACGAGGTTGCGGTGTTCGAGCACGACAGCCTTGGGAGCTCCGGAGGAGCCGGAGGTGAACAGCACGCACGCGGCATCGCCCGGCGCCACGCGCGGCAGCGGGACCGGTGTCACGGGCTCGCCGCCGGACAACGCCATGACGATGCGCTCCGGGTGCTGGAGGCTGCTTTCCCACCCGGGTTCGGTGAGGACGGCAGCCGGTGAGGCCGCGCTGATCAGCAGCTCCCGGCGACTGCCCGGGTACCGGGTGTCCACCATGACGTAGGCCGCGCCGGCTTTCAGGATCCCGAGCATGGCCACGACGACACCGGCTCCTCGGCGCACGAGCACGGCCACGTGGCTGCCCGGTCCGGCGCCGGCCGCGCGCAGCCGGCAGGCGAGTGCCGTGGACTCGTGGTCGAGGGCGGCGTAGGTGAGTGTGCGTTCGTCGTCGGACACGGCCGCCCGGTCACCGAACTCGCCAACCGAGCGGGCGAACAGGTCCAGGAGTGTCGATGAGGTGTTCATGTCGTCCTCGTGATCTCGGTCCGGGCGAGCAGCCGCGTCAGCGGCTCGTCCGGGTGGGCGGTGACCAGGTCTGTGACGGTGGTGAACCCGGTGGCCAACCGAGCTGCGGTACCCCCGGTGAACAGCTCGGTGCTGTACTCGAGGAACCCGTCGAACCCGCCGTCGCGGGGGTAGAGCACGAGCATCAGCTCCTGCTTCGAACCGCCGGTGTCCAGCGGATCGATGGTGATCTCCAGGCCGGTCTCCGCGGCGAAGCCGAGCCTGGGACCAGGCGCTGTCTCCAGGACCAACATGGTCCGGAACAGCGGGTTGCGGCCCGGCGTCCTGCTGACGTCCAACTGCCGAAGCAGCCGTTCCACCGGCACGTCGAGGTTGTCGTACGCGTCGAGGCAGATCGAGCGGACCCGGCCGACGAGGTCCCGGAACGTCCACTGCGGATCGACCGAGGTGCGCAGCGCGACGGTCGTGGACAGAAGCCCGACGACCGACTCGAGACCGGTGTCCGCTCGGTTGCCGACGAAGGTCCCGATGCACAGGTCGCGCTGCTCGGTCAGGGCGTGGAGCTGGACCGCGTAGGCGGCGAGCAGCACCATGTACGGCGAGGCAGCGGCGTCACCGGCGAGCGCGGCGACCCGGGCGCCGACGTGTGCCGGGACCGCCACCCGCTGGTGGGCGCCGCCGTGGCCCGGTGCCCCGGCCGGTCTCCGGTCAGCGGGTAGCGCGAGCGGAGGTGGCGGCTCGCGGAATCGCGTCGTCCAGTAGTCCAGTTGCCTGGCGAACGCGGGGGAGTGCTCCTTGTCGACTTGGCGTCGGACGAAGTCCGCGTACCGCGTAGCCGGCGGCGGTTGCGCCGGACCGCCCGAGAGCAGCGCCTGGTAGGACGTGAGGAGTTCGGTCACCACGATCGTCGAAGACCAGTAGTCGGCCACTATGTGGTGCAGCGCGACCAGCAGCTCATGGTGCTCCGGGGCATGGCGCACGATGGCCGCGCGCAACGGGGTGCGCGTCATGACGTCCCGCACGCCGGACAGCACCGCTTCCTCCACGGTGGACAGCGCGATGGCGTGGTCGGCCGATCCGCTCAGGTCGACAACGGGTACCGGCACGTCGCCGGTGGGCAGGATCCGGTGCACGGGGCTCCTGCCGGCCAGCGGGAAAGTCGCACGAAGAGCCTCGTGCCGGTGCACCACGCCGGTGACGGCGGCCTGGAGCAGGTCGACGCGCAGCGGCCCACGGAGAACGATGCGGTTTCCCAGCGTGTAGAAGGAGCTGTTCGGGGCTCTTTGCTGGAGGAACCAGATGCTGCGCTGGGCGTCGGTGAGCGGGAGTTCGGTGCCATCACCGGTTTCGGCGTCCGCCGATGTGGCGGTGGCGCCGGCCGAGCGGTCGCCGATGTGCATGGCCAGCGAGGCCGGCGTCGAGTGGGTGAAAAGGTCACGCAGCGCGACTTGCACCCCGAACACGTCACGCACCCGCGCCGCAACCTGGGAGGCCAGCAGCGAGTGTCCGCCGAGGACGAAGAAGTCGTCGTCGACGGTCACTTCGGCGACGCCGAGCAACTCGCGCCAGATGTCGGCGACCACCTTCGCGGTGGTGCCGGGCACGGTTTCCAGCGTGCCCGGCACCTCCTCCGCGGCCGGCTCGGCCACCGGGTCCGGCGGTCCCACCCAGTGCCTGGTCCGCTGGAAGGGGTAAGTGGGCAGCGGGACGCGTCGCCCGCTCCGCCGCCAGTCCACCGGCACGCCCAGGGTCCACAGGTGATCCGCCGTGTCGTCGTCCAGCGCGACGGCCGCCGACTCCGCCGACTGGTTGCGCACCAGCGGGCCGAGGGAGAAGCGTGTGTTGACGTCGACGAAGATCCGGTAACCGTCCGCCAGCAGCGTCGCGATACCGGCGGCGAAACGGACCGGCGCCCGGAGGTGCTCGGCCCAGTACGAGGGGTCCGTGGCCTCCTCGTCGGTGAGGAAGTCCCCGGAGACGTTCGAGATCATCGGCAGGGTCGGCGGCCGGGGTCGGGCCAGGCGCACGATCTCGCCGAATTCGGCCATGATCGGGCTCATGGCCGCGGTGTGGAACGCGTGGGAGGTGCGCAGTCTTCGGGCCTTGACCCCACGTTCGGTCAGGTCCGCGACCAGTGCGGTGACGGCGGTGGCCTCGCCGGCCGCGACGGTGAGCCCCGGTGCGTTGACCGCCGCGATGGACAGGCCGGAGTCCAGCAGCGGCTCGAGTTCTTCGGCCGGCAACGCGACGGAGGCCATCGCCCCCCGGGGAAGCCGGTCGACGAGGTTTCCCCGGGCCGCGACGAGACGGAGCGCGCCGGCGAGGGAGAATATGCCCGCCTGTTGCGCCGCGACGTACTCGCCGACGCTGTGTCCCAGCACGGCGCCGGGCCGGACACCTTCGTGGCGCAGGCTTTCCGCCAGTGCGTAGCCGACGGAGAAGACGACCGGCTGGGCGAGCCGCGTTGCCGCCAGCTCCGCCTCGGAGACGGCACTGGGACCGTAGAGGAGCTTGGCCAGGTCCATCGCCAGGATCTCGGCGCAGCGGCCGAGCGCGGTGCGGAAAACGGGACTGTCGCGGTGGAATTGCTCGGCCATCCCGGGGAATTGCGAGCCCTGGCCGGCGAACATCCAGACCGGCCCGGTTCGGCCGGCCCCGGACAAGGAGCGCCCGGTGACCGCGGCAGAGCGCAGGGCGCGGCTCGCCTCCTCGGTTGTCGATGCGCGCACGACTCGCCGGTGCGGCAGCCGCGTCCGCCCGGCCTGGGTGGTCCACGCGACATCGGCGAGCGACAGCTCGGGCTGGGCGGCCAGGTGGTCGGCGAGCTCGCGGGTGGCCGCATCGAGGGCCTGCCCGGTCCGCGCCGACACCACGACGCGTTCGACCCGGTCGCAGGGCGTCGCGGCGGGTGGATCGGGTGCTTGCGCAAGGGTCACGTGCACGTTGGTGCCGCCGATGCCCATCGAGTTCACCCCGGCCGTCCGGGGCCCGTGCGTCGGCCAGTCGCGGAGCACCGTGTTGACGAAGAACGGGCTGCGCGCGAAGTCGATGTGCGGGTTCGGCCGGCGGAAGTGCAGGCTGGGCGGGACCAGGCCGTCGCGGACGCACAGGGCGGCCTTGATGAGCCCGGTGATGCCGGCAGCGGCGTCGAGGTGCCCGATGTTCGTCTTGACGGAACCGAGAGCGCACCACTGCTCGGTCGTCGGGCCGCCGAATGCTTCGGTGAGGGCAGCCACCTCGATCGGGTCACCGAGGGGGGTGGCGGTGCCGTGTGCCTCCACGTACCCGACGTCGTGGGGAGACACTTCAGCGACCTCGAGCGCCGCGCGGATCGCCGCGGCCTGCCCGGTGATGCTGGGGGCGGTGAACCCGACCTTGGCCGAACCGTCGTTGGTCACCGCGGAGCCGCGGATGACGGCGGTGACCGTGTCGCCGTCCGCGACGGCGTCGTCGAGCCGCTTGAGCAGGACCGCGCCGAGCCCGTTGCCGGTGAGGGTGCCCTGGCCGTCGGCGTCGAACGCCCGGCACACCCCGTCCGGCGAGCCGATGCCCGACTCGTGCGGCAGGTGCCCGACCCGTTGCGGAACCCGGACGGTCACGCCGCCGGCGATGGCCATGTCGCACTCGCCGGCGACAAGTGCCTGCCCGGCGAGGTGGACGGCGACCAGCGAACTGGAACACGCGGTCTGGACGGTGACGGCGGGCCCGCGAAGGCCGAGCTTGTACGCGACCCGGCTGGCCAGGTAGTCCTTCTCACCCCCGAGCAGGAGCGTGAACCCGCCGTACGTGCGGTGCAGCGATCGGTCCGGCCAGACGTTGTTGAGCAGGTAGGTGTTGGCGGACGCCGAGGCGTACACGCCGATTGCGCCTTCGTAGCGGGCGGCGTCGTAGCCGGCGTCCTCGACGGCCGCCGCCGCGCACTCGAGGAACAACCGTTGCTGGGGGTCGATGATCCGGGCCTCGCCGTGGCTGTAGCCGAAGAACTCGGCGTCGAACAGGTCCTCCCCGTCGAGCACGGCGCCCACCCGCACGTAGTCGGGACGAGTCAGCAACTCCTCCCGCACCCCCGCCGCGCGCAGTTCCTCGTCGGTCAGCCGCCGGGTTCCGCTCACCCCTGCGCACAGGTTCTGCCAGAACTCGCCGACATTCGCCGAGCCGGGGAAACGGCCGGCCATACCGACGATCGCGAGGTCCAGCCCGCCCGTCATCGCACCCCCCGGGCCGTGCGTCGCTGGGCCGACCGCAGGCGCAGGCCCGCGCGTTCGTCCGCCGCTGTCCGCGTGGACGTGGTGCCGGCAGCACCGGCGAGCAGGTCGGCCAACGTGCCGATGGTCGGGTGGTGGAACAGATCGATCGGCGACAGCTCGGCCGCCGTGGGCAATTCCTGTCGCAGCCGGGCGTGGGTGCGCAGCAGGAGCAGCGAGTCGCCCCCGGCGTCGAAGAAGTTCGTGTCGCTGGTGAAGTCCGCGTGGCCGAGCACCTCGGACCACAGACCGGCGATCCGTCGTTCGGCGTCGGTGCCGAAGGCCGCGCGGTTCGACCGCGCCTTCCTGCCCACGGGCGTGGGCAGTGCCGTGCGGTCGAGCTTCCCGTTGGGGGTGACCGGGAGCCTGGCCAGCCGGACGTAGTGGCCCGGCACCATGTAGTCCGGCAGGATCTCGGCGAGTCCGGACCGGATGGCCTCGTCGGTCACCCCGCGGTCAGCCACGAGGTAGGCGATCAGTTGCGGGTGACCCGGCACGATGTCGCGAACGTCGACCGCGGCGTCGAGCACGCCCGGCCGGGCCCGCAGCACGGACTCGATTTCGGGCAGCTCGATGCGGAATCCACGCACCTTGACCTGGTGATCCAGCCGTCCGAGGAACTCCAGCGCCCCATCCGGCCGCCGGCGCGCGCGGTCGCCGGTGCGGTACATCCTGCGGCCGGATACGAAGGGGTCCGGTACGAACCGATCCGCGGTCAGCCCGGGCCGCCCCCGGTACCCGCGGCCGACCTGGACCCCGCCCAGGTACAGCTCGCCGGCGGCACCGGGCGGCAGCAAGCGCAGTTCTTCGTCGAGGACGTAGGTCCGGACATTGCTGATCGGGCGGCCGATGGGCACGGCGGGACCGGTCTCGTCCGGCCGGCAGTGCCACACCGTCACGTCGACAGCCGCCTCGGTAGGACCGTACAGGTTGCTCAACGCCACGTGGGGCAGCAACTCCCGGCATCGGTCCCGCAGGTCGCCGGGCAACGCCTCGCCGCTGCACAAGATGCGCCGCAGGTGCGGCAGCGCGCCCGGGGTGACGGCGTCGAGGAAGAACCGCAGCATCGACGGTACGAAGTGGACAGTCGTAATCCGCTCCCGCGCCATGAGGTCCACGAGGTACAGCGGGTCGCGGTGCCCGCCGGGGGCGGCCAGCACCATCCGTGCCCCGCTGAGCAACGGCCAGAAGAACTCCCACACCGAGACGTCGAAGCTCATCGGCGTCTTCTGCAGCACGACGTCGTCGGCGGTCAGGCCGAACTCGCTCTGCATCCAGGACAACCGGTTGACCACGCCGTCGTGCTGGTTCTCCGCACCCTTGGGGGTGCCGGTGGAGCCGCTGGTGAAGATGACGTAGGCAAGGTCCCCCGGACAGATGGTCACCTCGACGGGGTTGCCGGTCGTCGAGGTGGGTGCCGGGTCCGGAACCGGGACCAGGTCGCCGGCGAAGCCGTCGGTGATCTCGGCGTGCTCGCCGTGCGTGAGGAGCGTGGTGACCCCGGCGTCGGCGATCATCCGGTGCAGTCGCCGAGGGGGCAGTTCGGGATCGAGGGGCACGTAGGGACGGCCGGCCAGGAGCGCGGCCAGGAGCGCCGTGACCAGGTGGGGGCCGCGAGGGGCGAGGACGCCGACCGGCGCTTCTCCTGCTGCGGACGTGAGGGTCGCGGCGAGCGCCTGACCGTGGTGGAGGAGCTGTGCGTAGGTGAGGTCGCGATCCGGTGCGCGCACGGCGATGGCGTGTGGTGTTCGGGCCGCCTGCCGCACGACGAGATCGGTCAGGGTGTCGCGGGTGGTGGCTGTGGTCGTATGCCAGGTGTCGAGCAGCCGGGTCCGCTCGCCTTCGGTGAGCAGGTCGACCTTGTGCCGTGGCGGTGGTGCTGTCGCGAGCTGGCGGGCGATGGCGAGCACGCGGCGGGGCAGGTCCAGCGGCGGGAGCTGGTGGTGCCGGAGGACCACCATCAGCTCGTCGCCGAGGTCGTCGACGATCAGGCGCGCCTCGTCGGCCGGGTGGGACTCGGCCACCGGCCCGCGTACCGGTCCGGCGGGGCCGGTGCGCGGGCCGGTCGGGTAGCAGTGGTAGACGAACCGGCACTGTTCAGGGGGCAGCTGCCGCGCGACCGGGACAGCGGCCGTCCCTCCGGATGCCTGGTGCTGGTTCCGCAGCCGAGCAGGGAGATTCCTGGTGAACTCCGGCTGGTGGCGGTCCCGCCACGGCACGACGACGGGGACGATGTGGTTGCCGGTCCCGTGGCCGGGAAGCACCTGGTGCAGGAGGAAGTCGCTGGTCGCCGAGAAGCACTCGCCGACCGCGATCGCGTACGCGGCGAGCAGCACGCCGGGGAGCCCGACGTCGCCGCACGCGGCGCGCAGCTCGGCCAGGTCACCGGCGGCGATGGTGGCGCGCTCCTCATGGACCTCCGCCGAGCCGGTGTGCCAACCGAACACCTCCAGCGGACGGACGTGCCGGCCCGGCTCACGCCAGTGGTCGCCGAGGACGGCGGCGGGCGCCGGCGCGAGGGCCGTCGGATTGGCCGTGCACCGGGCGAACGCGTCGACGTACCGCTGGGCCAGCTCGGCGGCGGTCTCGTCGTCGACGCTGTCCCGGCGGTACTGCAGCCGTAGCTCCAGCGCCCCGCTCCCCGGATCGTCCATGAGGTACACGCTGAACGGGAAGTTGGTCTCCTCGTGGAACTCCAGTGCCGACAGGACGATGCCGGTGTCCTCGGCGAGCCGGCGGTAGTCCTGGAAGCGCGTGTAGATGAACGTGGTGTCGCAAGGGTCCTCGCGGCCGAGCAGCCCGCGGACGACCGCGTACGGGACACGGCGGTACGGCAGCAGCTCCGCTTCCGCCGCTCCGGCCCGCCTGGCGAGGTCCAGCCACGTGGCGTGGGCCAGTGACATCCGGCAGGGCACCGTGTTGAGGAACAGCCCGGCCTGCTCCACCGCGCCGGCCAGCTCCGGCCGCACACCGACAACGAGGCCGCTCGCCACCTCTGTGCGCCCGGTGACCTGGCCGAGCACCCACTGGTGCACCGCGAGCCCGAAGTGCTTGACGCCGATACCCTCCACGCGGCCGATGTTCCGCAGCCTGTCGGTGACCGCCGGGTCGAGCCGCCGGTGCAGGCCGCCGGTACCGCCGGCCGACGAGGCTTCGCTGCGGGGAAACCGGACCGGGGTGAACCCGCTGAACCGGCGACGCCACCACGCGCGCTGCTCCTCGGAGTCGATCGCGAGGCGTTCCAGGCGGACGAACGCGCTGTACGGCGGTCCGGCCGGAGCCGGCCAATCGACGGTGTGACCGTACATCCTCAGTCGGTAGGCGGTGAGCAGGTCACGCAGCACGCGTACCAGGCTCATGCCGTCGAGGATCGCGTGGTGGACGCTCACCCCGAGTACGAAACCATCGCCCCGATCGAACGCGGCGAGCCGCAGCAGCGGCGGTACCTCGAGGTCGAACGGCGTCGCCTGCTGCTCGGCCAGCCAGGCGAGCCGCGCGGACCGGTGTTCGGCGGCATCGAGCCCAGTGTGGTCGAACTCGGAGACCCGCGCCGCCGCGAGCCGGTGCACCAGCTGCAGGGGGCAGCCGTAGGACCCGATGTCGAATCCGGTACGCAGGATGGGATGGCGTGCCACGATGTCCGCCGCGGCGAGGCGGAGTGCGCCGACGTCGAGTGGCGCCTGTACTTCGTACAGCGAGATGTCGTGGTACGTCGCGGATCCCGGCCGCATCGAGGAGTGCAGGATCATGCCCTGCTGCAACATGCTCACCGGGTACGCGTCGACCAGATCCAGTGGCAGCCGGGCCCGGTCCTCTTGACCGACCAACTCGAAAGGGGCGGGGAAGCTGGTCGTGGTCATCCTCGATGCGGTCCCTTCTGGCTGGTGCCCGGTGACGGCGCGGCGTCTCCCGCGGGCTCGGCCGCGGCCGAGAGATCCTGCGTCGTGCGCAGGGACCTGGCCGGGGAGAAGATCAGGAACAGCGGTGACGCGAGGTAGACGAAGCAGGACACCAGCAGCGTCGACCGCAGGCCGAGCACGGTGCCGAGCGTGCCGCCGACGATCGCGGCGAGCGACAGACAGCTCCAGGACAAGAAACTGGCCGAGGAGCTGATCCTGCCGAGCATGTCGACAGGCGCGGCCTTTTGCACGAGTGTTTGCGTCAGGCTGCCGTAGACGGGCGAGATGAGCCCGAAGACCAGCCACGGCGCCACCACGATGACGAGCGGAATCGGTGGGTCACCGGCCAAGGGGATGCCGAAGGTCACCAGGCCGTTGAGCACGCCGGACACGATGAGCGCCGGTCCGAAGCCGAATCTGCGTTTGATCGGACCGGCCAGCAGAGACCCGGCGATCGCTCCGGCACCGAAGACGATGAAGGGCACGGCGACCAGCGCGGGCGGCAGCTCGAGCGTGCGGACGAGGAAGAGGATGTAGACGGGTGCGAAGAGTCCGTTGGCCAACGCCAGCACGGTGGTCGCGGCCACCGCGGGGCGCAGGTAGCGGCTTCGCCACAGCAGCTTCAGCCCGTCGAGCAGCTCCTCGGTGAGCCGGCTGCGGGCCGGTGCGGGTGTCCGGTCGAAGTCGGGCAGTCGCCGGACGAACAAGGCTGAGGCGAGGTAGGACGCCGCGTCCACGACGAGCGCGACCGGCGCCGTCAGCACGCCGATGAGCCAGCCCGCCAGACCCGGACCGGCGACGAACGATACGGAGTGGCTGAGCCGCATGAGGCTGTTGCCCTCGACGAGCAGGTCCTCGTCGAGCAGCCGAGGAAGTACGGCGGCGGCAGCGGACTCGGCGAACACCGTGCACAATCCGGTGAGGAACACGATGCCCAGCAGGAGCTCGTAGCCCAGCACACCGAGCCAGGCGGCGGCGGGGACCGCTGCCAGCAGGACGCACCTGGCGAGGTCGGCGGTGACCAGGATGTGACGGGGCGAACGCCGGTCGACCCAGGCCCCGGCCGGGAGCCCGACGAGCAACCACGGCAGGAACAGGCACGCACCGAGCAGACCCATCTGGAAGGTGGACGCGCGCAGGAGGACGGCGGCGGTGAGCGGCATCGCCAGCTCGGTGACGCCGCTGCCGAGCAGTGAGATGCTCTGGCCGGCCCAGAGATTTCGGAATGGCGCGTTGCGGGTCAGAACTCGAAGAATCCGCACCTGGGCTCTCCTCTCCCGGACGGCGGCCGGAAAGGTCAGGACTGATCGGCTGTGGTCTGGCGGGCGGTGCGCTGCCGGCGCAGCCGATCGACGGTGCGAGCCGGCCGGCTTCCACCGGTTTCCTCGGTGTGGGTGAGCAACGCCGCCTGGTCGGCGACCGTGGCGTGCCGGAACAGGTCGACGATGTCGATCCTGCGGTCGTACCGCCGCATCAGCAGACTGTGCAGCCTGCTGATGAGCAGCGAGTTCCCGCCCACTTCGAAGAAGTTGTCGTCGGCTTCGATATCCCGGTGGCCGAGGATCTCCGACCACGCCTCGTAAACCGCCTGCTCGGCGCCACCACGCCCGATGTCGTCCGTGGACACACGCGGCGGGATCTCCGGTGCCGGCAGGCCGCGGCGGTCGACCTTGCCACTCGGGGTCATGGGCAGGACGTCGAGCGGCACGAAGACATCGGGGATGAGCGGGCTCGGCAGACTATCGCGGAGAAATCCACGCAGCTGCTTGCCGGACACGGGGCCACCCACGACGTACGCGACCAGCCGAGGATCCTGGTCCGCCGGCTGGTGCACCGCGACCACCGCCTGCTCGACGGCGGGGTGCGCGGTCAGCGCGGCCTCGACCTCTGCGGGCTCGATCCGGAAGCCGCGGACCTTCAGCTGGCTGTCGAGCCGGCCGAGGAACTCGAGGTCGCCGTCCGAACGCAGCCTGGCCCGGTCGCCGGTGCGGTACATGCGGGCACCGGGCAGGGAGGCGTGCGGATCCGGCACGAACCGCTCCGCGGTCAGCCCCGGCCGGCCGGCATACCCCCGGGCGAGGCACTCGCCGGCGAGGTACAGCTCGCCGGACACACCCGGTGGGACCGGGTTCAGCCACGCGTCGAGAACGTAGGCCCTGGTGTTCGGGATCGGCCTGCCGATCGGCACCGCCGCCGGCCAGTGCGTGGACGGGGCGACGAGCTCGTACGCGGTCATGCAGTGCGTCTCGGTCGGACCGTACTGGTTGACCACGACACAGTCGGTGCGCTCGGCGAACATGCTGCGCACGTCGTCGGTGACGTTGAGCTGCTCGCCCGCGCTGATGAACTCGCGGACGCCGGAGAGTGCTCGGTTCCCGGGGCCGGCGTGGGCGGCCTGCTGGTACAGCGCCGCGGGAGAAAGCACGAAGCAGCCGACGTTCTCTTCCGCCATGAAGTCCGCGCGCCCCGCCGGGTCTCGGCGAACCTCTTCCGGCGCGAAAACCAGCGTCCGGCCGCCGGCGAGAGTGTAGAAGATGTCCAGAAAGGACATGTCGAAACTGAAGGGCGGGAACTGCAGGGTTGCCTCGCCGTCCTCCAGGCCGGAACGTTCGAGCTGCCACCGGAGCAGGTTGACCAAGGCCGCGTGGGGCATCGCGGTGCCCTTGGGGGTGCCGGTGGATCCGCTCGTGTAGATGAGGTAAGCCAGCGCACCGGGATGCGTGCCGGGTGGCCGGAACCCGGTGTCGGCTCCACCGAGGACGAGCGGAACCGTGGCACCCGCGAAACCGGTGGTGACACCCGGGTGGTCGGCGTCGGACAGCAGGACGGTCGTGCCGGAGTCCGCGATCATGTAGCGCAGGCGACGCGAAGGGTACTCGGGGTCGAGCGGCAGGTAGGGGTGCCCGGCAAGGAGCGTCGCGAGCATGGCGACGACGAGCTGCGGGCTTCGACGTGCGAGGATACCGACGGGTGTCTCGGGACGGGGGACATGACGTTGGATCGTCGCCGCCATGCCGTGCGCTTCGTCGAGGAGCTGCGCGTAGGTCAGCTCCAGGCCGGGAGCCCGGACGGCGACCCTGGCCGGGTGCACGGCCGCCTGCCGGACCACCAGTTCGGCCACGTTCGCCGGACCGTTCGCCACGACGGTCGTGTGCCGGCCGTGCAGCACCTGCTCTTGTGCGGCCGAAGACAGGAGGGGAAGCTCCGCCACCGCGCGGTCAGGTGTCGCGACGGCGGCGCCGAGCACCGAGACGAAGCTGCTGGTCAGGTTGCGGATCGTCGCTTCGTCGAACAGGTCCGTCGCGTACTCGACCGTGGCCGTGATGACATCCGGCCGTGCCTGGACGAACAGTGACAAATCCAGTTTGGACGTGTCGGTCGGGACGCCGTAAACCTTGGTGCGCAGGTTGTCGAAGGCCGGCGTCGCCTGCCGGTCCTCCCAGGACATGAGCACCTGGACGAGTGGGGCACGGCTCGGGTCCCGTGGTGGCCGCAGCGCTTCGACGAGCTTCTCGAAAGGGATCTCCTGGTGTGCGTAAGCCTCGAAGCAAGTCTCCCGGACCCGGCGGAGGAGCTCGGCGAAGGTCGGAGCACCCGTGAGGTCGCACCGCAGCGGAATCGTGTTGATGAAGAACCCGATGAGGTCGCCGAAACGCTGTTCCCCTCGGCTCATCGCCGGCGCTCCGACAACGACGTCCTTCGTCTCGCCGTAGGCGGACAGCACCACTGAGAAGGCCGTGAGCAGCACCATGAACGGGGTGACCCGGTGTTCACGGCAGAGCGCCGGCAGGCCGGACCGGACCTCGCCGGGCAGGGAGAACTGGTAGAGGTCGCCCGCGAAGGACTGCCGGGCCGGGCGCGGGCGGTCGCTGGGGAGCTCGATGGCCGCAGGTGCGCCGGCCAACCGCCGCGTCCAGAAGGCGATGTCCTCGTCGGCGCCGGAACCGGACAGGCGAGCGCGTTGCCAGCGCGCGAAGTCCTGGTACTGCACCCGCGGCCGCTCCGGCATGTCGGTGGAGCCCGCGCGGTACCTCCGGTAGGCGTCGGTCAGGTCGCGCATGAGGATTCCCTGCGATGCGCCGTCGAAGGCGATGTGGTGCACCACCACGACGAGGCGGTGCTCGTCGTCCGCGAGGCGCACGAGCGCGGTTCGCGTGATCGGTCCGGTCGCGAGGTCGAACGGCCGAACAGCCAAGTCGTGCTGCAGCCGCGAGACCTCCCCATCGCGCAGGGACGGAGGCAGTCCGCTCAGGTCCAGGAGCTGAAGGACGACGCCCGGAGGCAGCACAGTGGCCACCGGACTCCCGTTGGCCACGGGGAACACGGTTCGCAACACCTCGTGCCGGGTGAAGACGTGCAGGAGCGCGGCTTCGAGGGCGGGAACCGACAGCTCGCCACGCAGCTCGATGGCCGGCACGACGTGGTAGAAGGGGCTTTCCGGGTCGAGCTGGCGCAGGAACCACAGGCGTTCCTGCCCCGGCGAGAGCACTCCCGGCTCGTCTTCGGCCACCTCGGGGACCGGACTCGGTCGCGACTGCCGGGGCTGCCCGGCCACCAGCTGCGCCACTTCCCGCACGGTCGGCGCCGCCAGAATGGCGTCCAACGCGACTCGCACGCTGAACCGTTCGGCAATCAACAGTTGAATTCGCGCGGCGAGGAGCGAGTTGCCGCCGAGTTCGAAGAAATCGTCGTCGTCGGCGATTTCGCCCATTTCGATTCCCAGTACGCTCGCCCAGATCTCGGCGATCCGCCGGAAGTCAAGAGAACCGGTGTCGTCCACGATGACCAACTGAAGCAGTGGAGGATGCCGGGATCAAGAGGTGAGCCGTCACCCGAATCAGCCGCATGGTCGAGGAATGGCGGTCGTGTGGCGGCCCGATGGGGCCGCGGCACAGCATTGAGCGGCACGGCATTGATGTTCAGCAGGCGATGAGCTGCTGGTCGGTTCGGCGAGAATATGGAGGCTCCACGTCGATGGATTTCGCGCTGAGCAGCGAAACGCGCGCCCTTCGCGACAAGGTCGTCGAGTTCGCGCGGACGCTGGGCTGGCAGGCCGCCGAGTACGACAAGGACGGCCTGCTGGACCGCGAGGGCTGGCGGCGGTGCGCGGAGTTCGGTGTGCTGGGCTGGGGGGTGCCGCTGGAGTACGGCGGATCGGGGTACGACCCGCTGATGACTGCGGTCGCCTTCGAGGCGTTCGGCTACGGTTGCCGGGACAACGGCCTGGTGTTCGCGGTGAACAACCACGTGTGGGCCTGTCTGACGTACCTGCTCGAATACGGTGATTACGAGCAGCGGAACTACTGGCTGCCCCGGCTGTGCGCGGGCTCCGCCATCGGTGCGCACGCCTTGACCGAGCCGGAGACGGGTTCGGACATGCTCCGGATCACCACCAGCGCCCGGCGCGAAGAGGACGGCTGGGTGCTGGACGGCACCAAAACCTACATCAGCAATGCGCCTTGTGCCGACGTGTTCGTGGTCTTCGCGCGCACGCGCGAGGACGGACCGGCCGATTCGGCCTTGTCGGCGTTCGTCGTGCCCGCGTCCACCCCCGGCTGCCAAGTCACCCGCCACATCGGCAAGGTGGGCCTGCGCGGGTGCCCGATGGGCGAGATCACCCTCCGTAACTGTCGTCTGCCCGTCAATGCTCTGTTGGGGGTGGAAGGTGCGGGGTACCGGATGTTCACGTCCACGATGGAGTGGGAGCGTGGCTTCATGTTCGCGAGTCAGGTCGGTGTGCTCGCCAGGCTGCTCGAGCTGAGCGTGCGCCGATCCACTCAGCGCCGGCAGTTCGGCCGGCCGATCGGCAGCTTCCAGGCGTTGTCCCACCGGATCGCCGACATGGGTGTCCGGCTCGAGCTCGCCAGACTGCTGCTCTACAAGATCGGCTGGCTCAAACGGGAGAACCGGATGGCGATGCTGGAGAGCTCGATGCTCAAGCTGTTCGTCAGCGAGGCGCTCACCGAGGGCGCGCTTGACACCCTGCGCCTGCACGGCGCGGCCGGCTACACCGAGGACGCCGGGATCGAACGGGAGCTGCGCGACGCGGTCGGCGCGACTGTCTACGGTGGCACGTCCGAAATCCAGCGCAACATCATCGCGACGCTGCTCGGCGTGCCGGGAGACCAGTGATGGTGGGGACTCACGTGAGCGGCCGCACGATCCGGCTCCGCACCCCGGTGCCGTGCGAGCTGAAGGCCGAGCTGACCTCCAGGATCTACTTCCTTTCCAGCGCCATCACCGGTTTCCGGCTGGTGGACGACGGCGACGAGGTCGTGGCGGTCGAGTTGGAGTTGGCGCGCGGGGTATCGGAGGCCGAGCTGTCGGCCGGGCTGGACCACATCGTCGTCAACGATGTCCTCAGCCAACGCGCCCCGACGGAGAAGGTGCTCTGGCGGTCGAGCACCCATGCGCCGGTGCGGGACGGCACCTTCGAGGAGATGGTGCTTCGCGGCGCCGCGACACCGGTCGGCGAGGGGCAGGTCGCACTCGGTTCACCAATGCTGGAACTGATGGATCTGCTCGACCGACGGCTGGCGGCGATCGCGACCGGCCTGGGCGGTGTCGAGCGGCGGTACCCCACACTGCTCCGGACCTCGGCGCTGCAGCGGTGCGGCTACTACACGTCGTTCCCGCAGTTCGCGATGTTCGTCACCCGGCTCCACACGGACCTGGCGACATATCAGGAGTTCGCCGGCCACGCACGTGAGTCCGAGATCCTCGGCCCCGAGGTGTTGTCCCGGTGCGGCAACGTCGACTACTGCCTGCCACCGACGATGTGCTACCACACCTTCCACGAACTCGACGGCGGGACGCTCGTCCGGCCTGACGCCGTCGTGACGGCTCGGGGCAAGTCCTTCCGCCACGAATCGCGGTACCACACGAGCCTCGAACGGCTGTGGGACTTCACGATCCGCGAGGTCGTGTTCCTCGGCGACCGGGACCACGTGCTGCGCTGCCGCGCGGCGTTCCTGGACCGGGTCGAGGAGCTGGTCGAGGAATGGGGGTTGTGCGCGCGGCTCGTGGTGGCCAACGATCCGTTCTTCGCCGGCCCGGAGACGGGCAGCCGAATCTGGTCGCAGCGGCTGCTCGGCCTCAAGTGCGAGCTGCGGGTGGACGTCGGGGCGGACCGTGACGTCGCGGTCGGCTCGTTCAACCTGCACGACCGGTTCTTCGGTGACGCGTTCGGGATCCGGTTGCCCGGTGGAGAGATCGCGTATTCCGGGTGCGTCGGTTTCGGGCTTGAGAGGCTGGCCTACGCGTTCGTCTGCCGGCACGGACTCGACCCGGGCGGCTGGCCGAGGTCCCTCACGACCAGGCAGGCCGCTGCCCCGGTGCCGGAAGTACCGCGTGCCCTGGCCACGAAGAGAACGGGAAACACATGAACCACGACCGGATCGGTGTCGTCGGCGCCGGCACGATGGGGGTCGGCGTCGCCCAGGTGTTCGCCGAAGCGGGTCACAGCGTCACCGTCGTCGACATCGACGCGCGGGCTCTGGACCGCGCTTCGTCACTGATCGCGCACGACCTGAGGATGGCGCCGCTGCTCGGCAGGAAGATCCCACCGCGGAAGGAAGTGCTCGAGCGGATCTCGTTCGGGACGGACGTCAAGCAGCTCGCGGATGCCGTGTTCGTGGTGGAGAACGCGATCGAGAAGTGGGCCGTCAAGAGGGAGATCTACCCGCTACTGGAACAGGTTTGCCGGCCGGACTGTTTGTTCGGGGTGAACACGTCGGCGATTCCGATCACCCGGGTGGCCGCACTCACGGGCCGTCCCGCGCAGGTGGTCGGCACCCATTTCATGAACCCCGCCCAGATGAAACCCCTGGTCGAGGTGATTCGCGGAGTGCACACGACCGACGCAACAGTGGCGGCAACGCGGGCACTGCTCGCGGCGGCGGGCAAGGACAGCGTCGTCGTCAACGACTCTCCCGGGTTCGTGACCAACCGGGTGCTCATGCTGACTGTCAACGAGGCGATCTTCCTGGTGCACGAGGGTGTGTCGACGGCGGCGGACGTCGACCGGCTTTTCCGGCAGTGTTTCGGTCACAAGATGGGGCCGCTCGAGACGGCGGACCTCATCGGTCTCGACACGATCTTGTTCTCGCTGGAGGTCCTGTTCGACGACTTCGGCGATCCCAAGTACCGGCCCTGTGTCCTGTTGAAACAGCTGGTCGACGCCGGGCGGCTCGGACGTAAGAGCGGCGAGGGCTTCTACCCCTACGAGGAGCAGGAGATGCGGAATGCCGGATGAAGATCGCGCGGTCATCCGCGACTTCGTGACACGGCACGTCGGCGGTGCGGAGGTGACGGACGACGAAGACATCTTCGCGTCCGGCTATGTGAACTCCCTGTTCGCTGTGCAGCTGGTGATGTGGATCGAGCGCACCTTCGACGTCGCGATGACGGGTACCGACCTCGATCTGGCGCACCTGCGATCGATCGACCGCATCACGCGGTTCGTGGCGAGCAGGCGCGCGGCGGTCGCCCAGCCGTGACCGTGCGGATCAGTGCCGAGGGACGGCGCGCGCTGGCTCGTCTTCGCGCACACCTGGACGCCCCGGACACGGACGTGGCGGCGGCCGAGCGGGCCGGGGCCGTTCCGGACGACCTGTTCGCCGCGCTGGCGGCCGACCGGCTGCTGCTGCCGGCCTTCCCGGTCGACCGGGGCGGGCTCGGTCTGTCCCAGCAGGATCTCGGCGCATTGTGCGAGGAGCTCGGCGGCCACTGGATGTCGCTGCTGAGCGTCCTGACCGCACACATGATGGCGGCCGGAGCGATCCTGCGGTGGGGCCGGGGTGACCACGTCGCCGAGATACTGGCCGCCGCGGCCCGGGGCGCAGTGCTGTTGTCGTTCGCCTTGAGCGAACCGGGTGCCGGCAGTGACACGGCGGCGATCGCGACGAAAGCAGTGCCCGACGGCACCGGATTCCGCTTGACCGGCTGCAAGACCTGGCTGTCCGGAGGACAACGGGCCGATGTCTTCCTGGTGCTGGCCCAATCCGATGACGGACCGCTGGCGGCGCTCGTCGACCGGCACACCCCAGGGTTGCACGTGACACCCGTGGATCCCCTGCTGGGTTTCCGCGGCGCCATGCTCTGCACGATTGACATGGATGACGTCGCCGTCGCCGCCGGCCAGGTGCTGGCCGGTCCCGGTCGGGGGCTCACCCATGTCGCGGCCACTGCACTCGACCACGGCCGGTTCTGCTTGGGGTGGGGTGCGGTCGGTGTCGCCCAGGCGTCACTGCGGGCGTGTGCGGACCACGTCCACGAGCGGCGTCAGTTCGGTGTGCCGCTGCTGGAACACCAGCTCGTGCGCCGCACGCTGACGGACACTATGGTCCGTACCAATGCGGCCAGGTCGCTTTGCGCGCAGGCCGCGCTCCTGCGGGACGAGCGTTCACCGGACGCGCCCGTGCACACCTCGATGGCGAAGTACTTCGCGGCTCAGGTGGCCGCACAGGCGTCCCGGGACGCCGTGCAGCTGCACGGGGCGCTCGGCGCGTCGCGGGACTCGCCGGTCGAGCGCTACTTCCGGGACGCGAAGCTGCTGGAGATCGTGGAGGGCACCGAACAGGTGCACCAGACGACCATCGCCGGACACGTACGCCGGTTCGCCAAGGGACCGTTCGCGGCTGTCGGCCGAGGCGGCGCGGAATGACCGCTCGACAGGAGGATGCGGGCGATCGGCCGATCAAGGTGGTCGTGTGGGACCTCGACCAGACCGTCTGGGACGGGATCCTGCTCGAGGGCGGCGCGTCGCGGCTCCGCACCGGGGTCTCCGAAGTGGTCACCTCGCTGGACCGGCGCGGGGTGCTGCACTCGATCGCCAGCCGCAACGAACCGGCCGACGCTCTCGCCCGGCTGGCGGAGCTCGGTCTCGCCGAATTCTTCCTGCATCCGCGGATCGGCTGGGGAGCCAAATCGGACTCCGTCGCGGCCATCGCAGCCGACTTCGGGATCGGGCTCGACGCGATCGCTTTCGTCGACGACGATCCCGTCGAACGTGCCGAGGTGTCGGCCGTCCATCCCGAGGTCCGCTGTTTCACCCCGGACGAAGTGTCCACGCTGACCAGCCACCCGGCACTCCGGGCGGTGGCCACCGCCGAGTCGGCCACCCGGCGGCAGATGTACCGCAGCGATCTGGCCAGGACCGCCGCGGAACAGGAGTACAGCGGGCCACGACCGGAGTTCCTGGCGTCGCTGGAGATGCGGCTCGTCATCTCGCCCGCAGAGCCGGCCGACCTGGCCAGGATGCGGGAGCTGACGATTCGCACCAACCAGCTCAACTCGACCGGGCGGACCTACGACATCGACGAGCTTCGCGGGTTGCTGGACTCCGGCCGGCACGATGTGCTCGTCGCCGAGCTCACCGACCGGTTCGGTGGCTACGGCAAGATCGGCCTGGCGGTGGTCGAGCAAGACGGGGACCGGTGGGTCATCCGGCTGCTGCTCACGTCGTGCCGTGTGCTGAACCGCGGGATCGGCGGCATCCTGCTGAACATCATCGCCAACCGGGCCGCGGCGGCGGGTGTCGCGCTGTTCGCCGACTTCGCCGACACCGGTCGCAACCGCCCGATGTACGTCGCGTTTCGGCTGGCCGGTTTCCGGCCGGGACCGCCGTCGCTGCTGGAGTGCGACACCACGATGTCTCGCCCGATCCCTCCGTACCTGATGGTGGTGGAGCGGTGATCACCCCACGTACCTGCTGGCTGGTGGGACAGGGCGCACTGCTCGTCGAGTGCGGTGAGCGGCTGCTTTCTCGAGGGCATCGGCTGACGGGCCTCGCGAGCGCGCCAGGCCTGGCGCGGGACTGGGGGCGGCGGCTCGGCGTCCCCGACGCCGATCGTGTCCGCGAACTACCGGGACGCAAGCCGGACTGGCTGTTCAGCGTCGTCAACCCGGACGTGCTCACCGCGGACGAGATCGCCGCGGCGACCGAGCTCGCGGCGAACTTCCACAGCTCCCCGCTGCCGCGTTACGCCGGGGTGCACCAGACGTCCTGGGCGATCACCAACGGCGAACGTGAGTACGGCGTCACCTGGCACGTGCTGCGTGAACGTCTGGACAGTGGCGAGATCCTGGTGCAGCGCCTGTTCCCGCTCGCGGAGGACGAGACTGCGCTGACCCTGAACGTGAAGTGCTACGACCACGGTCTCGCGACGTTCGAGGAGTTGCTGAACCAGGCAGAGCGGGGCGCGCTGAACCCGGTTCCCCAGGACCTGAGCAGGCGCGGGTACCACTCCCGCCGCCAACGCCTGCCGTGCGCGGGACTGGTGAGCGACGTGGTGCCGGGCGAGGAGGCGCAGCGATGGAAACGGGCCGCCACCGTCGGCCGCCTGGACAACGAATTCGGCTTGCCGAAGCTCCTGGTGCGGGATTCGCTGGTGGTGCTGGACAAAGTCGCCCTCGGCAGCGGGGGCGAGTTGCCGCCCGACGCCGTGCCGGTGACAACCGAGGGCCGCCGGTGGGGTGTCGAACGCGTGCGCACTCTGTCCGGAGCGGAACTGTCCGGCCGGGACTGGGCCGAGGCGATCGGTGTCGACCCCGCGGCCGATCTGCTCCTCCCGCCCGAACAGCTGTGTCGCCGCGCCGGTGCACGCGACGCCGAGCTGTGCCTGTTCGAGGACCATTGGGTCTCGGCACTGGCGGCGGTCCGGCCGTCTCCGGTGCTCGCCCGGGTCCGCGCCACGGGGGCGCACTGGTCGGCGGTGCGGCTGCCGAGGCCGGGTGGCGCCGTGGCGAACCCGTCCGACCGGCGAGCCATGCTCGCGGCGCTCGCGCGGGCGTGGGTGACCTATTCGGCCGGCTTCGGCGAACCGACTCAGACGTTCTGGTGGAGCGAGACGGAGATTCGTGGGGCACCCGGTGGGCTCGACGCGGTGTTCGCCACCGCCGTGCCGGTCACCGTCGACACTCGCGCGCCGGACCGCGCGGCCGTGGATGTCGCGGTGGCGCACGGTACCTATGCCCGTGACGTCGCCGTGCGCCGGCACGGCGCACGGGAACTGGTGCCCGAGATCGCGTTCGTGCTCGACGCGGGGCCTGTGCGCCTGCGGCCCCTGCCGACGGTGACCGTTTGCCTCGAGGAGTCCGCCGAGCGGTTGCACATTCTGGCCCCGGACGCCGAGACCGGGTTCGCGGTGGCGTCCGTGCTCGCCGGGGCACTCGTCGGCTGAGGAGGGACATCGCATGGATTCGCCGGTTCCGCGGACTGTCGCGGTTGTGTACGGGTTCGGCTCGGTGAGCCCCACGACGATCGTGCGGGAGGTCGAGCCGGAGGCACGGGTGTTGTTCGTCACCGACACCCGCGACCCGCACTGCGCGGCGGTGGCGCCGTTGCTCCAGGCGCTGGCGCCGGTCGTGGACCTGGCAGCCGGTGGCGACCTGCGCGGGGCGGGTGTCGACGGGATCGTGACCTTCAGCGAGGCGCAGCTGCGCACCACCGCCGCGCTGGCTCAGGAGCTGGGGCTGCCGCAGCACAGCGTGGACACCGCGGCGGCCCTCACCGACAAGTCGCGGCAACGCGCACTGCTCAACGCCGCGGGAGTGTCCGTGACGCGGCACGAAGCGGTCGCGGACACGTCGGAGCTGTGCGCTGCCGCCGGACGGGTCGGCTATCCCGTCGTGGTGAAACCGGTGCACGGCGACTCGGGGCGGTACACGGTGCGTTGTGCGGACGAGCGCGAACTGGTGGCGGCGATCGACACCGTGCTGCCGTTCCGCGTCGGTACCGGCGAACGGAGCTGGGAGGTGGAGGAGCTGCTGCGGCCGGGCCGCCACCCGGCCGGCGAGTGGCTGGGGGACTACGTCTCCGTCGAGACCGTCAGCGTGGCCGGGACCGGCAACCACTTCACGGTTTGCGACAAGCTTCCGCTCGCCGCACCGTTCCGGGAGCGGGGGACGATCATCCCCAGCTCGCTGTCCGGGGAGCTCCGTGACGAGGTCGTCGAGCTGGCCGGGGATGCGTTGCGTGCGCTGGACGTGCGCGTCGGGATCACCCACACCGAAATCAAACTGACGCCGGACGGACCGAGGGTGATCGAGGTCAACGGCAGGTTGGGAGGCGGGATCGCCCGCCTGATGTCGCGGTGTTCGGACACCAGTCCCGTGCGCCTGGCCGTCCGGGCCGCGCTCGGCCGGCCGGTGTCGGACCGCCCAGCGGCATTCGACCGTGCCGCGTTGCTGTACCTCGCGTTGCCGCCGATGGATCGGGTGCGGGTGCGCCGGATCGTGGACGAACCCTTCCGGCGGATCGCGGGGGTGTGGGAGGTGGAGCCGTTCGCGGAGCGGGGCACGGTCCTCGACTGGCGCAACGGGCTCGCCGACCGGATGTTTTCCGTGCGGGCCGAGGCGCCGGACCACGAGGCGCTGGCGGCGGTCGTCGCCGAGCTGGACGGGGCGGCGGCCGGCTGTGCGGACCTCGAACCGGTGTGACGGCGGAGCTTGTCACGGGAGGTTGGCGCCGCCGTCGACGGTGAGACTGATCCCGGTGATCCAGCCGGCCGCCGGGCTGCAGAGGAAGGTCGCGGCATCCGCCACATCCTGTACGGTGCCGAGCCGGCCCAGCGGGATGCGGTGGGCCGAGTCGTCGAACGCCGCGGTCGTGTCGGCGAGCCCGAGCATGTTGGCCGCTACCCCGGTGGTGGGCACCGGGCCGGGCCCGATGGCGTTCACGCGGACGCCGTGCGGCCCCCATTCACGCGCCCAGCTGCGCGTGAGCGAGATGATCGCCGCCTTCGCCGCGCCGGCGTGGGAGTAGCCGGGAAACCCGCGGTCCGCCTCGGCGACCACGATGTTGACGACGTTGCCGCCGCCGTTGCCGATCATGTCGTTGATGAACGTCCTCGTGACGTTGAAGGTGCCGCCGAGGTCGATGTCGACGACCGTGGAGAAGGCGCGGCGGGTCATGCGTTCGGCGGCCATCGCGAAGTTCGCGGCGGCGTTGTTCACCAGGATCCCCGGGACACCGAGCTGGTCGAGCACGTGTTCCCGAAGGGCGTCGACCCGTTCGCTGTCACGGACGTCGCACACGAAGGTGTGTGCCGTACGGCCGGTGCGCTCGACGACGGCCGCCGCGGCTTCGTCGAGCCGCTCGCGCGTGCGACCGACGATGACCACCGAGCACCCGAGCCCGGCGAACCCGGTGGCGATGCCGAGACCGATCCCGCTCGACCCACCGGTGACGACGGCGACCTGCCCGGACAGCAGACCGTCGACGAACACTCCCGACATGCTTCCCTCCCTCAGCGTGCACCCTGCTCGCTGAGCTCCCTGGCCAGCGCGCCGAGCGTGGGGTACTCGAACAGTGCGGCGATACTCAGGTCGACGGCGAAGCGGTCCCGGATGTTCGACATCAAGTCGACCGCCGTGAGAGAACTCCCACCCAGTTCGAAGAAGTCGTCGTCGGCGCCGATGTCCTCGATGCCGAGCGCAGCCGTCCACAGCGCGCGCAGGGCGCCTTCGACTCCACCCGCTCCGTTCGTGGTGGCGGCCGGCTCCTGCTGCGCCGGCGGGGCCTGTTCCCCGGCGGTGTTCGCCGGCCGATCAGGCAGGGGCATCGGCGCGCCGTCGCGGAAGGCTGCGACGCACACTTGCCGCGGTGTGCGGGCGTTCAGCAGGTCGAGCAGCAGCCGTGTCCCGGTGTCCGGGTCGATTCCCGTCTGCGGGGGTGACGGTGCGGTCGGCGTCGGCTCCGCCTGGCCCCGCGGTTCGAACCCCGCCGCGACCTGGCGCATGGTGAAACCCTCCACCTCCACGACGACCCGCCCGTCGGGAGTGATCAGATCGATGTCGGCGGTGATCACCCCCGGCACATCCTGGCGCCGGCGGATGTGGCTGTGAAGACTCGCGGGCAGCCGTTCACGCACCACGATTTCGCGGTACATGAACGGCAGGTGCTCCGGGTCGCGCTCGGAGTCGCGCGCATAACCCGTCGCGTTGTCGAGCAGCGGCGGGTGCACTTCGTGACTTCCCACCTCTGTCTCGAAGGCGGCCGGTTCCCGCAACGCCATCAGCTTCTCATGCGGGTTGGCCGGGTCGAACCCGATCTCGACGACGTTGTCCCAGCGTGGTCCGAACCCCACCAGTTTCGGTCCGCCGGTCCGGGCGGGCGGCCGCCGCCGGTCCGACATCCTCGCCACGAGGGCGGGCAGGTCGACCTTGCGGGCAGGTGACGTCGCCCTCGCCGAGACGCCCACCACGTGAACCTGGTCGTCTCCGCCCGTCGCATCCTGCGAGCGGACGGTGAATCCCCAGGCGTCACCACGCGGCTCGAAGGAGATTTCCACTCGTCGCACGGTTTCCACGACGAGGGGTGCCTGGAACACGACGTCGCGCAGGCGCACCGCTGCGGGGGCGCCGTCGAGCACCACTTCCCGGAACGCGCGGACGACGAGATCGAGGTGTCCGGTGCCCGGCAGCACCCGACGGGAGTTGACCAGGTGCTCGTCGAGTACCGCGTACTCGCCGGGGACCAGGGTGTACCGCCAGGCCCGCTCTGCTTCCCGCAGCAGGCCGGGAACCGCCATGCCGACGGTGTTCCACGCGGGCCAGTTGATGCTCAGGACCCGGCGGCTCGGTGCCTGTCCCGCGTTCGCGTACGCGTCGAGGAAGGCGTTCGCCGCAGCGTAGTCACCGCTGCCTCGCAGGCCCCGCACGGCCGCCGTGCTGGAGAACGTGACGAAGAAGTCGAGCGGCGGCCGGCCGCCGAACGCCTCTGCGAGTGCCAGCGTGCCCGCGACCTTGGGAGCGAGTACGGCGTCGATCTGTTCCCGCGTGCGGAACTGCACCATGCCGTCTCCGGCCACTCCCGCGAGGTGGAAGACACCGCTGACCGGACCGAGGGTCGCGGTGGTGTCGTCGAGAGCCACCCGCAGGGCGCTGGGGTCGGCCACGTCGGCGGTCACCACCTCGTAGGACGCGCCGAGGTCCTCGATCTCGTCGAGCCCCGCACGGACCCGTTCGGTGCGCTCGTCCGTCGCGTGAGGGTCCAAGCCGGTGCGGCCCAGTAGGACCAGCCTGGGACCCAGGCCGGTGCGGGCAAGGCTCTTGGCCACCTCGATTCCGAGCCCGCCGAGTCCGCCGGTCAGCAGGTAGACGCCGCCGTCACGGAGGGCGGGCATCGCGGCGGGCCGTGGCCGGTACGGGCGTTCCACCTCGATCCAGCGGCGATCCCCGCGCAGCGCCACGATTTCGGACCGCCAGTCACGGATCTCCTCCGCGAGCTCGTCCTCGCCGACGTCACCGCCCAGCTCGACGAGCTTCGCGACGGTACCGGGCTCTTCGAGCGGCAGGGTGCGCACGAACCCGTGCAGTGTGGCCTTGACCGGATCGACCGGCTCTCCGCCGGAAATGTTCGCTGAACGCTCGGTCAGCACCAGCAGCCCTGGAGCACCTCGTCGTGCGCCGTGCTGCACGAGCCGCACCAAGCTGTCGCACGCCAGTTCCAGCTGTCCTGCCACGGTTGCGGTGGTGGGCGCCGCCCAGGTCCCGACCGTCGCCGCGTGCACCAGGATACGGGGAACGATCTGCCGCCGGGCCAACGCGGCGAACAACTCCTCGACGTCCGCCGTGGACCCGGCGCGGACGCGGAAGCCGCTGCCCGTCTCCTGGTAGTCCTGTGCCGGTCGCACCGGAATGACCCGGAGGCCGGCCTGGTGCAGGGCCGCGATGACCCGTGCGGCGCCGCCCCGGTCCTCGGGCAGGATGGCCAGCGCGTGCTCGCCGTCGTGAGCGGCCGGGGTAGCCGTGCGCGGGGCCGGGGTCCAGGAGAACGTCGTGAACGGCGTGGCCGGCTCCGGTGGCGTCGGGGAAACGGTTTCCCCGGCCACCGGCTTCGAATCGTCCTCGACGTCGATCCAGTGACGTTTCCGCTGGTAAGGATAAGCGGGAAGCGAGGTGAACCGGCCCGGCGCGCGTTGGGTGACAGCAGGCCAGTCGATTCCGACGCCACTGGTCCACAGCCGCGCGACCGCGGTCAGCACGCACTCCCAGTCGTCCTCTGCGCCGCCCCGCCTCGGCAGCGTCGGGACGGCGACGCTGCCACCGCCGGTGACCGCGGGGTGGGGCTTGACGAGGCTGGTCAGCGCCTGCCCGGGGCCTACCTCGAGCAGGGTGTGGTCGCCGTCGGCGAGCAAAGCGTCCACCGCGCGACCGAACCACACCGTGTTGTTCAGCTGCCCGGCCCAGAAACCGGGATCCGCCGCCTCCGTCTCGGTCAGCAGCCGGCCGGTCGCCCCCGAATACACCGGGATGGCAGGCGTCCGGGCGGCGATCCCGTCGAACGCCCGCAGGAACTCCTTGGCCGCGGGGGCCATGTCCGCCCCGTGGAAGGCGTGGGAGGTGCGCACCACCCTGCTCGAGATCTTCCGTTCGGACAGCTGCCGCGCGAAGGCGTCCAGGGCAGGCGCTTGCCCGGACACGACCGTCTGGCGTGGTCCGTTGACAACCGCGACGTCGACACCAGGAGGCAGTGCCGAGACCACGTCGTTCACCGGCGCGGAGATGGCGAGCATCTGTCCCGGCGGCATCGCGGCCATCGCGCGTGCTCTGGAGGCAACCAGGCGAACGGCGTCGGCGAGGGGGAAGACCCCGGCCACGGTCGCCGCGACGAGCTCGCCGACGCTGTGTCCGAGCAACCGGGCGGGACGGGCGCCGAACCCGAGCCACATCCGGCTCAAGGCGTACTCGACGGCGAACAGCAGGGGTTGAGCGAGTGCGGTGTCCCGCAGCCGCTCATCGTCCGTCGCCGACCGCCACGTCGCCGTGGCGCCGACGCCGTGCTCGTCGAGCAACGCGAGGCACTCGTCGAGCGCGCGGGTGAACCCGGCTTCGGCGCCGTACAGCCCCGCGGCCATGCCGGCGTGCTGGGATCCCTGCCCGGGGAACAGGAACGCGACCGGGCGGGGCGTCGCGGCCGTGCCCGCGATGACGCCGGGGGCGCCCGCGACCCCGGTCAGTGCGGCGGCCGCCTCCTGCGCGTTCGAGACCACGACCGCGGACCGGACGTCGTGCGCGGCGCGGCCGCGCTGGAGCGTGGTGACGACGTCGTCGAACACGACGTCGCGTCCCGCGAGGCACTCGGCGAGCCGGGGCCGGTACTCCTGCTCCGCCCCCGCCGTCCGCGCCGACCAGACGACCACAGCGGGACGGTGACCGGTCTCGGCCGGGACCCGTACCGGCGCCTCTTCCAGCACGGTGTGCACGTTGGTGCCGCCGATGCCGAGCGAGTTGACCGCGGCCATCCGTGGCCGTCCCGCGACGCGGGGCCAGTCGCGCAGGGTGTCGTTGACGTGGAAGGGGGACCGGCCCAGCTCCGCCTGCGGGTTCGGTTCGCGGAAGTTGATGCTGGGCGGGATCTTCTCGTTCTCCAGCGCCAGCACGGCCTTGACCAGTCCGGCGGTTCCCGCGGCGTGCCCGAGGTGGCCGACGTTGCCCTTCACCGAGGCGATCGCGCAGAACTGGGGTTCGAGGTCCTCGCCGGAGAGCCTGGTGTAGGCGTCTCGGAACGCGGCGATCTCGATGGGGTCGCCGAGCGGTGTTCCGGTGGCATGCGCCTCGACGTAGGAGACCTGGTCGGGCCGCACGCCGGCCATCGTCATGGCCTCGATGATCGCCGCGGACTGACCGGCGACGCTCGGCGCGCTGAACCCGATCTTGTCGTTGCCGTCGTTGTTCACCGCGATACCGCGGATGACCGCACGGATGTTGTCACCGTCGGCCACCGCGTCGCGCAGCAGCTTGAGGGCGACCACACCGGCGCCGGTGCCGAAGAGCGTCCCACCGGCCGCCCTGTCGAAGGGGCGGACGTGCCCGTCCCTGGTGAGCGGGCTGCCGGGCGCCCACCAGTGCCCGTGCCCGACGGGGTACTCCACCGCGGCTCCGCCTGCGAGCGCGATCCGGCACCCGCCGCTGCGCAGCGCCTGCACGGCGAGGTGGGTGGCCACCATCGAGCTCGAACAGGCGGTCTGCACGGTCATGCTGGGACCCTTGAGGTTGAACTTGTAGGACATCAGGGTCGCCACGTAGTCGGTGTTGTTGAGCACGCCCAGCGACAGCCCCGAGGCGCTACGCAGGGCACTGCCGGTCTTGCCGTCCATGGAGCCGTAGCGGTTGACGCCGGCGGCCGCGAATACTCCGATGTCGAGCACGCTCCCGTTGGCGTACCCCGCGTCGTCCAGCGCCGAGTGCGCGGTCTCCAGGAGCAGCCGGATCTGCGGATCCGAAAGTTGCGCCTCTCGGGGCGTGAAGCCGAAGAAGTCGGCGTCGAACAGGTCGATTTCGGGTGCCTGCGCGATCGCCTTGACGTAGTTGGGGTCTTGCAGTGCGGCCCGCGGCACCCCGAACGCCAGCAGATCGGCGTCGGTGGGGAACTCGACGGACTCCCGCCCGGCGCACAGGTTGTCCCAGTACTCGTGCACGTTGCGCGCGCCGGGGAACCGCCCGGCCAGCCCGATGATCGCGACGGGTTCGGCGATGTCGTTCATGAGGTCTCCTGGTCGCGGCGGTAGAGGTCGGCGCGGAGTGCGCGGCGGAGGTCGGCGGAGCGCGCGGGAGCCGCCCCCAAGACCCGGTTCCCGGCCGGCACGGGCGCGGCGCCGCCAAGGAACCTGGCCAGGGAACGCAGTGTGGTGTGGGTGAACAGGTCCGTGATCACGAGCCGCGAACCGAACTCGCGCACGAGCCGGCTGTGCAGGTGCAGCACGGCCATGGAGTTCAGCCCCGCGTCGAAGAAGTTCTCGTCCGCGCCGAGCGGCCGGTCGAGCAGCGCGCCGATGTACTCGCCGAGCCGGGCAACGGCGGGATCCGCGCCGTTCACCACCATGCCGGCACCTGCGCCGGTCTGCTCGCGATCCACCTTGTGGTTGTTGTCCCTGGAAAGCCGGTCGACGAACCGGATCGTGGCAGGTACCGCCGCTCTCGGCAGCTCGGCGGCGAGGCGGGCCCGCAGCGCCGGCGCGTCCGGAGAGCCTTTCGGTGCACCGACCACGTGCAGTGTCAGTGTCTCGCCGGCTTCGGTGGTGACGAGCGCGGCGGTGGCCTGGCTGACGCCGCCACCCCGGAGCGCGGCCGCCTCGATCTCCTCCAGCGCCACGCGAAGCCCGTTGACGAGCACCTGCCGGTCGGTGCGCCCGTCGATGTGGAGCCGGCCCCACGGGTCGACCCGGCCGAGATCACCGGTGCGGAAAGCGGCTTCTCCGGATGAGAGGGACACGAACCGGCCCGGCACGGCGTCGTCGAGATAGCCGGTCGCCAGTGAACCGGTCACGACGACCTCGCCGAGCTGCCCGACACCGCACGGAGCGCCGTGTTCGTCGATCACCTGGGCCTGTCGCCCGGGGATTGCGGTGCCCACGGGCACCGGCGTCTCGCCGGACAGAGGTTCGTCGCCGACCTGGTGGTACGTGGCGAGCTGCGGGGTCTCCGTGGTGCCGTAGGCATTGACGACGGTCGGGTCGCCGAGGGTTCGGATCCGGACGGCGAGCTGAGCGGTCAGTGGCGCGCCGCCGCAGACGACCAGGCGGAGAGCCGGCAGGCGGCCGTCCGCCCCGGCGAGCACGAGTTCGAGGAGCGCAGGTGTCGCGTGCAGCACGGTGATCCGCCGGGTGCGCAGGAAGTCGAACAGCAGTGCCGGATGATCGAACACGTCGGCCGGTGGCACGACCAGTGTCCCGCCACCGAGCAGTGGCGTGAGGAGATCGCGCAGGACGGGGTCGTGCCCGAGGCCGGACAGCAGGCCGACCCGGTCTCGCGGTGACATCGCGAAGTTCGAGGCGTACCAGGACATCGTGGCGGCGAGGGCCTCGGGGGAGACGACCACTCCGGCCGGCCGCCCGCCGCTGCCGGAGGTGAACAGGATGTGGCTCGCGTGGGGGAGTGTGCGGGGCGCCGCGACGCCGGGACGCGGGGTGCCGTCGCCGGACAGCACGTACCCGGGGCGCACCTGGTTCCGGCAAGTGCCGAGCCGCCCGGTCGGCAACGTGCTGTCGAGAAGTGCCGCGACGGCTTCCGCTCGCCAGATCGCCAGCAGGAAGACCGGGAGCGAGGTGGTGCGCGTCGCCGGAAGCTCGACGACGTCACCGGGTTCCACACCGCTGTCGCGCAGCCGCGACGCCATGGATTCGACCCGGTCGGCGAGCTGCCCGTAGGTCAGCGTTGTCCCGTCGGGACCCAGCACGGCCACGGCGCGCGGCGATCGTGCCGCAACGGCAAGCACCTGCTCGGTCAAGGGGGGCGTCACGTTCTCGGACCGCGGTTCGGGGGCGGGGCGGGGCGGGCCGAGCGCGATCTCGGCGAGCCGGACCGCGGGCCGGGCCAGCGCCTGGTCGAGCACGACGAGGCACTGGTCGGCCAGTTCGTCCGCGACCTCGGCCGGTATCCGGTCGACCGCGCGGACGAGGTCGAGCCGGTAGCCGCCGTCCTTGACACGCAGGTAGAAGTTCAGGTCGAAGAGCGCGGGGGCGTCCGGTGGATCGATCTGCTCGACCAGCAACCCGGGCATCCGCGGAGGGGGTGCGGCCTGGCTGAGGTCGTTCACCCAAACCTGGAACAGCGGATGGCGGTCCGGGCGGGTCGGCACGCCGAGGTGTGTCACGATCGCGTCGAACGGGGGCAGGCTGTGCTGGAGCGCGTCCACCTGCCGCCGCCGCACGTGCGCCAGCAGCGACCGGAAGTCCTCGTGGTCATCGAGCGCTATCCGCACCGGCAGGGTGTCCACCAGGAAGCCGGCCATGTCGTGCTCTTCGGTGGTGCGTCGCCGGGAGGCGGGTACGCCGAGCACGAGATCGTGCCGGCCGGTCCACGCGCCGAGCACGACGGCGACCGCTGAGAGCAGGAGCATTGCCGGAGTGACGGCTTCGGCACCGGCGAGCTCACGAAGCCGGTCGCTGCGCGCGGTGCCGAGCGGGCGGACGTGCGGCTCGCCGGTCCGGCCGGCCGGGTGGCCGGGAGCGAGGCGGAACGGCAGGCGGAGGTCGCGGGGCGCGTCCAGCAACAGCGCCCGCCAGTGGTCGAGATCGGCTTGCCAGCGTGAAGACCCGACCTCCCCGGCTTCCGACTCCGCGCGGCCGGCGTAGCCGGGGGCCGGGCCGAGTTCGGGCCGATCCCCTCGCGACCGTGCCGCGTAGGCGGCCGCGAGACCGGTCAGGACGATTTCGGCGGTCCGCTGGTCGGCGATGACGTGGTGCAGGGAAACGGCGAGGCAGCTACGCCCGGACGGGCCACACAGCACGCCGGCCCGCAGCATCGGGGCCTGATCCATCGGAATCGGCGTGCCGACGATCTCCCGGACGAACGCGTCGCGTTCGACGTCGGTCGGCTCGGGCGTCTCCCGGACCACGAGTTCCGGGGTGGCCGCCGGCAGGTACTCGACGACCGGCTCGTCGCCGGAGATGCGCGCGCGCAGGACGTCGTGCCGCGCGACGACGTCTGTCAGCGCCTCACGGAGGGCGGTCACCGAGACTTCGCCGGTCAGGTTCAGCACCGTCACGACGTTGTACGCGGCAGACTCCGGGTGGAGCCTGCTCCACAGCCAGATCCGGTGCTGGCCGGGGCCCAGACGCCCGGACGGCCGGTCGTGCACCGCCGTCCGGCCCGTCCGCGCTACCGGTGCCGCGCCGGCGATCAGTTCTTCCAGCCGGCCCAGGGAGGCGTTGTCGTCCAAGAGGAAGGACAGCGGAACGTCGACGCCGAACCGTTCCCGGCACCAAGCGACGAGCCGCACGGCCTGCAGGGAGTGCCCACCGAGACTCACGAAGCCGGCGGCGGGGTCGGCGGTGGGAGCGACGAGCCGCCACCACATCGAGGCCAGGTCCGAGTCGTCGGCCGCGGCGGCCTCACGTGTTCGTGCCCACCACTGCGCCAGCTCCGTTCCGAGCGACCCGCGGTCGGCCTTCCCGTGCCCGTTGACCGGAATGGCCGGCAACCAGCGGATGGCGGACGGCACGTACGCGGAAGGCAGCCGTGCCGCCACGAAGGCACGCAGCTCCGGTCCGGACGGCAGGACCGCGTCGGGCCCGGCCGGGGTGGTTGCGGCGAGGAGCGTACCGTCCACGACCACGGCGACCGCCTGCGCGACGGCCGGGTGCGCGGCCAGCGCGTGCTCGATCTCACCCGGCTCCATCCGCACTCCGCGCACCTTGATCTGGTCGTCCAGCCTGCCGAGGTACTCGACCTGGCCGTCCCGCACGCGCACCAGGTCACCAGTCCGGTAGCAGCGCTGTCCGGACAGCTCCCGGAAGGCCTGTTCGGTGAGATCCGGCCGGTTGACATAGCCCAGTGCGACCGGGACACCGCCGATCCACAGCTCACCACGCTCCCCGGCCGGGACCGGCCGGCCGGCCTCGTCGAGCACGTGGAGGGTCGTGTTGTCGATGGGAGCGCCGATCGGCACCGGGTCGTCCGGCCGGAGCGACTTGGGCACCGGCCAGTGGGTGACGTCGATCGCGGCCTCGGTGGGGCCGTACAGGTTGTGCAGTTCCGCGTCGAACACCTCGTGGAATCGGGCCGCTACGGCGGCGGGCAAGGCCTCACCACTGCAGAACACCCGGCGCAGCGAGGGGCAGGCGTGGCCGGCGCGCAGGAACTCCGCGAGCATGCTCGGCACGAAGTGGCACGTGGTCACCCGGTGTGCCGCGACGGTCGCGGCGATGCGCCCGGGATCGCGCTGGGCGCCCTCGGGCAGCAACACGCAGCGGGCACCGGCCACGAGCGGCCAGAACAGCTCCCAGCCCGACACGTCGAACGTGCACGGTGTCTTCTGCAGGACTGCCTCGTGCTCGGCCAGCTCGTACCGTTCGTGCATCCACAGGATCCGGTTGCACAACGCGGCACTGCCGAGCAGCACGCCTTTCGGTCGTCCCGTCGAGCCGGAGGTGAACAGCACGTACACCGGGTCGAGCGGTCCGACCGTCCTCAACGGACGGAGATCGGCCTGCTCCGGTGGCGCGGGTACCGGGAGCGGCTGGAGGCCGTCGACGGCGTTTGCCGGTCCGGTCACCGCGGCGAGTGGCTCGGCGTCGTCGAGCATCGCCCGGACCCTGGCCGCAGGCTCGTCGAGGCTGATCGGAAGGTACCAGCACCCCGCCTTGAGCACCCCGAGCAACGCCACGAGCAGATCGGTGCTCCTGGGCAGCCGGACGACCACGGCGCCCCGTCGTCCGCCCGTCGCGACGGCGATGGTCTCCGCCAGTGCGTCGCTGGCCAGGTCCAGCTCGCGATAGGTCAGGCGACGTTGTTCGTCGACGCAGGCCGTCGCGTCCGGAGCGAGCAGGGTGCGTTCCCGGACCAAGCCGGGGAGACCGTGCTCGACAGGCCGTGTCCTGGTCGCGCCGCGCAGAGCGGGGTCATGATTCGCCGGCGTCACCGGTCACCTCCCGGGCAGCCCGTCGGATCAGCTCGGCCAGCTGTCCGACGTTCGGTTGGTGCAGGACGGTCTCGTGGGTTCCCGGCACCTCGTGGTCGACGACCCGGTCCGCCCAGCGCTGCCAGCCGAGTCCCGGCTCGGCCGTACGCCCGGCGGTGCGGTAGACGTGCACCGTGCCCGGGTAGTGGCCGAGCCGGTCGGGTGTCGCCAGCCGGAAGATCCGCCGCTGCACCATGAGCAGCCGGGCGATGCGGTCCTCCTGGTCGGCAGGCACGAGGCCGTGTGCGCGCAGCCACTTCGCGACGATCGGGTGCCGGTCGGCGAAGGGCTCGGTGACCATCTCGGGGGGCGGTGACGCCAGATCGGCCCGCGCTGTCAGCTCCGGCCGGTCGAGCAGGGCAGCGAGCAGCGTGCGCGAGTGGGGATCGGCGCCTGCCCCCGCCGGTGGTGCGTCGGCCTCGATCACCCCGACGTACTGGACTCGCTCGCCGGCCAGCGTCAGCAACCGGGCTACCGCCACGCTGAGGATGCCACCGGCGGACCAGCCGCCGATCCGGTACGGGCCCCTCGGTTGCACGGACCGGATCTCCGCGACGTACCGGGCGGCCAGTGCGTCCAGGTCGGTGTAGGAGTCGATGCCCTCGAACAGCATCGGCGCTTGCAGCCCGTAGGAGGAGGTGCCCGGGCCGAGCAGCCGTGCCAGGTCGTGGTAGCACAGCACGGTGCCGCCGAGCGGGTGGATCCAGAAGAACCTGGCGTCGGGGTTCTCGTTGTCGCGCAACGGGATGACGACGGAATCCGCGCGCTGTCCCCGCGTCCCGTTGATCAGCTCCGCCTGCCGCTCCACCGTGGCCGCTTCCAGCACCGCGTGCAGGGCCAGGTTGATCCCGAGCTCGCGCTGCACGGCGCTCACGAGATGGATGGCCAGCAGGGAATGGCCGCCGAGGTCGAAGAAGCTGTCCGACACACCGACGGGCTCGACACCCAGCAGGCGTTGCCAGAGACCGGCCAGCGTGGCCTCGGTCGTGTCCCGCGGGGCGAGGTAAGGGGTCGAGAGCGCCGGCCGGGGGTGCCGTTCGAGGTCGCGCGGCTCGGGGTCTGCCTGCCAGGTCGCCTCGACCCACCGGGCCCGACGCTGGTCGAGGTCGCCGGTGGACACGATGGTCTGCGCAGCGGGCCGGCCGCGCAACAGGCGCGAGAGCACCTCGGCGCCGTCCTCGGTGGTGAGCGCCAGCTCGGCGAGGGATTCGCCGAGCTGGGCCGATGCGTCGCCGGCTGCCGGGGGCAGCCAGCCTTCCCAGTTGACGGCCGACCACGGCACGCCCGTTCGCCTGCGCTGGTCATGGGCGAACAGGTCCAGGTGCGCGTTGGCCGCCGCGTACGGGCCGAAGCCGACACCGCCGAGGATCGGCGTCAGCGATGAGTTCAGCACGACGAAGTCCAGCGGCCTGCCCGCCAGCGCGGCGGCCAGTGCGCGGACGCCGTCCACTTTGGCGGCCAGCTGAGTGTTCACGGCGTCCTGGTCCAGCAGGTCAAGTGGCACCATCGGCCCCTGGGACACGGTGCCGGCGCTGTGGAAGACGCCGTCGACGCGACCGAATGCGTGCTCCGCCGCGGCGACCGTCCGGTGGACGGCCGCGGGATCGCAGAGATCGGCGTCGACCGTCAGCACCTCCGCGCCCAGTGCCTCCAGCTCACGCACGACACGGATGCGGTGCGCGGTGGACTCGGCGTCCGGGTGCACCGCGAGCGGGCCGTCCCAGTCCCGTCGCGGGGGCAGGGCCGTGCGGCCGGCGAGCACGAGCCGGGCGGACACCGTGCGCGCGAGGTGCCGGGCGAGCGCCGCGCCGACCGTGCCGAAACCACCGAACAGCAGGTAAACCCCGCGCTCCCGGAGCAACGACGGCCCGGTGTCGTGAAGGTGGGTTCGGTGGTACCGGCACTCCCAGCGGTCTCCGTCCCGGTAAGCCACGTCGGCGTGCGTGCGGTTGGCGGCGGTGACCTCCGTGACCAGCTGTTCCACCAGCCGGTCCGGGGCGCCGGTGGGCAGCACGACGTCGACCGCGTGGCACCGCACTTGCGGAACCTCCTGTGGGATCACCCGGCAGGCCGCGATGGCCATCGCGTGCTCGGGGACGAGTTCCGGCTCGCCGGACAGCGCCTGCGCGGCGTGGGTGAGGACGGTGAGCGTGACGGGGGTGGTGACCTGGCCGTTGGCGAGTCCCCTGGCGAGGAACAACGGGCTGTGGGCGGCTCTCGCCCGGCGATCCGCCGGCGTGTCCGCTGTGGCACAGAGGCTGTGCACCCAGTGCGGTGGGACCGAGCCGAACTGGTCGCGCAGCACCGCGACCAGCTTCTCCGCGTCGGTGTGGGAGGCCGGGTCGATCGTGAAGTGCTGGGAGCTCAGCTGGTTGAACCCCGCCGCAGGCGTCACTGTCACCACGAGGTGTCCCGCCGCCGTCAGCCGAGCGGCGAGTCGCGCGCCGAGGGCGTCGGCATCGGCGTCGGTGACGATCAGCCACGACAACGGATCTCCGGCGACGCCGGCCGGCACGGGGGTGCGGGTCCAACCCACCGTGTAGAACCAGTTGCCGATGTCGGTGCGCCGGATGTCCTTCGTGACCTCGGGTTCGGCGTCCGGCGGGTCGATCCAGTGCCTTGTCCGCCGGAACGGGACGGTCGGAAGGACGATCCGGCGACCGGCCCCGTGGTCATAGGTGGCCTGCCAGTCCACCGGCACCCCCGCGCGCCACAGGCCGGCCAGCACGTCGAGTCCGGTCGCGTCGGGAGGTGGTGCCGAGAGGTCCAGCACAACAGAGCCGAGCTCCTCGTCCGAGAGCGGCACGGACGTCGCGCTGTCCCGGCACTCCCGCGCCCAGAATTCCGGGTCACGGGCGTCGTCGTCGGTCAGCCAGGCACCGTCCCGGTCGCTCATGACCGGGATCGCCGGCGCGGTGAGCTCGACGCCGGCGAGGACCTCCGCGACCGCGCCGGAGCGGATCGCCTCGAACGCAGCCGGCACCGGGAGTACACCGGCGAACGCCGCCGCGACCAGGCAACCGGCGCCGGTGCCGAGGACGGCGACCGGTGCGGCGCCGACCTCCGCGAAGGCACGGGCGGCCGCGAACTGCAGGGCCAGCGACGTGACCGGGGAGGACAGCACCGCGCCGGCGAGGGAGTCGCGCAGGGCAGCCGCCTCGGTGGCGAGCAAGTACGCGGCGCTGGCCTCGATTTCCCGGGCGAACCCAGGGAGCCCTTCGCCGATGGCGACCATCCGCATCGCCACCGCCGGGGCGGCCGGGCCGAACCGGAGCACGACGCCGGCCTGCGCGTCGTCGTCCACCACAGCGGTCTCGGCGTCCCGGAGCAGCAGCTTCGCAGCCTGCTCGGTCGTGTGCGCGACGACCGTGCGCCGGTTGGCCCGGTGCGGCCGTCCGGTGTGGAGGGTGTGGGCGACGTCGCGCAGCGGCGTGTCCGGGTGCCGGGCGAGGTGCGCGGCGAGCTCTGCCGTTGCCACGTCGAGCGCTTCCGGCGTGTGCGCGGACAGCGTGACGACGTGCCGCGTCTCCGCGGCGGGCGCTGCGGGCAGCTCCGGCGCCTGCTCGATGATGACATGCGCATTGGTGCCGCCCATGCCGAAACTGCTCGTGCCGGCACGGCGGGGCGTGCCGTCCCAGGGCGTGGTCTCGGTGGGCACGTGGAAGGACCCGTCGGCGAGCGTCGTGTCGGGGTTCGGTGCCGTGAAGTGCAGGGTGGGTGGGATGGTCCCGTGCTCGACGGCGAGGACCGACTTGATGAGCGCGGTCACGCCCGCGGCGGCGTCGAGGTGGCCGACGTTGCTCTTGACCGACCCGAGCGCGATGCGGCCACCGGTGCCGTAGGCCTCGGTGAGCGCGGCGAGCTCGATGGGATCGCCCAGCGGTGTCGCGGTTCCGTGCGCTTCGACGTACCCGATGGTCTCCGGGGCGGCTCCGGCGGCGCGCAATGCCGCCCGGATGACGTCCCGCTGGCCGTGCACACTGGGTGCGGTGTAGCCGACTTTGGCGGCGCCGTCGTTGTTGGTGGCGGTGCCGGTGATGATGGCGTGGATGTGGTTGTTGTCGTGGTGTGCGTCGGTGAGTCGGCGGAGGACGACGATGCCTGCTCCGCTGCCGGGGACGGTGCCTGCGGCGTTGGCGTCGAAGGGGCGGCAGTGCCCGTCCGGCGAGGCGATGCCGCCTTCGTGGTGGACGTAGCCCCGGGCCGGCACCATCACGGTCGCGCCGCCGGCGAGTGCGACGTCGCATTCGCCGTTGAGGAGGGCTTGTACGGCGAGGTGGACGGCGACGAGTGAGGTGGAGCAGGCGGTTTGGACGGTGACGGCGGGGCCGCGGAGGTCGAGTTTGTAGGCCACCCGGGTCGCGGCGAAGTCCTTGTCCACCGACAGCACGGCTTGGAACCCGCTCATCCCGTCCAGCCGCCCGGCGTTCGCGCTGGGCAGGATGTTGTTCCAGAGGTAGTCACCGAACCCGATCCCGGCGAAGACACCGATGGTGCCGGGGAACTGGCCGGGGTCGAGTCCGGCTCGCTGGAGCGCCTGGGTGGCGACTTCGAGGAGCAGGCGCTGTTGCGGGTCGAGGAGTTCCGCCTCCCGTGGGGAGTAACCGAAGTACTGGGCGTCGAACAGGTCGACGTCCTCGAGCCGCCCGGTGCGGGGGACGTAACCGGGTGGGGTGGGACGGCGGGGTTCCAGGGTGGAGATCGTTTCGCGGCCGTGAACGAGGTTGTCCCAGAAGTCTTCGACGGTGTTGGCCCCGGGCACCCGGCACTGCATCCCCACGATCGCGACTCGGCGGTCCATCCGGGCGGCCGGCTCGGTGACCGGTTCCGTCCGTGCGGGAGCAGGACCACCGCGCAGGTGTTCGGCGAGCAGCCGGACGGTCGGGAACCGGAAGAGGTCGACTACGGGAACGGCGCGGCCGAGCGTGGACTGCAACATGGCGCGCACGCGGACGAGCTGCAGCGAGTGACCGCCGAGTTCGAAGAAGTTGTCGGTCCGGCCGACGCGGTCCAGGCCGAGCACCGCCCCCCACACCTCGGCGATGGTCGTCTCGACCGCATCCTCCCGCACCGGGCCGGCCGGTGGCTGTGCGTCGGCAACCGGGTCCGGCAGTCGCGGCCGATCCACCTTCCCGTGCGGATTGAGCGGGAAACGGTCGAGCACGACGACCTGCGCCGGGACCATGGCTCGGGGAAGCAACCCCGCCAGGTGAACGCGTACCGCCGCGGCGGCGAGGTCGGCACCCGTCGCCGCCGTCACGTAGCAGATCAGGTTCGGATCCCCGGACGCGTCGCGTCGCACGACGGCGACCGCCTCCGCGACACCGGTGCACGTGCGGGCCGAAGCTTCGACCTCGCCGAGCTCGATGCGTACTCCGCGCACCTTCACCTGGGCGTCGGCCCGCCCCAGGCACACCAGCTGACCGTCCGGCGACCACCGCGCGAGATCCCCGGTTCGGTACATCCGCGCACCCGGTACCTCGGCGTACGGATCCGGCAGGAACCGGCCGGCGGTGCGCGCGGGCAGCCCGGCGTAGCCGCGGGAGAGTGCCGCGCCGGCGACGTACAGGTCGCCCGTGGCGCCGATCGGCACCGGTTGTAGGTGTGCGTCGAGCACGTAGGCGCGGTTGTTGCCGATGGGGCGCCCGATCGGGGTCGGTGCCTGCTGGTCCGCGGTGGGGAACGCGGACACCGATGTGCACGAGGCCTCGGTGACCCCGTAGATGTTGATCACCCGGGTCACCGGCGGTAGTGCGTGCAGTGCGCGTGCCAGCTCGGCGGGCAGTGGCTCGCCGGCAAGGACCACCACCGCGACGCCGGACGGGAACTGCCCGGTTCGCAGCAGCTCCGTCGCGATCGACGGCACCGTGTGCAGCACCCGGGGCTGCCGCGCGTTGTCCGCCAGCACGAGCGCGCTGGGCGCCACCAGCAGGCTCCCGCCGAACGAGAGCGGGATGAACAGTTCCATCACCGAGAAGTCGAAGCCGATCGAGGTGGTGGCGGAGAACCCGGCCAGGTCTTCGTCGGAGAACACCCGCCGGCCCCAAGCCACCAGGTTGACGAGTCCCCGGTGTTCGTTCGCGGCCGCTTTCGGCGTGCCGGTCGAGCCCGAGGTGTACATCACGTAGCACAACTGGGCGCCGTGCATGGGCACAGCGGGGCGATGGCTCGGCGACCGGGACACCGCGGCACCGTCGAGATCGACGGTGGACACCTTGCCGGGCAACCGGTCGTGGAACTCGGCGTGGGTCACGACCACCGTGGTCCTGCTGTCGCGCACCATCAGCCGCAGGCGTTCCAGCGGGTACTCCGGGTCCAGCGGCAGGTATGCGGCACCGGCCTTCATCACCCCGTACAGCGCGACGAGCAGGTCGACATCCCTCCGGACGCACACACCGACCGTGGACTCGGGGGTGACGCCCAGGGAGAGCAGGTGGTTGGCGAGCCGGTTGGCGCGCTCGTCCAGCTCGGCGTAGGTGAGGCTGGTGCTCCCGTCGTGCACGGCGACCCGGTCCGGGTAACGGTCGACCGCCTGCTCGAGGCAACCGTGCAGCGTCGGGGCGAGATCGTCCGATGGCCTCGCGGTTGCGTTCCACGTCCGAAGGATCAGGTCCGCCTCGTCGGCGCTCACCGCCGGGTGGCGGCTCAGCGGCGTTTCCGGGGCGTCGGCGACGGCCCACGCCGTCGTCAGCACCCGGTCGCCGAAGCGGACCATCGTCGCCGCGTCGAAGAGCGCGGTGGCGTATTCGAAAACGCACTTCACCTCACCGTGCGGGTCTTCGAGCAGCACGACGTTGAGATCGAACTTCGCCGTGTCGTTGGCGACCATCTCGTAGTCGAGCTCCAGTTCGCCGAGCCGGATGTTCTCGGCGGGCGTGTTCTGCAGCACCACCATGATCTGGAACAGCGGGTTGCGGCCGGCGGCACGGGCCGGGGCGACAGCCTCGACGACGTTCTCGAACGGCACGTCCTGGTGTTCATAGGCGGCGAGGCAGGCGGCGCGGACCTGGCTCAGGTACTCGCGGAACGTGGGGTCGCCGGCGAGATCGGTCCGGATCACCAGGGTGTTGACGAAGAACCCGATGATGGTCTCCAGCTCGGAACGGGTTCGTCCGGCGATCGGGATGCCGACGCTGAGATCCGTAGCGCCGGTCGTCTTGGCGAGCACGGTCTTGATGACCGCGAGCAGCACCATGTAGAGGGTGGCGTGCTCCTGTTCGGCAAGCCGGCGCAGCCGCGCCACCAACGACGGGGGGAAGGTGAACGAGTGCCGGTCGCCTCGGTGGTCGGCGACATCCGGTCGCGGCCGGTCGGCGGGCAGCTCGGTCGGAGTCGCGTCGTCGAGCCGCTCCTGCCAGTAGTCGAGGTGGGCAGCGAACCTGCCGCCGGTCAGCTGTTCCTGTTGCCACACCGCGTAGTCGGCGTACTGGAGCGGCGCCTCCGGGAGGGCGGGGTTGCGGCCGGCCGTGTACGCCTCGTAGAGGAGGCGCAGCTCGCGGAAGTAGGTGTCCTGTGACCACGCGTCGGTGACGATGTGATGGGTGACGATCAAGAGCTGGTACTCGTCGTCGGCCAGCTGTAGCAGCGCCTGCCGCTGCAGCGGTCCGTGGCTGAGGTCGAACGGCCGGCGCGACTCCTCGGTGGTGAGCGTTACCCGTGCCCGTTCCCGCGCGTCCGCGTCGAGGCCGCGCAGGTCCACCACCCGCAGCGGCACGGTCAGATCGGCGATGACCTGGACGACCTCGCCGTCCTGCTCGCCGAACGAGGTGCGCAGCGTCTCGTGCCTGGCCACCAGCGTGTCCAGGGCCCGATCCAGGCTTGCGACGTCGAGCGGCCCCCGTAGCCGTAGACACATCGGAACCATGTAGAACGCGCTCGCCGGTGCGAGTTGCTGTGCCAGCCAGAGTCGTCGCTGCGCGTCCGAGCTCGGCATGACGTAGCGGTCGCCGCTCATGGGGCACCTCCTGCTGGCTTGCGTGCGGCGAGCATGAACATCTGGCCCGGCGCGTCCGGGACCGTCGCGCGGTACGCGAGGTCGAGATCGATCAGCTGTTGCAGGTCCACCCGGTGATCCGCGGGCGTGGCGACCTCGTGGCCGAGGAAGTCGGGGAAGACGCAAAAGGGTTCGATCCTGGCGACCGTGAGCCCGGCGCGGGCCACCTCCTCGGCGAGCCGCTCGCGGGTGCACAGGTTGCGCCGCAGCATCTCTTTCTGTTGCTGGGTGTACATGGCCAGGAAGTCGAGGTTGCGTGCGGTGGGATCCCAAGTGGAACAGATGAGGTGTCCCGAGGGGCGCAGCACGCGGACGACCTCGGCGAAGGCCAGGGGCAACTGGTCGGGCCTCAGGTGCGACAACGTGCCCATCATGCAGGTCACGAGGTCGAAGACCCCGTCGCGAAAAGGCAGCCGGGTCGCGTCGCCCACGGCGAGCGGCAGCGGATCCCGGCTGGACGAGCGGGCGTAGCGGATGGCCTCGAGCTCGAGGTCGACACCGAAGCTCTGGAAACCGAGCTGCCGGAGCACCCCGGGATAGCGGGCGGTCGCCGTACCGATGTCGAGCGATACGCCGTGGATGCCGGCCTCTTCGATACGGGCCAGGCTGTGCACGACGTCCAGCCACTTCTTGGCCTGGTCGCGTGGTGGTGCGAAGTCGTAGGTCAGGTAGGTCGCCAGTGACCGCCAGCGCGCCTCGCCGTTCGGCACGGTGTTCATGGCCGCGTTCACGAGTTTCCGGCCGCGCTGGAGCCGGGCGCGGTGCTCGGCGGTGCCCTGGGACTGCCGGGCATTGGCGGAGAACACCCGGTCGGCGGCGCTGTCCGCCGCTGCTGGGGACGGGACGTCCGGCCCGCGGTTTCCTGCCTCGGGGCCGGTGAGCTCCGCTGCCCGCCGCATCGCGTCGCGATGGGCGACGTTCCACGCCACGACGGTTTCGAAGACCGAACGCGCCGCGCCGATATCACCACGGTCCTGGTATTCGCGGCCGAGGTTGTACAAGGGCATGAGCCCGCCACGGCCGAGTGGGCGGCTGTGGACACGGCGGGCGCTGACCCTGGCCGCTTCCGGCATACCGAGCCGTTCGAAGCAGGCGCTCGCACTGATCAGCGCCTCGGCCGTGACGCCGGAGTCGGTCGAGGCGTGCTGGTAGTGCGCGATCGCCTCGTCGAACCGCCCCGCATCGCGCAGGAGATCGGCGAGCAGGAGCTCCGCTGAGCTCTGGGTGGGGCACCGGACCAGGTAGGACCGCAGCGCTTCGACGAATTTGTCCCGGACCGCATGGCGCGCTCCGGCCGGGCCGTCCTCGGTGAGCCGGGCGAAGCGATCTTGCCCGTATTCCAGCAGCCCGAGCTCGCTGTAGACACCGAGCATCGGTGCGAGGTCGGCCGTGTTCCCCTGGGCACAGGCCTGCTCGCACAGTCGCAGCTTCGCGAACGCGCTCGTCGTGAGCCGGTTCTCGAGGACCGACACGGAGCCGTCGCCGGAGCCGATGACCGCCACCGAGGCGTCCGCGCTGAGCGCGGTCGACCACACCTCGCCCTCCGTCGCGTACCGCCAGTACACCTCGCCGTCCGGCCCCATGAGCTGGACCCGCCCGTCCAGACAGCCGGTGAGCACCGGGCCGGGAGCGCTCGTCGCGGAGACCCCGCAGACCGGCCGGGTGGACACCGCTATCTCCACGGTTTCCCGGCCGTCGCGCAGGTCGACGATTCGTACCTTGCCGTCGCCGCACGCAACCGCCACGCGGCGGGCGCCTTCGGTGAACGCGACGTTGTAGAGCCCGGTGACGATGGGAAAGCGGCTGACTGAACCACGTGCGAAGTCGACCACGGACAACCCGTGGTCGGAGGCGCTCACGCAGACGCGGTCGCCTTCGGGGAGGAGCCGGATGCCGTAGCAGCCGTTGCCGTCGACGCGGACGGGCTCGTGCACTCGCTGGTATCCGGAGGTCGTCGCACGAAAAAGCCGCACTTCGCTGCGCCAGGTCGCGACGGCCAGCGTCCTCCCGTCCGCGCTGAGATCGACCCCCCGGACCGGCGCGGGCAGCGGCCGGTGGAACAGCTCCCGACCGGTGGCGTCGAACACGGTGACTGCGCCCGAGGCCGCGGTCGGCGACGCGGTGCCGACGGCGACCCGTGTGCCGTCGGCGGACAGACTCGTGCACCACGCCTCGCCCGTCAGCGGGCCTGACCGCCACACCGGGGTGCCGTCTGCGGTCAGGACGTGCAGGCGGCCATCGATGGACGCGGCGCTGATCCGCCGGCCGTCCTGGCTCACGGCCACGGAGATCACCGCGTCGCCGGCCGCGTACCGGACCCGCTCGACGAACGGGGCCCCGGCCCGCACAGGGCCGGCCCGCCCGCCGGGTTCCTTGACCGGTGAGGGGTACGTCAGCCGCTTCTCACCGTTGATTCCAGTGGTCACCGCTCGTCCCGCTCGTCGACGGCCGCTCGGTACCGCTCCCTCGGCACCGCCGGGATCGCGGTGGAGTCCGTGCGGTGCGCGGTTCGGTCGATCGCCGCGCGCACCAGAACCGCGACCTCCGCTACCGTCGGCCGCGTCAGCAGCTCGTGCATCGGCACCTGCACCCCGAAGGACTCGGTGATGCGCGTGAGCACACGCGTCGCGGTGAGGGAGTGCCCGCCCAAGCTGAAGAAGGTGTCGTACACGCCGATCGGGTCGATCCCAAGCAACCGTTCCCAGATCTCGACCAGCGTGTGCTCGGTATCATCGCGCGGCGCGACATACTCAGTCTGCAGTGCCGGCCGGGTGTGCCGGCTCGCGGGTTCGATCGATGAGGTCTCGTCTTCCCGCGGTACACCGGCGACCCACTGCTCGATCCGGTGGTGCAGGGGACCGGTTGACACGACCACCTGTGGCGGCAGGTCGTTGGCGAGGATCCGGCCGATGACCGTGGCCGCCTGGTCGTCGTCGATCAGGTACTCGCTGATGGTGACCGCGGACCGCGCGGCTTCGGCCGGATCGGCGAACGTCCAGCCTTCCCAGTTGATGGCCGTCCACGGAACGCCGGTGCGCTCCCGCTCGGCTTGCGCGAAGGCGTCGAGGTGGCAGTTCGCCGCGGTGTAGGGCAGGTACCCGATGCCGCCGAGCACGGAGGCGATCGAGGAGTTCAGCAGCACGAAATCGAGCTGCTTGCCCTCGAGCAGGTCGGCCAGCACCGCCACCCCGCCGACCTTCGACGCGAGATGTCGTCGGCACGTGGGGCGGTCGACCAGTGGCAACGGGATGCTGGGGCCCTCGGTGACCATGCCGGCGGAGTGGATCACTCCGGTCAGCGGACCGAACCTGCTCTCCACGGCGGCGATGGCGGTGGCCATCCGCTCGTGGGAGGTGAGGTCGGCGGTGACGGCCATGACTGCCGCGCCCCGACTTTCCAGAGCGAGGAGGTCGGCGATCGCGCGGTCGATCCGTTCGTCGTCACCCGGCTGCCACACCGGCCACTGCTGCGGTGGCGGCAGCTCGGTGCGCTGCACGAAGGCGAGCTTCACGCCCGGCACGGTCGCCAGGTGGCGGGCCACCGCCTGGCCGACCCGACCGAGACCCCCGACGAGCAGGTACACCCCACCGGGACGGACGTGTGCCGGCTCGCCATCCGCCAACCGGACGGGTTCGAAGACCTGCTCCCAGCGGTGCGCGCCTCGCAGTGCCACGGTTGCGGTGTGCGATCCGGAGCGGAGTTCGTCCGCAAGCCGCCGGCCGAGCTGCGCGCGCGACAGCTCCGCGGGCGCCAGGTCGATGGTCCTGGCCGTCACGTGCGGCAGTTCCTGACCGACGACCCTGCAGGCGCCGGCGACCACACCGTGCGCCGGGACGAGGCTTTGTTCACCGGCGACCTGCTGGGCGCCGGAGGTCACCACGACCAGTTCCGTCCTGCTCGCCTTGTCCCGGGCCCCGAGCGCTTGCGCGAGGTGCAGCAACCCGAGCAGGGCTGTCTCCGCGTCGAGTGGAGAACCGGTGACACACGTGAGGTCGGCGATCCGCGACGGGACGCCCGCCGTCGTCCGGTCGAGCACGTCCAGCAGCGCAGCGATGGTCTCCGGGGCGGCCGGGTCGTACACGTGGCGCTGTTCGGCGACCGTGCCGAACGAGCGACCCGGCCGTGCGGTCGCGACGACGACCTGGGACCCGGTGGCACGAAGCGCGGCGACGGTTGACTCACCGAGGTCGCCGTCGCCGGTCAGGACCAGCCACGGCGCCTCGCCCGTGTCGCGGTGGGGTAGCGACCGTCGCCATGACGGGAGGTAGAACCAGTCCGCGGGATCGGGCCGCATACCGGTCCCGGTCGCCGTCCCCGGGGTGGCGGCGTCGAGCCAGTACCGTTCGCGCTGGAACGGGTAGGTGGGCAGGACCACCCGGTTGGCGGTGGTCGCTTCCGGGAGGGCCGCCCAGTCGATGGGTACGCCCCGCAGCCAAAGCCGGCCGAGCGTGGTGCGCACGGTCTCCAGGTCGCCGGAGGCGTCGGTCCTGCCGGGCAGGCTCGGGAGGACGAGACCGTTCGGCGCGTCCTGCCGTGCGGGGTGCTGCATGGCGAGGCTGCCCAGGGCGGTGCCCGGTCCGATCTCGAGGATCGTCGGCCCGTCCGCCAGGCGCCACAGCTCGGCGAGGTTGTCGGCGAAGCGAACCGGCGTGCTGGTGTGCCGTGCGAAGTACTCGGGATCGGTCGCCTCCTCCTCGGTGAGCCACCCGCCGGTGACGTTCGACAGAATCGGCATCGTCGGTGGCCGGAGGTCCACCGTCGACAGGAAGGCGCGGAGTGGCTCGGTGACCGGCGAAAGCATCCGCGAGTGGAACGCGTGGGTCGTCGGCAGCCGCCTGCTGGCGACGCCGTCGTCGGTGAGTTTTTCGGTGAGCCTGTCGACCGCCTCAGCCGGTCCGGACACGACGGAGAGCAGTGGTCCGTCGAATGCGCCGATGACGAGGTCCGGCTCGGCCGCCAGGTGACCGGCCAGCTCGTCGGGGCCGGACAGAACGGCCAGCATCGCGCCCGCCGGCATCTCCTCGATCAGCTTCGCCCGGCGTGCCACCAGGGTGAGTGCCTGGTCGAGGGGCAGGACACCCGCCAGGCATGCGGCGACGAGCTCACCGACGCTGTAGCCGCCGACCGCGGATGGCACTGCGCCGTAGTGGATGTACAACTGGGACAAGGCGTAGTTGACCGCGAACGCCAGCGGCTGGGCCACGCTGGTGCGCCGCAGGTCGGTTTCCGGGATGCCCTCCTCGGCCATGGTCGAGGACAGGTCCACGTCGAGCGGCTCCGCCAGGCCCCTGGCACACCGGTCGAACTCCGTGCGGAACACGGCTTCCTGCCGGTACAGGTCGCGAGCCATCCCCTGGTATTGATCTCCGACGCCGGAGATGAGGAAGACCAGCGGGAAACGTGTGGCCGGTGCCTTTCCCGTGAAGACCCTCATGGGATCGCGGGATTCGAGGAGCTTCGCAGCCTGCGCCGTGGTGCCGGCCGTGACCGTCCGGCGCCACGGCAGTTGCGGGCGGCCGGCGTGCAGAGTGCGTGCGACATCCCGCAGCGGCAGATCGGGCCGCTGGGCGAGATGGGCGGCGAGGTCCGCGGTGGCCGTGTCCAGCGCTTCCGGCGTGTGCGCGGCCAGGGTGACGACCTGTGGCCGGTTTTCGTCCGGTGCGTCGGCCGGCGGTCGCCTCGGTGGTGCCTCGACGATGACGTGGACGTTGGTGCCGCCGATGCCGAAGCTGCTGACGCCGGCCCGGCGCGGGGTCCCGGCCGAAGGCCACGGCAACGCCTCGGTGGGGACGTGGAACGGTGTGGCGTCCAACGGGGCGGCGGGATTGGGCGACTGGTAATGCAGAGTGGGTGGGATGATGCCGTGCTCTACGGCAAGTGCCGCCTTGATCAGGGACACCACTCCGGAAGCCGCGTCGAGGTGGCCGACGTTGCTCTTGACCGAACCCAGTGCGACGGTGCCCGGTTCGGTGTGCGGGGCGAACGCGTCGGCCAGCGCGGCGATCTCGATGGGGTCGCCGAGCGGGGTCGCCGCGCCGTGGGCTTCCACATAGCCGACGGTGTCCGGAGGCGCCCCCGCCACGGCCTGCGCCTCGGCGATCACGGCGGCCTGCGCGCCCTTGCTGGGTGCGGTGTAGCCGACTTTGGCGGCGCCGTCGTTGTTGGTGGCGGTGCCGGTGATGATGGCGTGGATGTGGTTGTTGTCGTGGTGTGCGTCGGTGAGTCGGCGGAGGACGACGATGCCTGCTCCGCTGCCGGGGACGGTGCCTGCGGCGTTGGCGTCGAAGGGGCGGCAGTGCCCGTCCGGGGAGAGGATGCCGCCGTCGGTGACGTCGTAACCGCGGCTCAGGGTGAGCGACGCCCCGCCGGCGAGTGCGATGTCACATTCGCCGTTGAGGAGGGCTTGTACGGCGAGGTGGACGGCGACGAGTGAGGTGGAGCAGGCGGTTTGGACGGTGAGGGCGGGGCCGCGGAGGTCGAGTTTGTAGGCCACCCGGGTGGCCGCGAAGTCCGTGCTCCCGGACATGAGCAGCTGCAGGGCGGGCAGATCGGCGATCAGGTCCTGGTGGCTCAGCACGTTGTTGACCAGGTACGAGGAGAAGCCGACTCCGGCGTAGATGCCGATGGTGCCGGAGAACCGGGTCGGGTCGTGTCCTGCTCGCTGGAGTGCTTGGGTGGCTGTCTCGAGGAGCAGGCGTTGTTGCGGGTCGAGGAGTTCCGCCTCACGCGGGGAGTAGCCGAAGTAGCGGGCGTCGAACAGGTCAGTGTGGTCGAGGTGTCCGGTGCGGGGAACGTGGTTGGGGGAGACGGGCCGGTCGGATTGCAGGGTGGAGATGCTCTCGCGGCCGCGGACGAGGTTGTCCCAGAAATCCTCGACGGTGTCGGCGCCGGGCACCCGGCAGTGCATCCCCACGATGGCGACACCGATGCTGGTGTTGTTCATGCCGCTACCTCCGTCTCCGCCATGCGTCACGCCACCGGTACGGCGAAACCGAGTTTTGACCGGCAGAAGTCGGCCCAGTCTTGGTTCTCCGTGGCGAGGATCGGTGGTTCGTCACCGAACGGGTCGGCGACCACGCTGAGGTCCTCCGCGATGTAGCAGACGCTCTCGTCCGGTCCGTGCGGATCCGCGGCCATTTCCTGCCAGCCGGGAAAAGCACGCAACTCGCCGAGGGAGTACGCGCGATGGTAAGAGCGCACTGGCCGACGCTCCCTTCGTGCCGGGTGTTCGTGTCCTGGGTCTGGTTGCGAGCATGTCGGCCTCGGTCACCCGCACGCCATGGGACTGCCATCGTTCGATCACGGGAGTGCCGCACCAGGGTGGAAGTGCGCCGGAGTCGAGCTAGATTCGACAGCGGGGTTCCAGCGATGGTGACGTTGTCAGCACAGGAAAGGAGGCGCCGTGCGGCCACTCCGAGGTTTGCGTTGGTTTGCCACTCCGGTCGAGCGTCCGGCAGCCCAGGTTCGCATGTACTGCCTGCCACACGCCGGTGGCGGCGCGAGCGCATATCACTCGTGGGGAGCGGAAATCGCCGATTTCGTCGAGGTCTGCCTCGTCCAGTTGCCCGGACGGGAGTGGCGGCTCGACGAGCCCGCCGTCTCGGACGCGGGCGAGCTGGCGGACGTCCTGACGGCACAGATCACCGCCCATGCCGACCGCCCGTATGTCCTTTTCGGGCACAGCATGGGCGGCAGGTTGGCGTACGAGATCGCGTCGCGGGCCGAACGTGCCCGCGTGCGTTCACCGCTGTGCGTTGTCGCATCGGCTTTCTACGCCCCGACACTGCCGAACCGAAACCCGGTGCTGTCCGATCTTCCTGAGGACCAGCTCGTCGCCAATCTCGTCAGTTACGGTGGACTGCCTTCGGACTTCGCGACCAACCGGGACTTCCTGCGGTTCCTCTTGCCGACGGTGCGTGCCGATTTCGCCGTCGTCGAGTCGTTCGGACTCGCCGAGCCCGGCGGCCTGTCCTGCCCGGTGAGCGTGTTCGCGGGCGACGAAGACGAGTACGTCGCACGGGAGGACGTCCTTGCGTGGCAGGAGGCGACAACCGACCGGTGCACGGTGCGATTCCTGCCCGGCGGCCACTTCTTCCTCCGCGAGAACTCGGCCGCCGTCCTGGCCGCGGTAGCCGAGGACCTGGCTTTGCAGCTGGAGCTCAGTCGCTGACGGGCGCGGCCCGCTTGCGGGTCGCGAGCCCGGCCATTGCCCGCGCGGAGCGGAAGTTGGCCAATTCCAGGTCTTCATCGTCGACGTGGATACCGAAGGCCTTCTCGACGAACAAGATCAGCTCCAAAGCGAACAGCGAGTTCGCAAGCCCGAGCGCGAATATGTCGTCGTCCGCCGCGAGATCATCCGTGCCGAAGTACCTGTTGAGAAAGTCCAGCGCCGTTCGTTCGGCTACTTCGTGGTTCGATGTCATGACGGGATCTCTCCAATCGCATTGTCGGCGGTCATCGCGCGTAGGACCGTCCAGTCGACTTCGACGCCGTACGTCCACAACTGGCTCACCGCGTCCAGCCAGCTCGCGGTGTTGCAGTGCCAGGACGGAGAGTGCGGAAGGGACGCCAGCACTCGTGGTCTGTGCTCGCCGGGCTCCAGGAGTGTCTGGGACATGAACGTCGACAGCTCCCGTCCGAGGCCGATCTCCAGCAGCACGGCCGGCGCGGTGCGACGTGCGACACGGACGGCGTCCAGGAAGCGGACCGGGGAGCACAGCTGGCGGGCCCAGTAGCCGGGATCGGTCGCCTCGTGCGGTCGCATCCATCGGCCGGTGACCGTCGAAACCCAGGGCATTACCGGCGGGTCGCGCCGCACGGCGGCCACTTCGCCGGCGATCACCGGTGCGACCGATGCCAGCAGAGGCGAGTGGAAAGGGCGGTCCACAGGCAGGAGGCGATGGGCCACGTTCGCCGAGCGCAGGTCCTCCGACAGTCGCTTGAGCGTCAGCGGGTCGCCGGCGGCCACGGTCAACCGCGGTGCGTTGATGGCGGCGATCACCGCGCCGTCGGGGAGGTACCGTCGAACCTCGTTGTGGGGCAGGGAAACAGTGAGCATCCCGCCGGCCGGTAGGCGGGAGACGAGCTCGGCGCGCCGGATGACCAACCGGAGCGCGTCCTCCTCGGTGAACACCCCGGCGAGGCAGGCAGCGACGTACTCGCCGAGGCTGTGTCCCACCACCAGATCGGGGGAGAGGCCGGCGGCGATCCACGTGCGGGCCAGTGCGTAGCCGATCGCCCACCGCAGCGGCTGATCGTCCAGCGTGGACAGCATGGGTGGCTCCGGCTCGAGCCGGGCGGCTCGCAGCGGGTTGCCCGGAGCGGCCACCGTCGGCGTGGTCACCACGTCGAGGCGCAGCGGCCGGCCGGACAACCTTCTGGCCAGCCGGTCGAGCCGGTCGAGCCGGGTTCGGAACCCGGTGTTCGTGCGGTAGAGCGCGCGCCCGGCGACCACGATCGGCGCTCCGAGACCGGAGCAGCAGAACCCCACGGTCGACGGCTGGCACTCACCGGGAGAGTTCCGTACCCACCGGGCGTCTTGGCGCGCGAGCACCTGCTTGGCGTGCGCCACGCTCGTCGTCAGCACGGCGCGCCGGAAGCGGTCCGGCCCGCCGGCCCGCGCCCACAGCGCGTCTGCGGCCGCACGGAGATCGGTGTCCTCGGGCCAGGCCAGCACCGCGGCGGTACGCTTCTCGAGTTCGTCCGCCGTGGCCGCGCCGAGCGGCAGCAGGTAATAGGACGGTTCGTCGGAACCGGCCATCGAAGTCCTTTCGTCGCCGTCTTGCTGGTCTCGTGCCCCGATCGTCGACTGCGGCGTTCATCGATCTGCTATGGCACCGCCATGGATGCGTCACGTCGGCGGTCGCAAGCACTTCTCGACGGGGAAAGCCGTTGCTAACTTTTGGAAAACCGTGCGAGTGGAGGATCCGTGGAGTCCGATGAAGACGATCGCCGCTACACCGTGGTCATCAACGACGAAGAGCAGTACTCGATCTGGTTCGCGGATCGAGAGCTCCCCCCAGGCTGGGCCGTGGTCGGCTACGAGGGCAGCAGGAAGGACTGTCTCGCGGAAATCGAACGCGTGTGGACGGACATGCGCCCACGCAGCGTGCGAGAGTTCCACGAGGCCGAGGGGAAGGCGGCTTCCTGACGGCCTCGCCGGTTCGGCGTGGTGATGGAGGCATCGGCCGGGCGCGACCACGCCTTCGACGACGTCACGCTTCGCGACCTTCGGCTCCGGTGGAGCGAGAAGTGGCGCCGGTTTCCGCCGGATGTGCTTCCGCTGCAGCTCGCCGAGATGGACTTCCCCATCGCGGAGAGCGTCAGGAGTGCCATCCTCGCGCACCTGCACGGCGGCGGTGATCTCGGCTACGCCTTCGCGTACACGGCCGACTCCCCGCTGTTCCCGGTGTTCGCGGACTGGGCGGCGGACGAGTTCGGGTGGAAGGTCCCGGCCGACCAGCTCCTGCTCTACCCCGACGTCATGGCGGTCGTCGAAGCCGGCATCGAGGTCTACACCGGACGCGGTGACGGGATCGTCGTCGACACCCCCGGCTACCCGCCGTTCTTCGAGGCGGTCACGGCCGCGGGACGACGCGTCGTCCGCAACCCGGTCCTGCGCACGCCGGCGGGATGGCGGTTCGACCTGGCGGGCCTGGAACGTGCCTTCCGGGCCGGCGCGTCGGCGTACGTGCTGTGCAACCCGCACAACCCGACCGGACTCGTGCTCACAGGAGTCGAGCTGAGGCGGATCGTCCACCTCGCCAAGAAGTACGAGGTGGCGGTGCTCGCCGACGAGGTGCACGCCCCGGTCGTGTACCCGGGGAGTCACCATGTCCCGATCGGCTCGCTGCCGGAGTCCCGCGGGGTGCCGCTGGTGACCGCAATGTCGGCCAGCAAGGGGTGGAACTTCGCGGGGCTCAAGTGCGCGATCGCCGTTCCCGGCTCGGTGGCCGACTTCGACGGTCTCACTTCGCTGCGCCCCAGAGAGCGCGACGGTGTGGGCATCCTGGGGATCTCGGCCAGCGTCGCGGCGTTCGCGTCGGGCCGGCGGTGGCTGCGGCAGGTGGTCGACTACCTCGACGGGAACCGGGCGCTCGTTTCGTCCCTGCTGTCCTCACTGACAGGGTTCGAGTCCGCGTACTTCGTGCCCGAGGGCACCTACCTCGCTTGGGTGGATCTGCGGCGGACCGCGGACCACCTCGGCGTCGACGATCTGGGGGAGTACTTCCTGCACCACGCGAGGGTCGCCGTCAGCGACGGGCGCGAGTACGGGCAGCCGGGATTCGTCCGCCTGAACTTCGCCACGTCGCGGTCGATCCTGCGGCAGGCCATCGCACGCATGGCCCGGGTGGTCCACTGAGCGCCGCAACGGAGGAAACGTGCCCGTAGCCGAAGCCGACCCCGCGGAGTTCTTTGCGCTGTTCGGGACCCGGAACCGCCCAAACCCGTATCCGGCCTACCGGCGCTGGCGGGAGCACGCACCGCTGGCTGTGCTGCCGTGGGGAGTCCTGGTGGCGAGCGGGCACGCTGAGGCGGCAAAGGTACTGCGCGACCCCGGCTTCGGTCACCCCGAGCCGAAGCCGGCCAAGGGCGTCGTCCCGTCCTTCCTGGAACTGAACCCGCCGGATCACACGCGGCTGCGCGGTCTGGTTTCGAAAGCCTTCACCCCCCGCATGATCGGGAAGCTCGAGCCGGTGGTCGAAACCATTACCACCGACCTGCTGACCACGGCGCTCGCCGACGGCGAGGCCGACCTGATGGCGGCGCTGGCCGCGCCGCTGCCCGTCGAGGTGATCGGCGAGATGCTGGGTGTGCCGCGAGTCGACCGCCCGCTGCTGGCGGCGTGGTCGCACGCCACGGCCAGGCAACATGACCCGGCGTTCCTGCACACACCGGAGACAGCCGGAGAGGCCGAGCGGGCTCGCCTCGCGTTCGTGGACTATTTCGGTGACCTTGCGGACCAGCGGCGGCGAGATCGCGGCGACGACCTGCTGTCGTCCCTCCTCACCGTGTCCGAAGCCGACGACGTCCTCAGCGAAGCCGAGCTGCTCGCGACACTCACCCTGCTTCTGATCGCGGGATGTGAGACGGCGACCAACCTGATCGGCAACGGAGCGCTCGCACTGCTCCGGCACCCGCGCGGGCTGGCGCTGCTCGGCCGGAACGGGGAGTTCGTCGAGCAGGTGGTCGAGGAGTGCCTGCGATACGACCCACCGATCCAGCTGACCGAGCGGACGGCGTTGCGGGACACCTCGATCGGCGATGTCGAGGTACCCAGGGGCGCTACGGTGATCGTGTTGCTCGCCGCCGCGAACCGCGACCCCGTCGTATTCGCCGAACCCGACGCGTTCGACCCGGCGCGGGAAGCCGGGCGGCATCTGGCGTTCAGCAACGGCATCCACTTCTGCCTCGGCTCCCACTTGGCGCGCCTGGAAGGACGCGTCGTCATTCGCGAGCTCCTTCGCAGAGCGCCGTCGATGGCCGTCGCCGGCCCCCTCGTCTGGAACCCGACCGCCACGATGCGTGGCCTGCACCGCTTTCCCGTCGTGCTCCGCCCCTGAATCCATTACCGGACGACCCGTGTGAGAGGAGGTGAGCGACGATGCGTGGTTACTTCCGCGCGCTGCGACGACGGCTGCGGCACGGCCGATACACCGGTGCGTACCTGTACATCGATTGTCACTGAGCGGATGAGGGCGGCCCGGCGTCCCGGGTCGCCCTCCCGTTCTGCTCCGGGAGGCGCATGGTGAGAACACAACCACCCGGCCCACGCGGTCAGTGGCTGATCGGCGACGTACGCCGCTACGAAGCGGACCGGATGGGTTGGCTACGGCGCACGCGCGAGGAATACGGCGACGTCGTCCGGCTGGCACCCGACACAGTCGTCGTGCACGACCGGGGCACCGCACACGGCGTGCTGGCCTCGACCGATGCCGCCTTCCTGCTCGACACCAGCTTGCTCGCCGGCCGTCGTCACCGTCGAAGGGCACACGCCGGGCTGGACGCGTGGCAGGCCACCCGCCGCGATGTGTGGCACGGCTTCGCGGACCGCATCGCCCGCGACCACCTGCGTCGCCTCGTCGACGTGGCTCGCGCGGAGTTCGCCGCGGGTGCGGGAGAGAAACACGACCTGCTGGACGTGTGCCGGCGTGTCTGTGGCCGGGCCTTGGTCGACTTCTGCGTCGGCGGGGACGACACGGACCCCACGCTCGTGCCCGAGCTCATCCGGCACGCCGACGCGTTGTTCACCAGCGCCCTCTCGGTACTTGCCACCGGAGAAGCCAGGGTTCGCTGGGCTCCTCGGCCCGGCGCCCGTGCGGTGAGGGCGGGGAACGCGGAACTCAACGCGGTGCTCCTCGAACTCGTGCGGCGCCGGCGGCGGAACCGGGAGCCACGCGATCTCGTCGACGCCCTCCTGGCCCGGGGAACGGCCGATCGTGCGGCGGTCCGCGCTCTCCGTACCGTCCTCTTCGCTTCGCACGGGGTACCTGGGGCGGCGTTGTCTTGGGTGTTGCTGCGTCTCGCCGAAGACCCTTCCTCAGCCGAACGACCGGAGGCGTTCGTCAAGGAGACGCTGCGGTTGCACCCGCCGCAGTGGTTGCTCGTCCGTACCGTACGGCGTGCCACCACCGTTTCCGGCTACTGGCGGCGGGCGGTCAGCCAGGTGCTCGTGTCCCCCTACCTGCTGCATCGCGACGGTCGGTACTGGCAGGAACCCGAAGATTTCCGGCCATCCAGGTGGCTGGGGCCACGCACCCCGCATCTGCCGCACGCCTACCTGCCGTTCGGCGCCGGGCCGCGAGTCTGTCCGGGCGCGAGTTTGGGGTTTCGTCAGCTGGTGGCATTGACCAATTTGGTAGCCGACGAGCTCACGCCGACGTTGCCGCCTGTTGATGCGGTGGACGTCGACTGCAACGGTCTGCTGGTCCCCAAAGCCGTGACGGTGAGCTGGTGAAGCCTCGGATGCCGCGGCAGGGACCGGCCTACCGGCCGGCGACGGGGACGCCGAGCGGCTCGGCGCCGCGCACTACGCCGGCGCGGGGCTTGCGGTCGAGTCGACCGCGACCAAGCCGGGTCGCGGCAACCCGTTCGCTGTCGCGTGCATCACGGTTCCGCTGTTGGTCTCCTTCGGACTGATGTGGGCCGGCTCCTACGCGCTCGGCAAGGGGGTCGAGGATGTTCGGCCGATCCGGGATGAGATCGATCGCAGAGTGTGGGAACTGCTCACCGAGCTCTTGGCTGTGGAGGCCTGAGCGTGTTGGGTTGGCCTTGGGAGGTCTGGGGATGAACTGGCGGGAATCCAGTGAGAAGGTCGCCGCGGCCCTGCGCGCCGACGCGGCCGAGCGTGATCGGGCCGGTGCCCTCCCGGTCGCCGAGGTGGAGCTGCTGCGGCAGTCCGGATTGCTCGAGCTGCTGACCACCGACGGGTGGACGGCCGCGAACGAAGCGGCTCGGACCGTCGCGGCCGCCGACGCCTCGGTCGGGCACCTGCTCGGCTACCACTACCTGCAGCAGTGGCGGACCGGGCTGTTCGGCACGCGATCGCCCTCGGAACCGGGCTGGTTCTGGGCGGGGGTCGGCAATCCGCTCGACGCGGATCTGACGATGACCCCGGCCGGTGACGCGTTCGTGGTCGACGGCTTCAAGACCTTCGCCACGGGCGCTGCTGTCGCCGACCGGCTGGTCGTCAGCGCGACCCGGACCGACACCGGCGAGAAGACCACTTTCGGCGTCGATGCCCGTGCTCGCGGCATCAGCCATCCTGGCGGCTGGGACAACATCGGGCAGCGCCTCACCGCCAGCGGCGGCGTCCGGTTCGAGGGCGTCCGCGTCGAACACGGCGACGTGCTCGGCGTCCAGCCGGATCCGGTGCCGCCGCGGCTTTCGCTGGCTGCGCTCGGATTCCAGCTGATGCTCGCGCAGGTGTACGTCGGCCTGGCGCTCGGATCGCTCGACGCCGCTGCGGTCTACACCCGCGACCACGCCCGGGCATGGACGCTCTCCGACGTGGCCGCCGCGGCTGACGATCCCTACATCCTGGCCGGCTACGGCGAGCTGCTCGCCATGGCCCGCGCCGCCGGCCATGCGGTCGACGCCGCCGTCGCGGCCCTCGGCGCTGCCGATGAACGTGGCATCGACCTGACCGCCGATGAGCGCGCGGAGGCGGCCATTGCCGTGTCGGCGGCGAAGATCGCGGCCAGCCGCGCCGCGGTCGAGACCACGTCGAAGGTCTTCGAGTTCACCGGTGCCCGCTCGACCGGCGGCAAGTACTGCTTCGACCGGTTCTGGCGCAACGCCCGCACGCTGACCCTGCACGACCCGATCAGCTATAAGGCCCGCGAGGTGGGCGCCTACTTCCTGACGGGCAGGCCGCCCGTCCCCTCCGGATACAGCTAGAAAGGCGAGCCGGTGACCGACATGCTGCCCGTCCTCGCCGACAGCGTCCGTCTCGACGAGGACGGCGTGCACATCCTCGACCGCCGCCGGTTTCCGTTCCGCCGCGACTGGGTGCTGTGCAAGACCGTCGACGAGGTGGCCGACGCGATCTCCGGCATGGTCACTCAGTCCTCCGGCCCGTACTTCGCCGCGCTCGGCGGGATGGTCCTCGCCGCCCGCGCCGCGGCCGCTCTGCCGGTCGCTGAAGCTCGTGCCCGGCTCGAGGTTGCCGCCGCCCAGCTGGTCGCGACGCGCAGCACCAACAACCACCTGCGCAAGGCCGTGGGCTGCGTGCTCGACGCCGTCGCCGCGAGCGACGACGTGGTCAACGCGGCTGAGGACGGCGCCCGCCGCGGCGACGAGCTATACCGGGCCCGTAGCCGCGCCCTCGGCAGCCACGCGGCCAAGCTGCTGCCCGACGACGGTGTCGTGCTCACTCATTGCTGGGCTGACCTGTACCTCGTGGAGGTGGTGCTCGCGGCCCGCCGCGCCGGCAAGGAGCCGGCGTTCGTCTGCACCGAGACCCGGCCCTACCTGCAGGGCGCTCGGCTCACGGCGGCGACGCTGGCCGAGATGGACGTCGACACCACGGTGATCACCGACGGCATGGGCGCCGCCGAGCTGGCCTCGGGCCGGATCGATGTCCTGGTCACCGCGGCCGACCGCGTCACCATGGACGGTCACGTCGTCAACAAGATCGGCACGCTCGGCCTCGCGGTTGCCGCCGCGGCCTTCGGCGTCCCGTTCCACGCCCTCGTGCAAGCGCCGGACCAGGCCACCGCGACCGGTGCCGACGTGCCGATCGAGTACCGCGACGGCGCCGAGGTGCTCACTGTGCTCGGGCAGCCGACCACCAGCGGCCGGGTCCGCGGCCGCTATCCGGCTTTCGACGTCACACCGCCCCGGTTCGTCACCACGGTGGTGACCGACCGCGGGCCGTTCGCCCCGGACCGGCTGGGGGAGTACTACGCGGAAGGGGAACCCAACCAGTGACAACGACGCTGTCCGCCCGATGGGCGGTGCTCGACATCGAGGGCACGCTCACCGCCACCAGCCAGGTGCACGTCGTGCTCTACGACTACGCCCGCCCACGGCTGGGCCCGTGGATCGATGACCACCCGGACGACCCGGTCGTGACAGCGGCGGTGTCCGACGCCAAGCACCTGGCCGGTCTACCCGAGAGCGCGAGCACCGCCGAGGTCGTCGCTGCCCTGCACGGGTGGATGGACGAGGACCGCAAGGCCGCCCCGCTCAAGACGCTGCAGGGGTTGATCTGGCAACGCGGGTACGCCGAGGGCGACCTGACCACCGAGTACTTCCCCGACGTCGTCCCCACCCTGCGGGCCTGGCACGACTGCGGGCTGCGGCTGGCGGTGTTCTCCTCAGGCTCGGTCGCCGGCCAGGTCGCCTCCTTCTCCCGCACCACCGCCGGGGACCTCACCGGCCTGTTCGACAGTCACTTCGACACCGTCAACGCCGGCCCGAAACGCGAAGCGACGTCGTATCGGGCGATCGCGACCGCGCTCGGCGCCGAGCCCGCCGACATCGTGTTCTTCTCCGACGTCCCGGCCGAACTCGACGCCGCGGCCGCCTATGGCTGGCAGACCGTCGGCGTCGCCCGCGCCGGCGAGCCGTACGAGCGAGCCGACTTCGGCGCCCACCTCAAGATCACCTCGTTCGACGACGTCAAGGTGATCCCGAGATGACCGCCCTCGACCTCGCCGGGCGCGTCCTGGCCGCCGAAGCGGCGCGCTACACCGCGATGGGCTGGATGCGCGGCACGTCGGGCAACCTCTCCGTCGTCGCCGGGCGCGATCCGCTGCGGTTGATCGTCACGGTCAGCGGCCGGGACAAGGGCGAACTGTCCGAGCAGGACGTCGTCCTCGTCGACGAGGAAGGGATCGCTGTTCCGGATCAGCCGCACCCTGAGCGGGCCCCCTCGGCCGAAGCCGGGCTGCACGGGCGCATCGCCGCGGTCTCGGGAGCCGGGGCTGTGGTGCACGTCCACGCGCTCGCCCCGGTGCTGGCCGCCGAACGCTCACCCACCGGGGTCGTGCTGCGCGACCTGGAGATGCTCAAGGGGTTCGGGCGGGCCGCGCACGACGATGTCGTGACGATCCCCGTCGTCCCCAACAGCCAGGACATGAAGGTCCTCGGCGATGCCTTCGCCGCCGGCTTCCGGCCCGACACCCCCGCGTTGATCGTCGCCCGCCACGGTATCTATGTCTGGGGCGACGATCTGCACCAGGCACGCCACCGCCTCGAATGCCTGGAATGGTTGCTGCGGTTCACGATCGACGCCCAGGAAAGGGGAACACGATGACGCTGCTGACCGTCTGGCCCGACGACCGCCCCGAGCAGGTGCGGCTGCGCACCACCGACGCCGAGGTCATCGCCCGCGAGCTCGGCGGGCTCGGGGTCCGCTTCGAGCGCTGGGACGTCGTCGAGAACCTCCCCCGGGAGGTCACCGCCGAGGAGGTCGTCGAGGCCTACCGGCCGCAGATCGACAAGGTCATGGCACAAGAGGGCTACCAGCTCGTTGACGCCGTGCGGATGACCCCGTCCGCCGATCCGTCGTGGGCGGACGAAGCCTCTCAGGCTCGGCAGAAGTTCCTCGCCGAGCACATCCACGACGATGACGAGGACCGGTTCTTCGCCCGCGGCAGCGGCGTCTTCTACCTGCACATCGGTGCCAACGTCTACGGCGTCCTGTGCGAAGCGGGCGACCTGCTGAGCGTGCCGGCGAAGATGACCCACTGGTTCGACATGGGCACCCGCCCGGACTACGTGTCGGTCCGGTTCTTCCACGACGACGGTGGCTGGGTCGGTACGTTCACCGGCTCACCGATCGCGTCGGCGTTCCCGGACTTCGACACCCTGGCGGCCGGGCTCCGTTGACCGAGCGCCGGCCGGGGACGGTGCCTGCGCGGCCATCATGCCCGGTTGCGGCGGCGCCGGGCGATCACGGTCACTACGACGACCTTGACCACGACGATCGCCGCGACCGCGTCGGCTGCCCAGGTCCAGCGCGCATCGCTTAGCACCGCGGTGCCCAGTCCGATGTGGACGGCGATGACCAGTACAACTACTGCGGCGATGCTGATCAGGTTCCCCCGGTGCTTCCCCGGCACCGTTGCGGGATCCGGATTTCCCTGTGGCGGCCGCCAGATCACCCTGAGCTGGTCGCGGCGACCAATCGTCTCCAGGCGCTTGCCCACGAGCTCCTGCACGCGCGCCAGCTGTTGTTCGTCGGCGGCTTCGGCCCGCAGAGTCAAGGCGCTCTCGGTGGCCTGCACGGTGCAGCGAGCGTCGGCGGTCGCGATGGTGCCCTCGGTTTCGCTCCAGTCGACGCTTTGGAGCTCCGGCGGCCGGTGCCCGGCGTGCGCTCGGAGCCGGTGGCCGGCGCCCCGGCCCATTTCGCCGGCGTGGCGGCACAGTTGCACGAGATAGCGGCTGGCTCGAGCGGTGTCGATGCGAGCTTCGGCGGTGAGCATCCGGCCTCAGACCTTCGTGGCCGCGGCGAACCAGGCGTGCACGCCGCCCGGCTCGGGCGTGATGTCGATCCTGCTCCGGGACAAGGAATCCAGTCGCCAGCCCTCGACGAATGCGGTCACGACGTCGTCCCGGGTCAGCTTGTGCACCCGGCCCCAATCGCCAGGTTCGCGATCGCTGATCCCGAGCATGAAGTAGCGGCCGCCCGGGTGGAGGACCGCGCGCAGGCCGGCCAGGTAGGCGACTTGGTCTTCACCCGTGAAGAGATGGAACAGCCCGCAGTCCAGCACGGTGTCGAAGACGTCGCCGAGCTCGCCGAGGTTCCGGGCGTCGAGCTGCGCGAACCGGGCGACGCGGCCACGCTCTCGGGCCTTGTCTTCGGCGATTCGGAGGGCGGTCGCGGCCAGGTCGACGCCGGTCGCGTCGAGACCGAGCCCGGCGGCCAGCAAAGCGTGTTCACCGGTGCCGCACCCGACGTCCAGGACGTGTCCGCGGAGTTCGCCTGCGTCGGCCAGTGCCAGGAATGTGGGCTGCGGACGGCCGATGTCCCACGGGGGCGGGCTGGCGTACAGGTCGTCGGGGTGGTGGATGGGGGAATGCGACATCGACATGGGCGTCTCCTCACGGTGCAGCCCAGAATTATCAAGACAATGTGTCTCTGTCAATACAAGGTGTCTCTAGTAGGTCGTTTTGTATGCTCGTCCGGTGCCGAAGCTGTGGACCGATACCGTCGCGGCGCACCGCCTCGCGGTGCGGGACGCGATCCTGAACGCGGCCGCCGAGCTGGTCGCCCAGCGTGGGCCCGCGTCGGTGACCATGTCGCAGATCGCCGCCGAAGCCGGGATCGGCCGGGCGACGTTGTACAAGTACTTCGCCGACGTCGACGCGATCCTCGTCGCGTGGCACGGTCGTCACGTCGCAGCTCACCTGGCCGAGCTGACCGCGATCGTGGCCGGCCCCGCGGATGCGGGAACACGGCTGGTGAAGGCGCTGCAGGCCTACGCCGAGATCACCTTCCACCGCGGTCGCCACAGTGCGGATCTCGCGGCCGTGGTTCACCGGGACGAGCACGTCGCGGAAGCGGAGCAGCAGCTCGTCGACCTTTTCCGCGGCTTGCTGGCTGAAGCTGCCGCCGCCGGCGACGTCCGCGGTGACGTCGACCCCGCCGAGCTGGCGGGGTACTGCCTGCACGCCGTCGCCGCGGCGGCCGAGCAGCCCTCGCCGGCAGCTCGCCGACGCCTGGTGAAGGTCATCCTCGACGGCCTGCGTTCACGCTGAGGAGTAAGGGCACGGCGAATCTGATGCCATGACCAGGGCGACGCCATGGCGGGCGCTCGCTGTCCACGGCCTTGACTCGGGTGTTGGCGCTGCTCGGCGGCGTTCGTCGGGGTAATTCAAGCGCTGGGTCAGTCGTGGTCGGGCATGCCGTGGATGTGGTGGTCCGCGGCGTTCATGACCTCGGCGAGCAGGCAGCGGACGTGACCGCCGCGGGCTCGTAGTGGGTGTGGCGGCCGTCGCGGCGCAGGCTCACCAGGCCGGCGAGCCGCAGCTTCGCCAGGTGCTGGGACACCGCCGGGCGCGCGATCCCGACTGCCGCGGCCAGCGAGGCGACGTCGTACTCGTGGCGCTGCTCGGGACCGGGCTGACCACCGTCGCGCTGGGGCTGCCGGCCTACGACCTCGCGGGTGCCGACGCCGGGGCCGTGCTGGGAACCGCGCTGGCGATCAAGACGGTCACCTACGTGACGGTCGCCCGGCGCCTACGCCAACCGAGTGCCGCGCCGGATGATGCTGGTCGGCCTGGACCTCGTGCGGGCGCTCGTCGTTCTCGCGCTGCCGTTCGTCAGCGAGATCTGGCAGGTCTACGCCCTGGTCGTGGTGCTCCAGTCGGCTTCCGCGGCCTTCACCCCGACCTTCCAGGCCGTGCTGCCGGACATCCTGGCCGACGAGCGCGACTACACCCGGGCGCTGTCGGCCTCGCAGCTCGCCTCGACGATGGAGAGCCTGCTGAGCCCGGTGCTCGTCGCGGCGGCGCTCAGCGTCGTCAGCTTCCACTGGCTACGCAGCGACACCGCGGCTGCGAGGTGTCCTGGGGTTCAACCTCGTGGTCGCCGCCGTCGGGTCGGTCGTCATGGTCAACACCGTCAACTACGTCCGGGACGAACTCGGCCGCGGTCAGGCCGACGTCTTTGACCGCCTCGAAGAACTCCGCATCGACCTGCTCGTCCCAATCCTCGTCGTCCACGATCCCGGATGCTCGATGCTCCCATGGCGTCTGCGGTCCTTCGGGCGGCTCGGGGTCCGGCGCCGGGTCAGTCGGAACCGGGCAGTTCGGCGGGCTGGGGCAACGGTTTTCGCGCAGTTCGGCGGTGGCCTCGGCCGCTGACCCCGGCCAAAGGGCGGCTGGCTGGCTGCAGCGGCGGCCACCGAACTGGTCGGCGGGCTCCACGTCGCTCGGCGGCCCGGCCGACTTCCCCGGCGCCGACGTCACCGTCCGGCTTCGCGGAGGCCGTAAAGTGGTTCGCCATGACCGAGGCACGAGCGACCGCGCCGGTCGTCTTCGTGTCCTACGCCCACGACGACGAAGACCATGTGCGGGTGGTGCTCCGCTTGGCGACCCTGCTGCGGGAGTCGGGCATCGACGTCCGTCTCGACCAGTGGGCCGACCGGGAGCGGATCGACTGGGCGCTGTGGGTCGACCGGACCATGCCGGCCGCGGACTACGTGCTGGTGATCGCGTCACGCGAGTTCCACCGCCGGTCGATGGAGCAGGCTTCCGAAAGCCGCACCTGGGGCTTGCAGTACGAGGCGGGGATGCTCCGGGAGCTGCTCACGGCCGACCGGTCCCGGTGGCGCGCCCGGATCCTCCCGGTCCTCCTTCCCGGGCACGACGTCGACGAACTGCCGCCCTTCCTCCAGGGGCACACGAGCACGCACTACCGGTTCTCGTTCGCTCCGGGCGGCGCGGATGACCTGCTGCGCACCCTCACCGGCCAGGCCGCCCATCCCGAGCCGCCCCTCGGGGCGCTGTGGACGCCGCCGCCGGAGGAAGCCGGGGACGGGATTCCCCAGCGCGACCGCGTTGTCTCCCCGACCAGGGACTCCCTCACCGATCCCGCCCGGCTGATCCTGCCGCTGCTGCGCCGGGCCAGCCTGGAGTCGGTGTTCGTGCCCGCGGTGGAGCAGGCCTTGACGGTCCCGGCGGTGGTCGCGATCTACGCCGAGGCCGGCATGGGCAAGAGTGTGCTGCTGGCGCAGCTCCACGACGAGCTCGCGAAGCGACCGGATGTCGGCGTCGTCCTGGTGTCCCTGAGCGAAAAGGTGACCGACCGGCCCCGCACCCCGGCCGAACTCGACGCCCAGCTCGGCGCCGCGATCGGCCGCCCGGGGACGTTGACCGACGTCGTCGGGCTCCAGCAGTCGTGGGGACTGCGTCCCGTGGTGCTCCTGGACACCCTCGACCTGATCCTGGACCGGGAACTCCGCCCCGTGCTGACGCAATGGCTCCACCAGCTGGTCGAACGCGGCGTTCCCGTGGTCTTCACCTGCCGCAGCTTCGAGTTCCGGACGCAGCTGGAGCCGATCGGCGAGCGGATGTCCCTGCTCGCGGCCCGGATCGACCGCCGGGAGGTGTACCGGCTCAGCGAGTCGGAGACCAAGCACTTCGCGCGGTGCTACGTGCAGACGCTCGCCGAAGTGACACCGGACCGGCGTGACGCGTTCTTGGACCGGCTGCTCCACCTGCGCGGGCGACGGCGTGCGGTGGTCGAGGTGTGCGGGAACCCGCTGCTGCTCGCCCTGGCTTGCAGCTTGTACGCACCCAGCGGGGAGATCCCCGAGGACCTCACTGTCGCGCGTTTGTTCCAGACCCACTGGAACCACCAGGTCGTCGGCAGTCCTCGGCGAAGCCTCACCTACACCGAGGCCGAGGAGCGGGGCCGGATCTGCCTGGCCGGCGGCCGGGCGATCCTCGCCCGCTCCACCACGACGTTCGCGGAGAACTTCCGGGCGGCCGGGATCGACCCGGCTCCGGACGACCACGCGCTCGACGACCTGTGCTCGGCGGGGATCCTCGTGCCCGCGGCCGACCCCACCCGGTTCCGCTTCTTCCACCAGACGTTCGCCGAATGGGTGATCGCGCGGTACTTGGCGGAGGCTGACGCCGACCGGACGGATTTCCTGGCCCGGCTCGCCGACCCGGGCCAGCGCGGCCACCTCGGGCCCATCCTCGTCCAGCTCCTGTACACGCTCGAAGAGCCGGCGGAATACCAGCAGATCGTCGGCCGGCTGGACCTCGACGACCTCCTGTCTTTGCGGGCGGTGGCGCTCTCGGCGGTCACCCGCGGCGACCTCACCCTGATCGCCGAGCTGCTCGAGCGACGGACTTCCCCCGAGCACGAATGGCACGTGCTGGAAGCCCTGGGCGCCACCGCCGAGGGCGACGCGACGGCGGTAGCGGACCTCCTGCTCGCCGGATTCGCCCGGGTCGCGGCGCCGGTGCTGTCCCTCGCCGCGCGGGTTCTGGGCGACCTGGTCGCCCGCTCGGCGGATCGCGGGCGGCTCCTGCCCGCGGCGCTGGAGGCGATCGCCGAGCGTCGGCCGGCCATGACCGATGCCGACCGACGCGGCCAGCTGCCGGAGCGGTTTCTGGAAGCCCTCGACGACACCACGTACACCGACGCCGACCGTGCGGTGCTCCGGCAGTACTACGGCAGGCTGGGACCCTGGGCCCGGGCGGCGATCCTCCGCCTCCACAACGGCGTGACGGCCGGCGAAGCCGCGAGCCTCCTCGAAGTGGCTCTGCAGCATCGGTTGCCCGCGGCTTCGACGTCCGAAGCCCAGGCGCTCGTCCGGACGGTGTTCGCCGACGCCCCCGCGCGCAAGACCCTGACCTGGGACTCCTGGCAGGCGATGCTGGCGAAGGATTACCCCGCCGGGTGGCACGACGTGCAGTGCCGGCTCGTCGCGGACCTGCTCTCCGGCGTGCACGCGGTATCGCTGCGCGATCTCTTCGGCGCGGCCCTGAGCTCGGACACGGCAGTGGCGCAGCGGGCGGTGTACGTGCTCGAGAAGGTTGCCGCCCGCGAACCGGCGCCGACCTTCGGGCTGCTGACGGCGGACCCGGCACCCGCCGATCGGCGGGAGCTGGCCCTGGTGCGGACGATGCTGATCAAGGCACCACCGCTCGACCGCGCGCTCGCCGCCCGGGTCATCGCATGGCTCGAACCGGCTCTCCCGGTGGATCCCCGGCTGATCGGGCAGGCGATGATCCACGCGGCTTCGACGCACGCGGATTTGCTCGCGGACGTCACCGCACGCACGAAACACCTGCTTTACCAGGACTTTTCCCGGATCGTCAGCGCGGTCCTGGACGTCTGCCCGGTGCCGGAACTGGCCACGCTGCTCTCGGGCCTCCGGCTGCTCGCCGAGGGAGCCGACGGGCTGGCCGCGCGCGTTGCCGGGGCCTTCGCGCCGATCGACGCTCGGGCGCGGGATCGCTGTGCGGAGCTGGCGCTCGGGGCGGCGGCCACGCCGGCGAAGGCCGCCGTCCACCGCCTGGTGACCACGGCGGTCGAGCTCCGCTGGTTCGACGCGGCGCTCGCCGGTCGGCTCCTCACCTCGCGCCACCCCGGTGCGGTGCAGAACGTCGGCCGCTGGATCACCGAAACCGTCCGCGAGCCCCTCCCGGAGGACCTTGCCGCCGACCTGACCGAGGCACTCGACCGCGCTACGGCGAGCCCGGTCGTCGCGGCACTGACCGCCGCCGTCGCCGACGACATCCGGCGAAACGGGCCGCTGGCCGCGCGAGCGGCGACCCTCACCGAAAAACTCGTTGCCCGCAGCGAGGACCCCGCTTGTCCGACGGCCCTGGCACGCGAGCTGATCCGCTCGGCACACTCCCTCCTCCTCTTGCAGCTGGCCGCCGGTTGCGACGAAACCGTGCTGCGGCCTCTGGTCCACCGCGCGGTGCGAGCTCCTGCCCTCGCCGACCTCGACGAGGCCGCGGAACTGGTGGAGCGGGTCGTGAGGCGAGCCGGGTCATTCCTGCGGAGGGGCTCGCCCGCGGTCCTCGACGAACTGCTCGAGGGTCTGCCCGATCTGCCCGGCCGGGCTCAAGCGGGGCTGGCACGAGCCATCCGCGTCGATCGCGGCGAGCAGAGTTCCGAGTTCCGCCGGATCGCCGAACGGACGACGGACGCCGGTACCCGGACCTACGTGCTCGGCCGGCTCGCCTGATTTCCCGCATACTTTGATCGACCGATGTCTTGATCGGTGGTTCGCGGGACCGCGGCCGCATGCGTCGCCAGCTGCGCTGCGGCCTGATGCACCCGGTCCCTGGTCGCCACACGCACCTTGTCCGGTGTGGCGAGCGCCCGGCACACCGATGACGCGGACCCGTCGGCCAGCCGGGCCACGCCTCTGATGGTCACCGTCATGTGGCTCTCCCAACATCACCGGGGTGGGCAGCTTCACCCGCACACCAGCCGACCGGCCGGCGGTCTCATGCGGCAGCCGACGGAACAATGCCGGAATCGTTACCATTCTTCTACAAGACGTCGAGCGACCCCGCCAATCAGCCGCTCTTCTCCGGAAGCATCGCCGGCTCCTCGCCGCTCGATCAGACCCTCATCGGCGACGACACGACCATGTTCCTGTCCTTCGCCGGCGACAACGGCAAGATCTACCGGGCCGGCATGCCGATCGGGAACTTCCCCGGCAGCTTCGGCGCATCCTCGACGGTGGTCATGAGCGACACCACGGCCAACCTGTTCGAAGCCGTCGAGGTCTACAAGATCCAAGGTCAGAACCAATACCTCATGCTGGTCGAAGCGATGGGCGCGAACGGCCGCGACTTCCGGTCCTTCACCGCGACCAGCCTTGGCGGTACCCGGACCCCACAGGCCGCGACCGAGAGCAACCCCTTTGCCGGCAAGGCCAACAGCGGGGCCACCTGGACCAACGACATCAGCCACGGCGACCTCGTCCGCACCAATCCCGATCAGACGAAAACCATCGACCCTGGCAACCTGCAACTGCTCTACCAAGGACGCCATCCCCGCTCCGACGGCACCAGCTACCACCTGCTGCCCTGGCGGCTGGCCGTGCTCACCCTCCAGCGCTGGCCGGCCGGCCTCGGCTCGAGCCACCGACTCGGGAAAGCCGGAAAGGCAAGCGGGACGGTTCCGATGACTGTGTCGTCGGAACCGATGATGAAGCCCGCGGCCACGGTGAGCTCACGCGTCGGCCCTGACCAGCTCAAACGCCCGAGGTGACCGAAGGGGTGCCGAACGGCCCAGATCGGGCCCCGCAACACCCCTCGGCGCACCTCTCGGACGGTGACGTGTCGGCGTCAGCGAGGCTGGTTCGCCCACCACCGCTGGCCGGCTTCGGGCAGGGTGGTGATCGGGTCGTAGTAGGGGTAGCGCCTCTGCAGAGCCTCGCCGCGATCCTCGGCGTCGGCCTTGTCCACGCTGGTCAGGTAGTTCTTGGTCCAGTACGAGATCCCCAGCTCCCGGTCGTACTCGGCCAGCTGGTGCACCCACCGCTTCCCCACATAAGGCACGTCACACACGATCCGCGGCGTCGCATACCCGGGCAGGTACCCCATGATCGCGTGCTGCAGCTCCTGCGCCTCCCACACCGCGACCCGCCAGTGCTCGGCGTTCGGGATCATGTCGCACATGTAGAAGTAGTACGGCAGGATGTTCGCTTCCCCTTGCAGCGCGAAGCAAAGGTCCAGCAGGGCCGCGGGCGTCGCGTTGACCCCGCGCATCAGCACGCCCTGGTTCCGCACGTCCCGCACCCCGACGTTCAACGCCGTCTGGGCTGCCTCCGCCACCAGCGGGGTCACCGACTGGGCGTGGTTGACGTGGGTGTGGATCGCCAGGTTGACCCCGCGGCGCTGAGCCGTCACCGCGACGCGCTCCAGTCCCTCGACCACCTTCGGCTGGATCCAGTGCTGGGGGAGCGCCGCCAGTGCCTTCGTCGCCAGGCGGATGTCGCGGACCGTCTCGATGTCCATCAGGCGCATCAGGAACGACTCCAGCTGCGGCCACGGCACGTTGGCCACGTCACCGCCCGAAACGACCACGTCGCGGACGCCCGGGGTCTTCTTCAGGTACGCGATCATCGCGTCCTGGCGGTCGACCGGCTTCAGCGTCAGCTTGTGCTTCTCGACCGTCTCCGTCGAATTGCCGACCAGGTCCATGCGGGTGCAGTGGCCGCAGTACTGGGGGCAGGTCGAGATCATCTCGGCCAGCACCTTCGTCGGGTAGCGGTGGGTCAGGCCCTCCACCACCCACATCTCCGCCTCGTGCAGGGAGTCGCGCTCGGCGTGCGGGTGGCTCGTCCAGACCGGGTCGCGATCGCTGCGGACCGGGAGCATGTAGCGGCGGATCGGGTCGGCGTAGAACGCCTCGGTGACCTTCGCCGGATCGGTGCCGGCCGTCGGGGCCATCGTGTTGAGCATCTGCGGGGGCAGCAGCATCGACATCGTCGCCAGCTCGCGCTGGTCGGCGAGCAGGTCGTCGTAGAAGCGTTCCTCCAGCAGGTCGCCCATCAGCGCGCGCAGCTGCTTGACGTTGCGGACGCAGTGCACCCGCTGCCACTGCGCGTCGCGCCACTCGGCCTCGGTCACGTCGTGCCAGCCAGGAAAGCGGCGCCAGTCGGGTTCCACCAGCTCGGCGCGGGCGTACTCGTAGGGCTGGTCGAAGGCGGCGGCAGGCGTCACAGGTTCCTGGATCGCAGTCACTTGTACTCCTAGTCGTCGGGAACGCGTTAAAATATCCTGTCATAACGCTGCCACAGAGTAAATCTTCCTGCCCGCCGGGGCGGCGTCCCCCACGTGGACGAAGGGGGCAGACTCAGGGGCGTGACGGACGAACACACGACGCTCCTGCTCGGCGGGCGCATCTACACCCCGACCGGCCCGGACGCCACGGCGATGGCGGTCACCGGCGGCACCGTGGTCTGGGTCGGGCAGGACGCCCCGGCCCGCGCCCTGCACCCCGGCGCCGAAGAAATCGACCTCGACGGCGCCTTCGTCGCCCCCGCGTTCGTCGACGCCCACGTCCACGCCACCGCCACCGGCCTGCACCTGACCGGCCTCGACCTCACCGGCGTCCGCAGCGCCGCCGACCTGCTCGCCCGCGTGCGTGAAACCGCCGCGCCAGGCCAGGTCCTGCTCGCCCACGGCTGGGACGAGACCACCTGGACCGACCCGCGCCCGCCCAGCCGCACCGAGCTCGACACCGCCGCCGGCGGCGCCCCCGTCTACCTCAGCCGCGTCGACGTCCACTCCGCGCTCGTCTCCACCGCCCTGGTCGAGCTGGCCCCCGCCGCCCGCACCGCCGACGGCTGGTCACCCGACGGCCCGCTGACCCGCGCCGCCCACCACGCCGTCCGCGTGGCCGTGCGCGCCGCTATCACGCCCGAGCAGCGCGAACGCGCCCAGCGTGCGTTCCTCGCCGAGGCCGCGAAGCAGGGCATCGTGAGCGTCCACGAATGCGCAGGGCCCGACATCTCCGGCCGCGACGACCTCGCCGCCCTGCTCGCCCTCGCCGGACCCGGCACACCCGAGGTCGTCGGCTACTGGGGCGAGCTCGGCGCCGTCGCAACCGCCCGCGAGCTCGGCGCCCGCGGCCTGGCCGGCGACCTGTTCGTCGACGGCGCCCTCGGTTCCCACACCGCCGCACTGAGCGCCCCCTACGCCGACCACCCGGGCGAGGGGACGCTTTACCTCGATGCCCACGGCATCGCCGGGCACCTGGCCGCCTGCACCGAAGCCGGGCTGCAGGCCGGCTTCCACGTCATCGGCGACGCCGCGGTCGCCGAAGTCGTCGAAGGCTTCCGGCTCGCCGAGAAGGAGGTCGGGCAGCGCGCACTGGCCGCCCGCCACCACCGGCTCGAACACCTGGAGATGGTCACCGCCGACCAGGCCAAGCAGCTGGCCGGCTGGGGCGTCGTCGCCTCGATGCAGCCGCTGTTCGACGCGCTCTGGGGCGGCCCGGAAGGCATGTACGCCGAACGGCTCGGCGCGGACCGCGCGGCCGGGCTCAACCCCTTCTCGGCCTTGGCCGCCGAAGGCGTCCTGCTCGCCTTCGGCTCCGACGCGCCGGTGACACCGCTCGACCCGTGGGCGAGCGTCCGCGCCGCGGCCTACCACCGGACGCCGGGCGCCGGGCTGTCCCCGCGGGCGGCGTTCACCGCCCACACCCGGGCCGGGCACCGCGCCGCGGGCGTCAACGACGGCGTCACCGGCAGCCTCGTCCCCGGCGCGCCGGCGCACTACGCGATCTGGGACGCCACCGACCTCGTCGTGGCCACCCCGGACAGCCGCGTGCAGCGCTGGTCCACCGACCCGCGGGCCGGCGTGCCGCCGCTGCCGAGGCTCGAGCCGGACGCCGCCCTCCCGCGGTGCCTGCGCACGGTCCGCGCGGGTGACGTCCTCCACGACACGATCTCCTAGAGTTGGCACCTGTGGCAGTCACCGTGGCCGATCCCGAACCGGGCGCCCAGCACCAGCCCGCCCGCACGCGGCGGTTCCCCCCGGCCTGGCTGCTGCGCACCGCCGCGGCGCTGGTGTCCGGATTCGCCTATTACCTGAGCTTCGCACCGCGCCCGCTGTGGTGGCTCGCGCCGCTGGCCTTCGCCGGGCTGGCCCTCGTCCTGCGCGGCCGCCGCTTCCGGGCCGGCTTCGGCTACGGCTTCGCGTTCGGGTTCGTGTTCTTCCTGCCCCTGCTGACCTGGCTGCTGGACTTCCTGGGCCCCGACTTCGGCCCGTGGCCGTGGCTGGGACTGTCGCTCGCGCTGGCGCTCTACCACGGCCTCGCGGGCGGCCTGATCACGCTGGTGTCCCGGCTCCCAGCCGCACCGCTGTGGGGCGCGCTGGTGTTCATCGCCCTGGAGACGCCACGCGCGTGGTTCCCCTTCGGCGGCTTCCCCTGGGGCCGGGTCGCCTTCAGCCAGCCCGAAGGCGCGTTCCTGCCGCTCGCCTCGATCGGCGGCGCCCCCCTGGTCGGCCTGGCCGTCGTGCTCACCGGGTTCTGCCTGGCCACCCTTGCCGCCCGGCTGTGGGAGGGGCGCAAGCTCACCCGTCCGGCCGCCTTCGCCGCCCTCGGCACGCTGCTGCCCGTCGTCGCGGGCCTGGCGCTGTGGCCGTCGATCGGCACCGGCGCCCAGGACGGCGAGCGCACCGTCGCGACCGTCCAGGGCAACGCCCCGGACATCGGGCTCGCGCTGCAGGGGGAGCGGACCGTGCTGCGCGACAACACCATCGCCGAAAGCGAGCGCCTGCTCGCGGACATCCGGGCCGGGAAAGTGCCCAAGCCGGACCTGCTCGTGTGGCCGGAGAGCGCCACCACCGTCACCGGCCCGGACCTGCAGGTCGACCAGCTCGTCGCGAACTTCGGCGTCCCCGCGCTGATCGGGGCGATCTACCGGCTGCCGGACGGGCACCTGCAGAACTCCGTCATCGCCTGGGACCCGCGCACCGGGCCCGGCGCGCGCTACGCCAAGCAGCAGCTGGTGCCCTTCGGCGAGTACGTGCCGGCCCGCAAGGTCGCCGAGCTGGTCACCCCGTTCCTCGACGCCGAAACCGTGGACATGGTCCCCGGCGACGGCGCCAACCAGGCGATGGCCGCCGCGGGCACCAAGGTCGGCGTGTTCGTCTGCTACGAAGCGGCGTTCGACTACCCCGCGCGTGACGCCGTCCGCGACGGCGCCGAGCTGCTGGTGGTGCCGACCAACAACGCCTGGTACGGCGAGAGCGAGATGAGCGTGCAGCAGCTGGCCATGTCCCGGCTGCGGGCGGTGGAGCACGGCCGGGCCGTCGTGGTGTCCGCCGTCTCCGGGGTCAGCGCGATCGTCGCGCCCGACGGGACGGTGACCAGCTCAACCGGCCTTTTCACGGCGGATTCCCTGGTCGGGCGCGTCCCGCTGCGGACGCAGACTACGCTGTCGGATCAACTAGGTGCGTGGACGGAGTACGGGCTGCTGGCTCTGGCGATCGCCGGGGTGGCCGGCGGGCTCGTACTCCGTTTTCGCACCCGGCGCGGCAGCGCCGGCACGGCAGCAGGGGAAGCGGCGGACTGACCGCCGCGGATATCGGAGGAGCACGGATGTCGCAGGCGCCGCGGGGGGCCCGGGAAATCGAGCCGGTGCTGGTGGTGATCCCGACCTACAACGAGCGGGAGAACCTCGGCCCCATCCTGGATCGCCTGCACAAGGCACTCCCGGACGTGCACGTGCTCGTGGTGGACGACGGCAGCCCCGACGGCACCGGCGAGCTCGCCGACGAGCGCGCGGCGGCCAACGACCACGTCCACGTGCTGCACCGCACCGAGAAGGCCGGCCTCGGCGCCGCCTACATCGCCGGGTTCCGCTGGGGCCTGGCGCGCGGGTACAACACGATCGTCGAGATGGACGCCGACGGCTCGCACGCCCCCGAAGACCTGCCCCGCCTGCTGGACGCGGTCGGCGACGCCGACCTGGCGATCGGCTCGCGGTACGTGCCGGGCGGCAGCGTCGTCAACTGGCCGGTCAAGCGCCAGGTCCTCTCCCGCGGCGCGAACCTCTACTCGCAGATCGCGCTCGGCATGAAGGTGCGTGACATCACCGCGGGCTTCCGCGCCTACCGCCGTCCGGTGCTGGAGAAACTGGCCCTGGACGAGGTCAACTCGCACGGCTACTGCTTCCAGATCGACCTGACCATCCGCACCGACGAGGCCGGCTTCGAGATCGTCGAGGTCCCGATCACCTTCACCGAGCGCGAGATCGGCGAGTCGAAGATGAACGGCTCGATCATCCAGGAGGCGTTCCTGCGGGTGGCGAAGTGGGGCCTCGAGCGCCGCTGGCACCAGCTGCGGCGGCTCGTCAAGCGCGCCTGAGCCGTTTTCGCCCGATCTGGGCCATGATGGGGCCGGTGACGACCATCGTGGCCTTCCACGCCCACGCCGACGACCCCGTCCTGCTCAGTGGCGGCACGCTGGCCCGCGCCGCGGCCGACGGGCACCGGGTGGTGGTCGTCGTGGCCACCGACGGCATGGCCGCCGCGCACCCGACACCACGCTGGGCCGAGCTAGAGGCCGCGGCCGCCATCCTCGGCGTGCACCGGGTGGTGCACCTGGGCTACGCCGAGAGCGGGCACGGGCCCGTCGTGTACCCCGATCCGCCGGGGCGGCAGCGGTTCGTCCGCGCGGACACCGAGGAGGCCGCCCACCGGCTGGCCACGCTCCTGCAGCAGGAGCGCGCCGATCTGCTGCTGGGTTACGACGCCAACGGCGGCTACGGCCACCCGGATCACGTCAAGGTGCACGAAGTCGCCCGCCGGGCGGCCCGGCTGACCGGGACGCGGCTGCTGGAGGCCACCATCCCGCGTGACGTCGTCGTGCGGTTCGCCCGGCTGATCCGCGCGCTGCGGATCCCGTTCCCCTACGACGTCGATGCCCTCGGCCGCGCCTACAGCCCGGCCTCGGCCATCACCCACCGGTTCGACGTGCGGCGGTTCGCCGCGCGCAAGCAGGCCGCGCTCGCCGCGCACGTGTCGGACGTGCGCGGCAGCGGGCGGCTCTCGGGAGTACTGCGGGTGCTGGTGTGGCTACCGGCACCGGTGTTCGGGCTGGTGGCCGGGCGCGAGTGGTACGCCGAGGTCACGCCCGCACGATCGGCACGCCGCGCGCTGCAAGTTCCTGCACGTTCTGGTCGTCGGCGTCGGTGACGATCCCGGCGACGTCGCCGAAAGGCAGCACGGTGAACCGGGACGCCGCACCGAGCTTTTCGGCGCTGGCCAGCACGTAGGTGTCGGCCGCGCGGCGGGCCAGGGTGCGTTTCATCGCGGCTTCGTCGGCGTCGCCGGTGGTCAGGCCGGCTTCGGGGTGCACGCCGGTGACGCCGAGCAGGAAGACGTCGGCGCTGATCGACTGGGCGGCCTCGGCCGCGGCCGCGCCGCAGGTCACCGCGGAGTGCCGGAACAGCCGCCCGCCCAGCAGGAACACCTCGATGCCGTGGTGGCCGAGCAGGGCGACGGCGACGGTGGGGCTGTGGGTGACGACGGTGGCCTCGAGATCGGGCGGGAGGGCTTTCGCGACGGCCAGCGTGGTGGTGCCGCCGTCGAGGATGACGGTCGAGCCGGGGCGGACCAGCTCGGCGGCGGCCACGGCGATCCGGTCCTTGCCCTCTTTGGCGATGGCTGTCCGGCCGGCGTAATCGACGACGGCGGGGGAGACGGGCAACGCGCCGCCGTAGACGCGTTGGCAGAGCCCGGCCGCGGCGAGGTCGCGCAGGTCGCGGCGGATGCTGTCCTCCGAGACGCCGAGTTCGGCCGCGACGTCCTTGGCCAGGACCTTGCCGTCGACGGCGAGCCGGGCCAGCAGCAGTTCACGGCGTTCCCCGACCAACATGCACAATCCTCCTTGTTGTTTCCGAGTCATGCACATTATGGTCGCGGCATGACCACTTCGACAAGCCCGGCCCGCAACCCGCGCGTCCGCGTCACCAACGTGGAACTGCTGTCGTCGGCCTGGTACGTGCTCCGCCGCACGACGTTCGACTACCAGCACGGCGACGGACGCTGGACGACCGAGCAGCGCGAGACCTACGACCGCGGCAACGGGGCAACCGTGCTGCTCTACGACCTCCAGGGTGGCACGGTGCTGCTGACCCGCCAGTTCCGCTACCCGGTCTACGTCAACGACCACCCGGACGGCATGTTCATCGAGACGGCGGCCGGCCTGCTCGACACCGACGACCCGGAGACGGCGATCCGCCGCGAAGCCGAGGAGGAAACCGGCGTCCGGATCGGCGCGCTGGAGCACGTGTTCGACGTCTACACGAGCCCGGGCTCGGTGACCGAGCGCCTGCACTGTTACGCCGCGCCCTACGACCCGGCCGCCCGCGGCACCGGCGGCGGCCTGGCGGAGGAGGGCGAAGACATCGAGGTCCTCGAGCTCCCGTTCACCAAGGCCCTGGAGATGATCGGAACGGGCGAGATCGCGGACGCCAAGACGATCCTGCTCCTGCAGTGGGCCGTCCTCCACGGACCCTTCCGCCCCCGCTGACCCCACGTACCGGGAGGGTCGCCTTGCGTACCTGGACGGTCGGTTCGCGTACCGGGGGAGTCGGCTCGCAGGCATGACGGACCCGACCGTCCAGGTACGCCATCCGACCCTCCCGGTACGTGGTCCGACCCTCCGGGTACGTGGTCCGACCGCCGGGGGACGCCGTCCGACCGTCCGGGTACGGGTGCGGGCATGCGAAAGGCCCCCGCGGGGGGAGGTCGCGGGGGCCTTTCCGTTGTGGTGGGAGCTTGGCTACAAGGCCGAGCCCTGGAGGGTCACGCCGACCGGGAGGTGCGGCGGCCCTTCAGCTCGGCGAGACGTTCGTTCAGCAGATCCTCGAGCTCCGGGATCGTGCGCCGCTCGAGCAGCATGTCCCAGTGGGTGCGCGGCGGCTTGACCTTCTTCTGCTCGGGCTGCCCGCCATCGACGATCTCCGATTCGCTCCCGTGCAGGCGGCACTCCCAGACCGTCGGGATCTCGGCGTCGTCGGAGAACGGCACCTCGAACTCGTGGTTCTTCGGGCAGGCGTAGCGCACGGTGCGGCGTGGGGCGAGGTCGTGGTTGCGGTCGGTCTCGTAGCTGACCGCTCCCAGCCGGCTTCCACGAAGAACACGGTCGGCCATGATGGGGGTCCTTTCAGTCAGCTCCGGGGTGGAGCCAGGGTGTTGCTCACCCTATGCAACGACCCGGGGCCCCGGAGGATTCCCGGGACACCATGTCGTTGCTCACGATGAGCTGCGTCACCCGCCTGCAACAGCTTCCACTAGTAGGAGGCATTTCGCGCTCCGGCGTGACGTCAATACGGCCTTCTTAGTGCTGATATCCCCCGGATGGGCTACTCGCGTCTCGCTCAGGTCAACCGTAACTGACCGTGATGAGCGGTAACCGAGCCCAAGTCACCCGATCGAAAGTGGCGGCGGCACAATACCTGATAACGCACGGTAGCGAATTCGGCCTCAAAACGTGCTGAAGCTGAAGTTTCAACTACGGATTGTTCGGTATCTGCCACCACAACAGTGTCGCCCTCGCGCACCACCTCGCCGTCGACCACCCGCGCGTTGAACCGCCCCGGCAGCCCGCACCAGCACAACACCTCCACCTGAACCGGCTGCAACTCGTCCGCCAGTTCGAACAGACGAGCGGCACCCGGGAACAACCGGCTCCGGAAGTCCGTCGCGATCCCGAAGCAGTACACGTCGATCTCCACCTCGTCGGCCAGCTCCGCCAGCTGGTCGACCTGCCCGGGGGAGAGGAACTGCGCCTCGTCCACCACCACGTAGTCCACGTGCCGGCCCTGCGCCCACTCCTGCCGCACCAGGTCACGCACGTCGGTGTCCTCACCGACCTCCACCGCCTGCCGGGTCAGCCCGATCCGGCTGGAGATCTGCGGCGCCCCCGAGCGGTCGTGGCGCACCAGCACCAGCCCCCGGCGGCCCTGCCGCGCGTGGTTGTGGTCGATCTGCAGCGCCAGGGTCGACTTCCCGCAGTCCATCGGCCCGTAGCAGAACTTCAGCCTGCCCACCGGCGGCGTCCCGCGGCGCGAACCGGCCGCGGGAACCGACGACAGGGCATCGGTGGGATCAGGGCCGGCGGCGTCGTCGATCAAGGTCACGACGCCCGACCCTATCGGTGGCTACAACACCGCCGGCGGACGGTTGCCCGCCGCCTCGATCGCCCGCCGCACCGGCACCAGCCACACCAGCACCAGCCCCGCCGCGAAGAACACCACCAACGCGACGATGGCCAGCCGGAACGACCCTGTCGCCTGCCCCACCCCGGCGAACACCAGCGGCCCCAGCCACGACGTCCCGCGCTCACCCACGACGTAGAGCGAGTAGTACTGCGCGTCCTTGCCCGCCGGGATCATCTGGCTGAACAACGACCGCGACAACGCGTTCGTCCCACCCAGCACCAGCCCGATCCCCACCGCCACCGCCAGGAACTGCAGCATCTGCTTCGGCTGCACGAAGTACGCCCCGCCCAGCACCGCGATCCGCACCACCAGGCTGCCCAGGATCGTCCTCTTCGCCCCGGCCCGCCGCGCCACCAGCCCGTGCACCGTCCCACCCAGGTACGCCACGAACTGGATCACCAGGATCGTCACGATCAGCACGCTGTTGCCGAAACCCAGCTCGTCCTTGCCGTACTGCGCCGACACCGTCACCACCGTGTTGATCCCGTCGGTGAACACCAGGTAGCTGCCCAGGAACGCCAGCGTCAACGGATACGCCTTCGCCGCCACCAGCGTCTGCCGCAGCTCCGTGAACCCCGCCCGCAACACCGAACGCCCCGGCGCGACGTCCACCGGCACGTGCCGGCGGGGGAGCCGCCGCACCGCCGGGATCGTGAACGCCGCCCACCACAACCCCGACGTCAGGAAGCAGATCTGCACCGCCAGGTCCTGGTCCACGCCGAACAGGTCGTGCTTCAAGAAGAACCCCAGCTGCAACGCCAGCGCCAGCCCGCCACCCAGGTACCCGAACGCCCAGCCCTTCGCCGAGATCCCGTCCCGCTCGTCCGGCCCGCCGATGTCGGCCAGGAACGAGTAATAGACGACCAGCGAACCCCCGTAACCGATGTTCGCCACGATGAACAGCGCCGCACCCAGCTGCCAGTCCGAACCGGTCAGGAAGAACATCCCCGCCGCGGCCGCCGCCCCCAGGAACGCGAACCCGCCCAGGATCCGCCGCTTGTGGTGGCTCCGGTCGGCCACCGCACCGGCGATCGGCAGCACCAGCACCTGCACCACCGTCGCCACCGACAGCAGGTACCCCCACACCGAACCGGCCGGGAAGTGCAGCCCGAACAACGTCACGTCGCAGTGGTGCAGCGTGTCCGTCTCACCCGCCGCGTCCAGGCACGCACGATCCCCGTTAAGGGTGATGTTCGCCCGCGCGTCCGCCGCCGCGATCGGACTCATCGACAGCGCCCCGAACACCGTCGTCGTCGACGAATAGAACGGCGAATTCGCCCAGTCGTAGAAATACCAGCCCCAGCGCTCGCGCTTGGTCGAGCGCGTCCCGGCCAGCGTCATCCACGGCTCCTTCAGCTCAAGAACTTCCAGGTCAGCGCGGAGACTACGGGGGAGGCGCCCACCCGGCGATCACGCCACCGAAACCGTGTCCGGTTTGTCGCTTCGTGATCATCCACCGCCCCGCCGGCTCACCCGGTTCGCCACTCACGGCGTGTCGACGGCAAAAGTGAACACTGTTTCATGTGAGACTGAAGCGCCGATCGTGTCTGTTGTGGTCAATGGGACACGCTCCTACTGTGCACCCATGATCCAGAACCGCCGACGCACCGTGACGAGCCTCCTGCTCCTCGCCCTCGCCGCCATGGGTCTGCCGCTGATCACCCCCGCCACCGCCGCCGCGGACCCCGCGTCGAGCGCCTGGGCCAAGCTCCGCATGTGCGAATCCAGCGGCCGCTACGCCACCAACACCGGCAACGGCTACTACGGCGCCTACCAGTTCGACCTGCCCACCTGGCGCAGCGTCGGCGGACAAGGCCGCCCCGACCAGGCCGCCCCCGCCGAACAGGACTACCGAGCCCTCTACCTCTACCGCATGCGCGGCTGGCAACCCTGGCAGTGCGCCGGCATGCTCAACCTCGCCGCCGACGCCGACGCCCGCAGCAAACGCGTCCCCACCTACACCGAATCCGCCTACATCGGCGGGGGAGGCCTGCCCACCCCGCCACCCGGCCCCGGCGGCCCCCGCCCCGCCTGGCCCGGCGTCGTCTACCAATACGGCGACTGCGCCGACGCCCTCAAAACCTTCCAGCTCCGCATGAACGCCTTCGGCTACGGCTTCACCGGCACCGGCTGCTACCTCGACAAGACCCGCACCGCCGTCCTCGAGCTCCAACGCGCCAACGGCATCAAGGACAGCGGCCTGCTCGGCCCCAAGACCTGGGAAGCCGCCTGGACCGGCAAACCACCCCGCTGACCCTCACAGCTCCTGCGACTGCTGCCACTTCCCCCGCTCGATCAGCACCTCACGCAGCAGATCCGGCCGATCCGTCACGATCCCGTGCACCCCCAGATCCAGCAGCATCCGCATCTCCGCCGGATCGTCGATCGTCCACGTGTGCACCTCGATCCCGGACCGCCCGGCGATCGACAGGAACGCCTTGTCCACCACCCGCAACGCCCCCTGCCGCACCGGCACCTGCGCCATCGCCCCCAGCACCAGCCGCCCCAGCGGCAACAACGGCAACCGGCCCCGCACCCACAACGCGAACGCCGACCGCGGCCCCATCGCCGTCACCAGCCGCGGCCCCGCCAGCTTCCGCAACCGCACCAGCCGCGCATCCGAAAACGCCGCCCCCGCCACCCGGTCGAACGCCCCCGTCCGCTCCAGCACCCGCACGAACGGCTCCACCGCCCGATCCGCCTTCACGTCCACGTTGAACCGCGCGTCCGGCAGCTCCTCCAGGACGTCCTCCAACCGGGACAGCGGCGCCTTCCCACCCACCTTGACGTTCTTCAGCTGCGCCCACGTCTGCGCCGCGATCGGGCCCGTCCCGTCCGTCGTCCGGTCCAGGTGCGGATCGTGGTGCACCACCACCACACCGTCCGCCGTCGCGTGCACATCCGTCTCCAGGTACCGGTACCCCTCCGCGCACGCCTGCTTGAACGCCGGCAGCGAGTTCTCCAACCCCTCGAGGTCACCGAGGTGCCACCCCCGGTGCGCGAAGGCACGGGGGACCGGATCGGCCAGGTACGGGAACGACGCCTGCATCCCTCAAGTGTGCACTTCCGCCATGACCCCGGCATGAGCAAACGGTGGCCAGCTAGGGTCTCCCGGGTGAGGGAAGCCGCCGAACTGACCCAGCCGACCACGATCGACATCGCCCCGGCCCGCCGAGGCGCCCCCAAGCACTGCGGCTGGTGCGGTCGACGCCTCCCCGAAGGCGGCAACGTCGGCCGCCGCCGCCGCTACTGCGGCCAGTCCTGCCGCCAGCGCGCCTACGAACGCCGCACGGCCCTGCAACGCAGCGGGCTCCCCGAAGACGCCGTCGTCCTCTCCGACACCGAAATCGCCGCCCTCCAGGACCGCCTCTTCCAGCTCCGGTGCGCAGCCGAAGACATCGTCACCGCCGCCGACGACGGCGCCGACCCACGAGAACTCCGCGGCCTCGCCGAAGAGATCGCCCGCGCGGCCAAGGACCTCGAACAACTCCGCTGACCCCACCGGACGACACGCGTACTCAGCCCAGGCCGTCGAGGGCCCGGTACGTCCGGTTGCTCGCCGCCGCCGCACGCTGCTCCCGGCCCGTCGCCTCGATGTAGTTCTGGCTCGTCGCCAAACTCGCGTGCCCCAGCAACGCCATGATCTCCGACGCCGTCGCCCCGTCCTCTGCCAGCCGCGTCGCGAACGTGTGCCGCAACGCGTGCAGATTCGCCCCCACCGGCACCCGGTCGTGCAACCCCGCACCCCGGTAACACGACTTCACCAGGTACTCCAGCGCACCCCGCCCGATCGGCTCACCCGCCCGGTCCAGCAACAACGGCGAACCAGGGGAGAACCGCGCGTTCGGGAACCGCACCCGGCACGACTCCCGGTACCGCTCGATCAGCTCCGCCAGCACCGGCTGCACCGGGATCGACCGGTCCCGGCTGCCCTTCCCCTTCACGTGCAACCGCAGCTCACCCGCGCGCCCCACCAGCGACCGCGACGTCAACGCCCGCATCTCCGCCGCCCGCAACCCCGCCACCAAACCCAGCGCGATCACCAGCACGTCCCGCTCCGGCCACGGATCCCGCGCGCGCCGCGACCCCGCGGCCGCCGCCGACAGCAGCTGCTCCGGCGTTTCCTCACCCCGCAACGGCTTCGGCGTCAACGCCGGCGTCCGCGGCCGCGCCACCGCACCCATCGGATTGCCCGCCAAGAGCCCGTCCGCCACGCAGAACGTCAGGAACTGGTTCCACGTCGACCAGGCCCGCAGCACCGAGCTCTTCGCGTGCCCGTCCGCGAACGCACCGAACGCCGCCCGCAGCGCCGGGCCGGTGAGGTCGGCGACCTCCAGGTCTTCGGCCGGGCGGCCGAGCTCCGAAACCAGGAGAGTGGTGATGCCGGCGAGATCCCGGCGGTAGGCGTCGGTGGTGTGCGGGGAGTCCTTGCGGGGACGGCGGGCGGCGAAGAAGGCTTGCTGGGCCTCGGAAACCTTCATGTGGATCTTGTACCGCACACCACCGACAGTTTCCGCGCCCGGGCCTGGACCCGGCGTTTCATGCATAACGGCAATTATGCATGAAACGCCGGTGTGTCCCAGGGTCTTCCCCTTGGGGGACATGGAACTCTCCGGAAGCCGGCCCTGAAGCCTCGGACGCTCCTCGTCCCTCTAGCGCGGGGCATGCGCACATATGTTCGACACTGGTCCAGTGAGCCCAGGTTCGGCCTCGGGGCCCATGGCGACGGATGGGACGTTGCCGACCGCGCCGCGCAACGCCATCCAGCGTCGGCTAACCCCAGTTGATTTCGTCACCGTGACGTTTTGAGGTCGGGTGGCCAGACCTCGGGCTCACGTCTCCCAGGGGATCCTCTCAGGCCTTCGGAGGATCTGGTTTGGCCGGCGACCCCACCGGGCCCTCGTCAAAACCCTCACAGAAGCCGTCCTGGCGAAGCGAACACTCTCGCGGGACCAAGCAAGGCCCAGCCCCGGGTTCAGGACCCCTCCCGGGCCGCCCGCTCAGCACGTCCCCAAGTGCCGATAATGTACATTATGTCAAGTAACGTCAGTGCCAGTCGCTGATCTGGACGTCCCGCGGCGACGGAGCACCTTCCCCGGTCTCCACGAGCTGCTTCAGGCTCAAGAGGTAGCTCGCCCACTTCGTGCTGCAGTGGTGCATGAACTCGCCGGCCTCGCGCCAGCCTTCGTGCTTGAACAGGACGATCGTGTGCTCGCCGCGCTGCTCGAGTTTCCAGTGGATCGTCGTGCCGATCCACTCCGGTGGCCCGTCGACGACTTCCCAGCGGACGCGCCGGCCGGGGTCGAGTTCGAGGACCTTCATGTCGAAGCCGCCCGGGATGAAGCGGAAGGCGATGACGCCGCCGGGTTCGGTGTCCCCTGCGGTTTTCTCGGTCCACCAGCCGGACAGGCCGTCGAGCGTGGCGAGGGCGTCGTAGACCTTCTCGGGTGTGCCGTCTTTGATGCCGATGCGGTGCAGGATGTCCATTTTCTACGGTTTCCTTTCGATGGTCTTTTCGATGGTTTCGGCGAGGTGCTTGATGCGGCGGAGCCGGGCGTCCCAGGCGTTGCCGACGTCGGTGAGCTGGGCGACGGCGCGGGCCAGCTGGGTCTCGTCGACGTGGAACTGCTTTTCGCGGCCGGTGCTGTGGGCGTGGACGAGGCCGGCGCGGTCGAGGACGGCGAGGTGCTTGGCCACGGCCTGGCGGGTGACCGGGAGGTGTTCGCTGAGGCTGGTCGCGGTGCCGCTCCCCTGGTTCAGCAGGAGGTCGAGCATGCGGCGGCGGGTGGGGTCGCCGACGGCGGACCAGAGGTCGTCGTCCACGGCGGTGCTCACCGGGTGGCTCCGACCTTGGCGGCGTAGGCGCGCAGGCGAGGCAGGAAGTGGTCCCAGCCGCTGACGTGGTCGGCGTGTTCGGCGGCGATCTTGGCTTCGTCCCACCCGCGTTCGCGGAAGCCGGTTTCGGTCATCCGGAGGCGGGTGCCTGCTCCGTCGGGTTCGAGTTCGAAGACGACGAGGAAGGAGTTGCCGGGGGCGGCGGTTTCACCTTCGGCGTGGGTCCAGCGGAAGGAGAAGTGCTTGGGCGGGATGGCGTCGACGACGGTGAACCGCACCCAGGAGCCGCCGAAGCCGATGCGGCCTTCTCCCCCGGGTTCGACGGGGTATTCGGCTTCGTCGGGCCACCATTCGCGGAGGTGTTCAGGGCTGCTGACGACGTCGAAGACGACGTCGGGGCGGGCGTCGATGTGGATTTCGCGTTCGATGGTGCCGTGTTCCATGCCGGGCTCCTTGTGCAACGTTTGGTTGCGTGTCACGTTAGCTCGGCGGGCGCTGATGTGCAACCTTCGGTTGCGCGGAGGTCCTTCTGGACCCAGGCGACGTCGCGCCACGCGCCGTGTTTCCAGCCGACCCGGCGGTAGATGCCGGCCGGTTCGAAGCCGAGGGCGCGGTGGAGGCCGGCGCTGGCGTCGTTCGGCAGGGTCATGCCGGCGAAGGCGCGGCAGAACCCGCGGTCGCGCAGCCGCTCGAACAGCGCTTCGTAGAGGGCGCGGCCGGCGCCGGTGCGGCGGCGGCCTTGTTCGAGGTAGATGCTCGTTTCGCAGGACCAGCGGTAGGCGGCGCGTTCGGCGAAGCGGGTGGCGTAGGCGTACCCGGCGACGTGTCCGTGGTCGTCGAGGACGTACCAGGCGTGGGCGCCGGCGATGCGGTGGGCCATTTCGGTGGTGTCGGGTGGTTCGGTCTCGAAGGAGACGGCGGTGTCGGTGACGTAGGGGGCGTAGAGGGCGGCGCAGGCGGCGGCGTCGTGGGTGGTGGCAGGTCGGATCATGGCTCATATGGTAGCCAGATTGGCTCGTATAGTATCCAGTGTTATGAGCGATCCCCTGACTGCCCGCTTGGCCGCCACCGTGTACGCCGCCCGGGCGTCGCAGGGTCTCTCGGTCGCGGCGCTCGCGGACCGGTCGGGGGTGTCGCGGGCGATGATCGGCAAGATCGAGCGGGGTGACGTGCAGCCGACGGCGGCGTTGCTGGCGAAGCTGTCGGCCGCGCTGGGCTTGACGCTGTCGGAGCTGATCGCGCGGGCCGAGGGTGACGAGCGCCGGTTGGTGCGGGCGGCGGAGCAGCCGGTGTGGGTGGATCCGGACACCGGGTACCGGCGGCGGTCGGTCTCCCCCGCGGCCGGGCGGCCGCTGGAGCTGGTGGAGGTGGAGCTGCCGCCGGGAGTGGAGGTGCCGTTGGCGTCGGGGACGTATGCGTTCCTGCACCAGCAGATCTGGGTGCTGGCCGGGCACCTGCGGTTCCACGAGGGTCCGCAGGTGCACGAGCTGGCCGCCGGCGACTGCCTGCAGCTGGGGCCGGCGGCGGACTGCGTGTTCGCCAACCCGGGTCCGGTGCCGTGCCGGTATCTGGTGGCGCTGGTGAAGCGGGGTATCTGACCAGGTGATCCGGGGTGCCGTCGCGGCGGGTCGGCAGTAGCTTCGCGCGATGCGGCGTGTGCGACGGATCTGGTACCAGTGCGCGGAGTTCCTGCTGGTGCTGCTGGGCATGTGGAGGTCCGGGCGCGGCCGATCCGGTACACGGTGCTGACGCATAGCGTGGTGTCGTTCGTGTACAACATGGCGATCCTGGGGATCGCGGTCGGGGGTGAAGTCACCGGCTCTCCCCCGGGTTCGCACGCGTTGACTGAAGCAGTGAATCGGTGCTTCACTTCTTGACGTGCCCTACCGCCGCACCCCGAAGGTGCAGGAACGCCTCGACGCCCAGCGGGAGACGATCATCGCTGCCGCGACGCGGCAGCTGGCCGAGCACGGCTACAGCGGCTGCTCCGTCGCCGCGGTCGCCGAGCGCGCCGGTGTGGCCGTCGGCAGCGTCTACCAGCACTTCCCCACCAAGGCCGAGCTGGTCGTGCACGTCTTCCGGCAGGTCGTCACGCGGGAGGTCGAGGCGGTCCGGGCGGCGTCGGCGGAGGCGGGCGATCCGGCCGAGCGGGTGCTGGCCGTGGTCGACACCTTCGCCCAGCGCGCTCTCAAGGCACCGAAGCAGGCGTACGCCCTGCTGATCGAGCCGGTCGACGCGCTCATCGACGCCGAGCGGCTGGAGTTCCGGCGGGCCTACACCGAGGTCATCGCCGAGCACATCGCCGCCGGGGTCCGGGACGGCGTGCTGCCGCCCCAGGACGGCCGGCTCACCGCCGCTGCGCTGGTCGGTGCCGCCGCCGAAGTCCTGATCGGGCCGTTGACCAGCGGAAACGCCGGTGATATCGCCGAGCTCCGCACGTTCATCCTTCGCGCTCTAGGAGGTTCCGATGCCCGCGACGCATGAGGTCACCAACCAGGTCCCGCCGCTGGCCGGGCACGACGTCGCCGCCGACCCGGCGCTGCTGGCCGGGCTCGAGCGCGCCGGGGCGGGCTGGGCGTCCGACGAGCTGCACGCACTGGGCCGGCTGGCCGGGAGCGAGCAGGCCCAGGAGTGGGGCCGGCTGGTCAACGAAAACGAGCCGGTGCTGCGCACCCACGACCGGTACGGCCACCGGATCGACGAGGTCGAGTTCCACCCGCACTGGCACGACCTGATGCAGGTCGCGACGGCGCACGGCCTGCACGGCACGCCGTGGCAGGACCCACGCGAGGGCGCCCACGCGGCCCGGGCGGCGAAGTTCTACGTCTGGAGCCAGGTCGAGGCCGGGCACACCTGCCCGGTTTCCATGACGTACGCGGCGATCCCGGCGTTGCGGGCGAACCCGGAGCTGGCGGCGCGCTACGAGCCGTTGCTGGCGGCCACCGAGTACGACTTCGGGCTGCGTGAGCCCAGCACCAAGCGTGGCCTGCTGGCGGGCATGTCGATGACCGAGAAGCAGGGTGGCTCGGACGTCCGGGCGAACACGACGACCGCCACGCCGAGCGCCGACGGCAGCTACACCCTCGTCGGGCACAAGTGGTTCACCTCGGCGCCGATGTGCGACATGTTCCTGACGCTGGCGCAGGCGCCGGGTGGGCTGTCGTGCTTCCTGCTCCCCCGGGTCCTGCCGGACGGCTCGCGCAACGCGATCCGGCTGCAGCGGCTGAAGGACAAGCTGGGCAACCGGTCGAACGCGTCGTCGGAGATCGAGTACGACCACGCGGCCGGCTGGCTGGTCGGCGAGGAGGGCCGCGGGGTCCGCACGATCATCGAGATGGTCAACAACACCCGGCTCGACTGCACGCTGGGCAGCGCGGCCGGCATGCGGCTGGGTGCGGTCCGCGCGGTGCACCACGCCACGCACCGGCGCGCGTTCGGCAGGGCGCTGGTGGACCAGCCGCTGATGGCGAACGTCCTGGCCGACCTCGTGCTCGAGGCCGAGGCGGCGACAACGGTGGCCATGCGGCTGGCCGCGGCGGGCGACCGGCGCGAGGACGCGCAGGAGCAGGCGTTCCGGCGGCTGGGGCTGGCGGTGTCGAAGTACTGGGTGTGCAAGCGGGCGCCGGCGCACGCGGCCGAGGCGCTGGAGTGCTTCGGCGGCAACGGGTACGTCGAGGAGTCGGGGATGCCGCGGCTGTACCGGGAGGCGCCGCTGTCGTCGATCTGGGAGGGCTCGGGCAACGTGGCGGCGCTGGATGCGTTGCGGGCGATGGGCCGTCAGCCGGAGTCGGTGGCGGCGTTCTTCGCCGAGGTCGAGCGGGCCGCCGGCGGCGACACGCGGCTGGACGACGCCGTGGACCGCGTCCGCAAGGAGCTGACGGATCTGGACGGCATCGAGTACCGGGCGCGGCGGGTGGTCGAGGCGATGGCGCTGGTGCTGCAGGGCTCGCTGCTGGTCCGCCACGGCCACCCGGCGGTCGCCGACGCGTTCTGCGCGTCCCGCTTCGGCGGCGACTGGGGCATCGCGTTCGGCACGCTCCCGGCCGGCGTCGACACGGGAGCGATCATCGAGCGCGCCGCGGCCGGTTAGCCGACGCGCTCGGCCCGCTGCCGGGCCAGTTCCTCGACGGCGCTGGGCAGGGTGGTCTCGAAGTCGATCAGCTTGGCCCAGGTCGGGGTGACGACGATCCGCACCATGCCGTCGTAGAGCGAGCGGACCTCGCGTTCCCACTCGACCCGCTGCTCGGGGGTCATTTCGTAGGTGCCGTTCATCTGCAGGTACTCGTCCGGGATGCCGTCGACGACGTCCAGGTCCACGCGGCCGCGCACGAGGAGGATCTTGGGCGGGTGCGACTCGGTGTCGATGGTCAGGGCGACCGCCGGGTTGGCGCGCAGGGACGGCAGCTTCGGGGAGTTCTTCGTCGTGCACAGGACGATCTCCGTGCCGTTCCAGGTGAAGGCGATCGGGATGCTGCGCGGGGTGCCGTCCTTGGCGACGTAGGCCAGCCGGGTCAGGTCGCGGGCCAGCAGTTCGCGGCTGAGCGGGCGGTTCAGCACCTCGGTGATCTCGTGCTGCAGCATGGTCGTCTCCTTCTCCGGGCGGGGTCTCTGCTGCCCCGGGGACGGAGCCGTCCGGACGTTCTCGACATGCGCCGCGGAGATTTTTCGGCGGAGATTTTCAGTGGCCGAGGGCGTCGAGCGCGCCGGCGACCGCGGCGGCCCTGAGGTCGGCGACCGGGACGTCGGGGAACTGCATGCAGACGTCCTGCAGGCCGCCGAGGGCGAGGATGGCCCTGGCCTGCTGTTCGAGGGTGGGTGCCGGGCCGCAGATCAGCTGGGTGAGCCGGGTGCGCCAGCTCAGGACGCGGTCGATGAGCCCGAGGTCGGCCAGGGTGGGCATCTCGGCCAGCAGCATGACGACGTCGGCGCGGTGGCGGTAGTTGAAGTCGAAGAAGCCTTCGATCAGCTCGCGCACCGGCGCGTCGCCGCGGGCTTCCTGGTCGAGGAGGAACTTTTCGCCGTCGTCGAGCAGCGGCTGGACGATGCTGCGGACCAGGTCTTCGCGGGACGGGAAGTGGTAGTAGAGCGCCGGTTTGGTGATGCCGAGCCGATCGGCGATGTCCTGCAGGCTGGTGCGCTGGACGCCTTGGCTGGTGAACAGCTCGCGCGCGACGTCGAGGATGCGTTGCTTGGTGTCGGAAGGCTTCGGCACCGGCCCAGCATAACTGACTTAACGATAGGTAAGGAACTGTGGTACAACTTACCTACCGTTAAGTCAGGGAGGTACTCATGCGGATTCTCGTCTCGGGCGCCAGCATCGCCGGCCCGGTACTGGCGTACTGGCTCACCCGGCACGGCTTCGACGTCACCGTCGTCGAGCGCGCGCCGGCGCTGCGCAAGACCGGCGGCCACGCCGTCGACCTCTTCCGGCCGGCCATGGACATCACCGAGAAGATGGGCGTCCTGCCGCGCGTGGAAGCCGTCGCCACCGGCACGACCCGGATGACGCTGCACCGCGAAGGCAGCCCCAAGCCCCTGCACGTGGACTTGGCGAAGGTCTTCCGGGCCACCTCCGACCGGCACGTCGAGGTGATGCGCGACGACCTGTCCGAGATCTACCACGCCGCCGGCCGCGACGACGTCGAGTACCTCTTCGGCGACTCCGTCACGGGCATCTCCCCCGACGGCGACGTCACCTTCGAGCACGCGCCGGCACGCCGCTTCGACATCGTGATCGGCGCCGACGGGCTGCACTCGAACGTCCGGCGCCTGGTGTTCGGGGAGGAGGCCGGGCTGACGACGTTCATCGGGGCGTACCTGGCCGTGGGGTCCCTGCCGAAAACCGCCGGCCTCGACGGCGAAGCCGTCACCCACCTCGGCCCCGGACGCACCGCCTCGATCTACAGCGCCGAGCACCTGGACGACGCGCGAGCGGTGTTCCTGTTCCGCCGCGACGAGCCGCTCGACTACCACCACCGGGACGTCCGCCGCCAGCAGCAGCTGCTCCGTGCAGCGTTTTCCGGCATGCACCCGCAGGTGGACGGCTGGCTGGCCGGGCTCGACGGCCCCGGGCCGTTCTACTTCGACTCGGTCACCCAGCTCCGGCTGGACACCTGGTCCCGCGGGAGGGTGACGCTCGTCGGCGACGCCGGCTACTGCCCCGGCCCGGCCGTCGGGGGCAGCACGAGCCTCGCGGTGCTCGGCGCGTACGTCCTGGCCGGCGAGCTGGCCGAGGCGAACGGGGACCACGAGCAGGCCTTCGCCGCCTACGAGCGGGAGATGGGCGAGCTGGTCCGCCGCAGCCGCGCCTTCGCCATCGGCGCCGCGCGCAGCCTGATCCCGGCCTCGCGCGCCGGAGTGTGGGCGCTGGCCCGCGGTGGGCAGCTGGTCTCGGCACTGCCGTCCGGGCTGACCCGGGCGATCGCCAAGCTCAACACCGGCGGCGTGCGCATGCACGACTCGATGCGGGTCAAGGACTACGCGGTGAAGGCGACGGCCTGACGCTGGAGGGGACCCCGGTCGTGGCAGCCCCCTCCAGCTTCGACAGCGGGTGGGAGGTCACCGGCGGAAACCGGGCGGGCGCGCGGGAGAACCCGCGCGCCCGCACCCCCAGTGGCCCGGCGGAACCCGCCGTCGAGGGACAGGAGACAACGAGTACCGCGCTGGATACCGGGAAAGTTGGCGGATTTCCGCCCCGGCACCGGCGCATGGGCGGCGCAGGCCGGGCCGAGTCACTCAGCCCACCAGCAACCCCGGATCCTTCTCCGGCGCCCCCGCCGGACACCACTCGTCGCCTTCGCGCCGGTACGGGTGCCACCGGCCCCGGCGATCCAGCCGCAGCTGCACCTCACCCACCGTGCAGCGGTTCCGCTCGAACACCGGCTCCCCCGCCAGCGCCGCCCGCGCGGCCGCCACCACGGCTTTCGGCGGGGTCCACGCCGCTTCCAGCACCGCCAGCCCGTCCGGGCCGCCGAAGCGCCACGCCGCCACCGCCCGCGCGAAGCCCGGCCCCGCACCCAGCCGTCCGGGCGCCGCCGGGAACTCCGCCGCCAAGCGCACCGCGTCGTGCCGCCGTCCCGTCGGCGGCCGACCCGCAGCAACGCCCGGGCCTGCCCGGCCGCGTTCGCCACCAGCAGCGTGAACGCCTCGGCCGGCACCCCCGGCGCCGCCGGGATCGACGGGGCTCCCGACGGCCGGAACTCCTCCAGCGAGGGCAGCTCCCCCGGCACTCGGTGCGCCGCCGGCTCCGCGACCGGCACCGGTGCCGTGCGGCTCTCCAGTTCGTCCCGGATCTCCCGCTCACCCTTGCCGCGCATCAGCAGCAACAGGAACGGGTCCGCGTCGAGCAGCCACGACGCCTGGAACGACAACGCCGCCGCGTGCCGGCACGGCAGCTCCCACCCGGGGCAGTCGCACTCCGGATCCAGGTCGCCGATCCCCGGCAGCAGATCGGCCCCGGCCAGGTCGGGTGGCAGGTCGCGATCCAGCAGGGCCGCCAGGTGCCCGGCCCGCGAGGCGATGCGGTCGAGGAACCGCGTCCAATCCGCCTCCGACAGCTCCGCCAGGCGCAGCTGCGTCCGGAACGGCCCGCCGTCGGCGTCCTCGACCACCGCCGCGATGCGGCCCGGGCTGACCGTGATCGGGCCGACCAGACCGGCCGCGGCGTACTTGCGGCCCTTCTTCAGCTGACGCAGGTCCAGCGCGGTGTCCTCCATCGCGCGCACCCACGCCCGGCCCCACCAGGAGCGGGCCAGGTGCCCGCCGGCGCCGAACGCGGGGAAGCCGCGTACCCGGTCGTCGCTCATCCGCGGCTCCTCAGTTCGACGAGCTCGGCCAGCTCGGTGTCCGACAGTTCCGTCAACGCCGCCTCGCCACCGGCCAGCACCGCCTCGGCCAAGGCCCGCTTTTCCCGCAACATCGCCGCGATCCGGTCCTCGACCGTGCCTTCGGCGACGAGCCGGTGCACCTGGACCGGCCGGGTCTGGCCGATCCGGTACGCCCGGTCGGTCGCCTGGTCCTCCACCGCCGGGTTCCACCACCGGTCGAAGTGCACGACGTGGTCGGCGCGCGTGAGGTTCAGCCCGGTGCCCGCGGCCTTCAGCGACAGCAGGAACACCGGCACGTCACCGTTCTGGAACCGCGCCACCAGCTCTTCGCGCCGGGGCACCGGCGTCCCGCCGTGCAGCAGCTGCGTCGCGATCCCGCGCCCGGCCAGGTGCTTCTCCAGCAACCGCGCCATGGCGACGTACTGGGTGAACACCAGCACCGCCCCGCCCTCGGCGAGGATCGTGTCCAGCAGCTCGTCGAGCAGCTCCACCTTCCCCGACCGCCCGCCCGGCTGCTTGAGGTACTGCGCCGGGTGGTTGCAGATCTGCTTGAGCGCGGTCAGCAGCTTGACGATCCGGCCGCGCCGGGCCATCCCGTCGCCAGCGGCGATATCGGCCATCATCTCCCGCACGACCGCCTCGTACAGCACCACCTGGTCCGCGCTGAGCGCCACCGGCCGGTCGGTCTCGGTCTTCGGCGGCAGCTCGGGCGCGATCCCCGGGTCGGACTTGCGCCGCCGGAGCAGGAACGGCCGCAGCAACCGCGAAAGCCGCTCGGCCGCCGCGGCGTCCCCGGCCTCGATCGGTTTCGCCCACCGCGTCCGGAACTCGCTCAGCGACCCGAGCAGGCCGGGCGCGGTCCAGTCGAGGATCGCCCACAGCTCCGACAGCGTGTTCTCCACCGGCGTCCCGGTCAACGCCACCCGCGCCGCCGCCGGCGCCAGCCGCAGCGCCTTCGCCGTGCCCGCACGGTGGTTCTTGACGTGCTGGGCCTCGTCGGCCACCAGCAGCCCCCACCGCACGCCGGCCAGCGGCGCGGGATCGGTGCGCAGCGTGCCGTAGGTGGTCAGGACGAACCCGTCGAGGTCGTCCAGGGACCGGGCGCCGCCGTGGAAGCGCCGCACCGGCACGCCGGGGGCGAACCGGCGGATCTCGCGTTCCCAGTTGCCCAGCAGCGACGCCGGGCACACCACCAGCGTCGGCCCCGAAGCCCGGTGCAGGTGCAGCGCGATCAGCGTGACCGTCTTGCCCAGGCCCATGTCGTCGGCGAGGCACCCGCCCAGGCCGAGGCCGGTGACGGTGGCCAGCCACTGCAGCCCGCGCAGCTGGTAGTCCCGCAGGGTCGCGGCCAGCCCGAACGGCGGGGCCTGCGGTTCCGGCGGTGCGGACAGCCGTTCCCGCAGCCGCGCCAGCCAGCCGTCGGTGACGACCTCGACCCCTTCGCCGTCGACCTCGGTGGTCCCCGACAGCACCGCACCCAGCGCGTCGACCGGCGTCAGCGGCTTGAGCGCCCGCTCCCGGGCCTTCGCCGCCAGCGCCGGGTCGACCAGCACCCACCTCTCGCGCAGCCGCACCACCGGACGGCGTGCCTCGGCGAGCGCGTCCAGCTCCGCCTCGGTCAGCACCTCGCCGCCCAAGGCGAGCTGCCAGTCGAACGCCAGGGCGTGCCCGCCGCCGAAGAACGACGGCAAGTCACCGGGTTCGTCGCCGGCGCGGACGACGGCCCGCGCGGTCAACGAGCCCGCCAGCTCGGCCGGCCAGTGCACGTCGATCCCGGCCGCCGCCAGCCGCGGGCCCGCGGCCGCGACCAGCTCGGTGACGTCGTCCTCGCCCAGCTCCACCTCGGCCGGCACGGCCGAGGTCAGCAGCGGGCTCAGCGCCGGCCACACCTGCGCGCCCCGGCGCAGCGCCAGCAGCACGTCGATGCGGGCCCGCGGCCCGAACCGCCCGGTCTCCCACAACTGCACCGCGTCGGCGACCTGCCCCGGATCGGCCAGGCTGTGCACCTGGACCACGGCGTGGAAGCGGCCGGTGTCGAACCCACCGGGTGCCTCGATCCGCAGCGACACCCGGATCCCCGAGTCCAGGCCCGCGGCCAGCTCGTCCGCCCAGTCGCGCAGGGCATCCGCGCGCTGCGGCGCGGCGGCGGCGAACAACCGCGTCCCGGTGGCCTTGGCCGCGGCGGGCGTGCGGGGCAGGGTGTCGGCGACGGCGTCAAGGAACGCACGCAGCAGCGGCCCCGGCGCGCGCTCGTCCGGTGGCATCGCGGCCGCCAGCTCCCGCAGCCACGCGGCCTCCCCCGGTTCCAGCGGGCCGACGCGCCAGGCGTCGTGCCCGGCGGCGGTGACGCCCGGCAGCAGCCGTCCCGCCGCCACCAGCCGCAACGCCGCCTGCGCCGCCGTCGCCCAGAAGGCATCGGCGCCGCCCAGGAGTTCCGGCAGACCGTCCGCAATGGACAGCTCGCGGCCGTCGACCAGCAGGCGGCCCGCCCGCGGTGGTTCGCCCGGTTCGAAGCAGACGTTCAGTTCCCCAGCCTCCCGTACCGGCGCACCGACAACGGCACGAACACCGCCAGCAGCACCAGCGGCCAGGCCACCGCCATCGGCACCGCGTGCGCACTCACCCAGGACGTGCCGGCCGCGCCCGGGTTGCCGAACAGCACCCGCGCCGCGGTGACCGTCGAAGACAACGGGTTCCACTCGGCCACGGTTCCCAGCCACGCCGGCATCGTCGAAGTCGCCACGAACGCCCCGGAGAGGAACCCGAACGGGAACTCACATGTCTGCGCCAGCGTCACCATCGACGGATCCGACGTCAGCAGGCCCAGGTAGCTCCCGGCCCACACCAGTGCCGTCCGCAGCAGGAGCAGCAGGCCCAGCGCGGCGAGGGTTTCGCCGACGCTGCCGTGCGGGCGCCAGCCGACGGCGAGCCCGCAGCCGACCAGCACCGCCAGCGCGAGCACGGCGTTCACCAGATCCGCCGCCACCCGCCCGGTGAACACCGCCGACGGCGCCATCGGCAGCGACCGGAACCGGTCGGTGACGCCCTTACCGGTGTCGTCCAGCACCGCGACCATCGTCCCCGAGAGCCCGAAGACCATGGTCATCGCGAACATTCCCGGCATCAGGAACTCCTGGTAGGAGCCCCCGCCGGGCACGCTCATCCCGCCACCGAGCAGGTAGGCGAAGATCAGCACCATCAGGATCGGGAAGGCCACCACCCCGGCCAGCCGGGCCGGGCGCCGCGCCAGCTGCGCCAGATAGCGCTGGGTCAGCGTCCAGCCGTCTTCGATCGCCCACCTCATCGCGCCACCCCCGTCAGCTCCAGGAACACCTCGTCCAGCGTCGGCTGCCGCAGCGCCACGTCGGCGAAGGCCAGCTCGGTCGCCGCCAGCTCCCGGACGACGTCGGTCAGCATCGATGGCTCGGCGGAGGCGCTCACCCGCAGCTCCTCGGTGACCGGTTCGGCCCCGGTGACCCTGGCCAGCAGCCCGGCCGCCGCGCCCAGGGCGTCGGGGTCGGTGAGCACCAGTTCGATCCGGGTCGCCCCGAGCGAGCCCTTCAGCTCGGCCGGGCTGCCTTCGGCGATCACCCGGCCGTGGTCGACCAGCGAGATCCGGTCGGCCAGCTGGTCGGCTTCCTCCAGGTACTGCGTCGTGAGCAGCACCGTCGTGCCGTCCGCGACCAGCGACCGCACCGCCCGCCAGACCTCGGTGCGGCTGCGCGGGTCCAGCCCGGTCGTCGGCTCGTCGAGGAACAGCACCCGCGGCGCCGCCAGCAGGGAAGCGGCCAGGTCGAGCCGCCGCCGCATCCCGCCCGAGTAGGCCGACACCGGCTTCGGCCCGGTCTCGGCCAGGCCGAACCGCTCCAGCAGGTCGTCGGCCCGGCGGGTGGCCTCGCGGCGGCCCAGGTGGTGCAGCCGCCCGAAGAGGATCAGGTTCTGCCGCCCCGACAGGATTTCGTCGACGGCGGCCTGCTGACCGACCAGCCCGATCGCCGAGCGCACCTTCGCCGGTTCGGTGGCCACGTCGAAGCCGGCCACCCGGGCGACGCCGCCGTCGTGGCGCAGCAGCGTCGAGAGCACCCGGACCGCGGTGGTCTTGCCCGCGCCGTTGGGTCCCAGCAGGCCGCACAGGGTGCCGGCCGGGACGGAGAGATCGAACCCCTCGAGGGCGTACGCGTCGCCGTAGCGCTTGCGCAGTCCCTCGGCGTGGATCTGAGGAGTCATCGGGCCCCTTCAACTCTGTACAGTGTACGAAGAAGAGGTTAGCACAACTCTGTACAGTGTACGGAAATCAGGTGGGCAGAATGGCCGGGGTGAGCACGCAGGAGAACGGTGACGGCGACCCGCGGCGGGCGATCGAGCTGCTCTGGGGCGTCCCGGGCCCCCCGCGCCGCGGCCCGAAACCCAAGCTGGCCACCGCCGACGTCGTGCGCGCGGCGACAGCGCTCGCCGACGCCGACGGCATCGAAGCCGTCACCATCCGCCGGGTCGCCGAGCAGCTCGGCGTCTCCCCCATGTCGCTCTACACCTACGTCCCGGGCCGGGCCGAGCTGCTGGACCTGATGATCGACCACGCCCACGGCGAACTCGCCACCCTCGAAGACGGCCTCGGCTGGCGGGCCGCGCTGACCGCCATCGCCGAAGACCAGTGGGCGCTGCTGCACCGCCACCCGTGGCTGCTGCAGGTCACCACCAGCCGCTCGGCGCTGGGCCCGCACAGCTTCGCCAAGTACGAACAGGAGCTGCGCGCGATCGACGGCATCGGCCTCGGCGACGTCGAGATGGACGCCGTGGTCAGCCTCGTCACCGGCCTGGTCCGCGCCACCGCGCGCAGCTCCCTCGACAACGCCCGCCTGGTCCGGGCCACCGGGCTGACCGACGCCCAGTGGTGGGAACGCGCCTGGCCGGTGCTGGCCGGCATCCCGGCCGCCGACGCGGCGCACTACCCGATCTCCTCCCGCGTCGGCCAAGCCGCCGGCGAGGCCCACAACGCCGCCGAGAACCCGGCCTACACCTTCCGCTTCGGCCTCGCCCGCGTCCTCGACGGCATCGAGGCGCTCGTCCTACAGCGCCAGCAGTAGCCGCGCCGGGCGCCAGGTGCCGCCGTCGGGCGCCCGCGGCACGTCCTCGGTGAGCGCGAGGTCCGGGAAGCGCGCGAACAGCGCCGACAACGCCACCTCGGTCTGGACCCGCGAAATCGAGGCGCCCAGGCAGAAGTGCGGCCCGTGCGAGAAGCCCAGCTGCGCCGGCCCCGCCCGGGTGACGTCGAAGCGGTCCGGCTCGTCGAAGACGCGCGGGTCGCGGTCGGCGGCCACCATCGCCGCCGTCACCCGCTCGCCCTTGCCGATCAGCTGCCCGTCGATCTCGACGTCCTCGCGGGCGAACCGCGGCGTGGTCAGCAGCTGCGGGCTGCAGAAGCGCATCAGCTCCTCGACCGCCCCCGGCCACAACCCGGCGTCCGCCCGCAGGAGGGCCAGCTGGTCCGGGTACCGCAGCAGCGTCTCGACGGAGTTCGCGATGAGGTTCACCGGCGTCTGCCCGCCCAGGACCAGGTGCCAGACCAGGGTGACCAGCTCGGTGTCGGTGAGCCGGTCACCGTCCTCGGCCTGCACCCGCACCAGATCGCCGATCAGGTCGTCGCCCGGCTCGGTCCGGCTGCGGGCCACGGCTTCCTTGGCGCCCTCGACGATCGCCGGGATCGCCGCGGCGAAGTCCGGCCCCATCCCGCTCGCGACCGCGGCACCGTACTCCCGCCAGCGAGGCCGATCGGCCTCGGGAATACCGACCAGCTCGCAGATCACGTCGATCGGCAGTGGCCGCGCGAAGTGCGGCAGCAGGTCGACGACACCGTCCTCGGCGTGGCCGGGCAGCTCGTCGAGCAGTCGCCCGGTGATCGCCGCCAGCCGCGGCCGCAGCTGCGCGGCCCGCTTCGGCGTGAACGCCGGCGCCACCAGCCGCCGCAGCCGCAGGTGCTCCGGCCCGTCCTTCTCCGACATCGTCTCCGTGTACTTCAGGCAGTGCTCGGGAATGCCCGGCGGGCGCAGGAAGCTGCCGGAGTTCACCTCGAACCGCGGGTCGGACAGCATCGCGCGCGCCTCGGCGTACCGGGTCAGGGCCCAGAACGGGCCGAACCCGGGGATGACCAGCTTGGCCACCGCGCTCACTTCCCGCGCGTGGTCGTAGGCGGTGAACGGGTCGGTGAGCACGTTCGGGTCGGTCAGGTCGATCTCGGGGGTCATCCACCACTCCAGATGTTGAAATCAGATGTTCTAATCATCTCAGTGGTCACGGTATCTTCGCTCCCGACCCCGCGGCAAGGAGGACGATGGTCAGGCTCAGCAGGGCGGAGACCCAGGAACGCAACCGCGCCAAGGTGCTCACCGCCGCCCGCGACGAATTCGCCCGCCGCGGCTTCCGCGAGGCGAAGATCGACGTCATCGCCGAACGCGCCGAACTCACCCGTGGCGCGGTCTACTCCAACTTCCCCGGCAAACGCGCCCTGTACTTCGCCGTCCTGGCCGACCTCGCCGAACGCGCGCCCCGGCCCGCCACCCCGCCGGCGAACCCCTCCGCCGCCGATGTCCTGGCCGCCTTCGCCCGCGCCTGGATCGCTCGGCTCCCGCTGGCCACCGACAGCGACGGCGAGGACGCCCGGCTCGCCCGCGACCTGCTGCCGGAGGTCCTCGCCGACGAGCGCACCCGGCGGCCGTTCGCGCAGCTCATGCGCGTCGACGCGATCCTGCTCGGGCTCGCCCTCGAGCGCACCCGCCCGGGACGCCGGCTCGTGCGGGTCGCCGAAGCCGCGCTGACCACGCTGCACGGCGCGAGCCAGCTCGCCGCCGCCGCGCCCGGCTTCGGCGAGCCGTTCCACCTCGTCACCGCCTGCGCCGCCCTGCTCGACCTGGACCTGACCGATGACTGGCCCGCCGAGCCGCCCATCACCACCCGAGCCCGCCCCGACGGACAGCCGTGGGACCCGCCCGCCGCGACCGACCTGCTGACCGGCGAAACCTTCCGGCCCGGCGACGGCGTCGTTGCCGTCCTCGGCCTGCACCGCGCCGCCGCGTTCGAAGAAGCCGTACGCGCCGGCGCCGACGTCACCGCCGTGCTCGTCACCAGCGACCCCGGCGAGCTCGCCCCGCTGGCCCGGCTCGCCGTCGCCGACCTGCGCGGCTGCCTCGACCAGGCGATCGCACCCCCGGACCGGCCCCGGCTGCGGCTCGTCTGCGACGCCACCGGCGCGCTCGCGGCGGCCGCCGGCGTCACCGCGGTCAGCGACGCCACCGAGACGGCCGTCCGCGTCGAAACCGGCCGGATCGTCGCCCGCGCGGAAGGATTCGGTGCCTGTCACGCCGCGGCTGTCGGTCCCGGGCCCGGCCGTTCGTCGGGAGGGTGACACCGGCGGGAAGGAGCGGGTGGTGGACGTCGAGACCGCGGTCGCCGAAGCGTTCCGCGCAGAGTGGGGCCAGGTCGTGGCCACGCTCATCCGGGTCACCGGCGACTGGGACCTCGCCGAGGAATGCGCCCAGGAAGCCTTCGCGCTGGCCCTGCGCACCTGGCCGCGCGACGGCGTCCCAGCCTCCCCCGGGGCCTGGCTGACCACCGCCGCCCGCCACCGCGCCACCGACCGGCTCCGCCGCGACGCCGTCGGCGCCGCCAAGCTCCGGGAGGCCGCCCGCATGTCCGTCCCCGACGACCCCGAACCCGACGAAAGCGGCGTCACCGACGACCGGCTGCGGCTCATCTTCACCTGCTGCCACCCCGCCCTGGCCACCGAAGCGCAGGTCGCGCTCGCCCTGCGCACCCTCGCCGGGCTGTCGACCGCCGAGATCGCCCGCGCCTTCCTCGTCCCCGAAGCGACCATGTCCCAGCGGCTCGTGCGGGCGAAGCGCAAGATCCGCCACGCCCGCATCCCCTACCGCGTCCCGCCCGCGCACCAGCTGCCCGAACGCACCGCTGCCGTGCTCGGCGTGCTCTACCTGACGTTCAACGAGGGCTACTCCGCCGGCGCCGGACCCGACCTGCTCCGCCCGGAGCTCGCCACCGAAGCGATCCGGCTCGCCCGGCTCCTCGCCGGGCTGATGCCCGACGAACCCGAAGCCCTCGGCCTGCTCGCCCTGATGCTGCTGCAGCACGCCCGCCGCGCCACCCGCGTCGACACCGACGGCGTCCTGGTCCCCCTCGAAGAGCAGGACCGCACCCGCTGGGACACCGCCGCGATCACCGAAGGCACCACGATCCTGGAAACCGCCCTGCGCCGGCGGCGCCCCGGGCCGTACCAGATCCAGGCCGCCATCGCCGCCTGCCACGCCACCGCCGCCCACCCGGCCGACACCGACTGGCCCCAGATCGCCGGCCTCTACGACCAGCTCCGCAAGCACGTCCCCAGCGCGGTCGTCGAACTCAACCGCGCCATCGCGATCGGCATGGCCGACGGACCCGCCGCCGGCCTCGCCCTCCTCGACAACCTGCCACTGGCGGACTACCACCTGCTGGCCGCCACCCGCGCCGACTTCCTCCGCCGCCTCGGCCACCACGCCGAAGCCGCCCACTGGTACGCCCGCGCCCGCGACCTCGCCGGCACCGAAGCCGAACGCACCTACCTCACCCGGAGAATTTCGGAAGTGGTGTCGGTCCCGGGCGACGCCGTTCGTCGGGCGGGTGACGCCCGACCACCGGAGGAAACCCCATGACCACCCTCGCCGTTCCCGGCGCCACCCTCACCTACGACGTCCACGGCACCGGCCCGGTGCTGCTGCTGGTCCCCGGCGGCCCCGCCGACGCCCGGGTGTTCACCCACCTGCGGCCGCTGCTGGCCGAAGACCACACCGTCGTCACCTACGACCCGCGCGGCCTGTCCCGCAGCCCCCTCGACGGCGCACCGGGCCCGGACGTCCTCCGCGACCACGCCGACGACGTCCACCGGCTGCTCGCCGAAACCGGCCCCGCCGACGTCTTCGCCAGCAGCGGCGGCGCGATCACCCTGCTCGAACACCTCCGCCACCACGCCACCGACGTCCGCACCGTCGTCCTGCACGAACCACCGGTCACCCGGTACCTGCCCGCGCTCGACGGACCCGACATCCCCGCCCTGTTCCGCGAAGAGGGCCTCGGAGCCGCCTTCGCCGCGTTCATGAAGATCGTCGGCGTCGACCCCGCCCCGCCCCTCGACCCGCGCGCGGAAGGCAACTTCGCCTACTTCTTCGGCCACCTCATGCCCGCGACCGGCGCCTACGAACCCGACCTCGACGCACTCCGGGCGACCCCGGCCCGGCTGGTGGTCGCCATCGGCGAAGAGTCCGCCCGGCTGCCGGTCCACCAAGCCGCACTCGGGCTGGCCGCGGCTCTCGACGTCGAGGCCGAGGTGTTCCCCGGCGGCCACGGCGGGTTCGACACCCACGCCGAAGCTTTCGCCGCGCGCCTGCGCGAAGTCCTGAAAGGATGCTGACATGCAGTACCTGCTGATGATCTGCGGCGACGAAACCGCCGAAGAACACGCGAACGACGGCTGCGGCGGCTGGAGCGAGGACATGGAACGCCGCGGCATCGTCCGCGGCGGTGGCGGCCTGCGCCCGCCGACGGAAGCCACCACGATCCGGGTGCGCGACGGCGAAGTGCTGCTCACCGACGGACCGTTCACCGAAGCCAAGGAACAGATCGGCGGCTTCGTCATCCTCGACTGCGCCGACCTCGACGAAGCCCTCGAACTCGCCGCCCGCCACCCCGCCGCGACCTACGGCAGCATCGAAGTCCGCCCGATGCTCGGACCGGAGGACTTCACCTGATGCCTGCCGTCGTGGAGCGGCCCGCCCAGCGCTACGTCGCCGAACGCGCCACCCTCGCCATCCCCGACTTCCCGCGGATCGCCGACCGGCTGCCACCCCTCATCGGCACCCTTACCGCCCACGGCGTCGCCCCGGCGGGAGCCCCGTTCTTCCGCTACCGCGTGCTGCATCCGGGAATGCGGTTCACCGTCGAAGCCGGTGTCCCGGTCGACGGCGAGCACACCCCGGACGAGCCCGCCTTCCTCGGCGAACTCCCCGCGGGCCGGTACGTCCTCGACACCTACATCGGCGCCCCGGACGGCCTGGCCGCCGCGACCGGGGCCGTCCTCGCCTGGGGTGCGGCTCAGGGCCTGACCTGGGACCGCACCGACGGGCCGGACGGCGAGGAGTGGGGCTGCCGCCTGGAAGTGCTGCGCACCAACCCGCTCGAGGTCCCCGACCCCGCGCAGTGGGTCACCGACCTGCTCTTCCGCCTCGAGGACTAACCGCGCCGGGTGAGCACGGCCGCGACCAGGCAGCCGAAGCCCGCCGTGCTCACCAGGGCGCGCGCGACGTTCCAGCGCACCCACGTCGTCTCGAACGCCGCCCGCACCGCCGCGTAGTCGTCGCCACCGCGGTCGAGGGCGTTGTTCAGCGGGATGTGCACCGCCCCGGTCAGCAGCACCATCCCCGCCAGGAACACGAACCCCGCGATCACCCACGGCAGCGACGGCGAACCCAGGTGCAGGAACACCGCCACGCCCGCCAGCAGCGGCGCACCCAGGAACGTCAGCATGAACACCGGGTTGACGATCGCGACGTTGATCCCGCGCATGCCCTCCACGAACGTCTTGTCGTCCCCGCGCGCCAGCCCCGGCATGACCGAGCAGGCGTAGGCGTAGAACAACCCCGCGATCAGGCCCGCCGCGACCAGCGCGGCCACCAGCACCACCGTCGACATCGGTCTCCCCTTCCCCTTCACCGCGTCCGGACCCCGGTCGCGGCGGCCTCCCGCGCGAACTCGGCGAAATCCGTCGCCGGACGGCCCAGCACCCGCGCCACGTCGCGGGTCACCGATTCGTTGCGCTCGTCGAGCACGCGGACGAACAGCTCGGCCGGCGCGTCGACCTCCTCCTCGGGCACACTCTGGCTCGCCGCCGCGGCCGCGAACCTCCCGGCCGGAACCGGAACATAGCGGACATCCCGCCCGAAGGCGGCGGCAATCTCCGCGTCCGCGTCGGCGATGTCGCGGACGTCGACGGACGTCGACGCCGGTGAGCGCCTTCGTCCAGGTCCCGCGGGCGCTCCAGGTGAACGGCGCCGCGACGTGATCCGCACGTGTTCGCCGCGCTCACGCGGCCGGTCCGCCACCCGCCGCCCGGTCTTGCCGGTGCTGCCCACCACCAGGAAGTTCATTGTCATGCCGCACAGTCAAACGGGCTCAGGTGAGACTCTCCATAGCTGAGAGGCTCAATTCCATGTGCCAGCGTCTACAGTTGCTCCATGGACCCGCTTGCCGCGCTGCTCGACGGCCCCCGCGCCCACGGTGCGTTCCTCCTGCGCTCGCTACTGACCCCGCCGTGGTCGCTGCGCATCGAAGACCGGGCGCCGCTGACGGTGGTGTCGGTGGTGCGCGGCGAAGCGTGGATCGTGCCCGACGGCGGCGAAGGCGTCCTGCTGGGCGAAAGCGACGTCGCGATCGTCCGCGGCCCGGAGCCGTACCTGGTCGCCGACCACCCGGCGACCCCGCCGCAGGCGCTCATCCTGCCCGGCCAGGAGTGCCGCACCCCCGACGGCGGGCGCCTGACCGCCTACGCCGACCTCGGCGTGCGCACCTGGGGCACCGGCGGCCCGGTCGTGCTGCTCACCGGCACCTACGGCATGGAAGGCGAAATCAGCCGGAAGCTCATCGCCGCACTGCCGACGGTGCTCGTCCTGCGCGCGGCCGACTGGCCCAACCCGGTCGCCGGGCTGCTCGCCGTCGAGATCGGCCGTGACGTCCCGGGCCAGGAAGCTGTCCTCGACCGGCTGCTGGACCTACTGCTCATCGCCGCGCTGCGGGCGTGGTTCGACCGGCCCGGCACCAGCGCCCCCGCCTGGTACCGGGCCCACGAAGACCCCGTCGCCGGCCAGGCGCTGCGGTTGCTGCAGCACCAGCCGGCCGAGCCGTGGACCGTCGCCAAGCTCGCCGCCGAGGCGGGCGTGTCCCGCGCGGCCCTGGCCCGCCGGTTCACGGCCGCGGTGGGCGAGCCCCCGATGGCGTACCTGACGGGATGGCGGCTCGCGCTGGCCGCGGACCTCCTGCACCGGCACCCGGACACGACGATCGCCTCGATCGCCCGCCAGGTCGGCTACGGCAGCGCCTTCGCCCTCAGCGCGGCGTTCAAGCGCGAGTTCGGCGTCAGTCCACAGCAATATCGGGCAAAGACACCCGCCTCGTGAGGAAGCGGGCACGGTCCCCGCGGCCGCCTCTTCCCTGCGCGGGCCGATCTTGATAGGAGTGCAGCCAACGCGTCCTCTCCCGGCGCGGCGGCGAGAGGACTTCGGTGTGAGCCAGCACGATCGCGAACCGGTGGGTAGACCCGAGCAGCACGCCTCATCGGCGCATCGCGGGCACCGGGCCCAGGACCGGCCCACACCTCTCGGGGCACCACTGACTCCGGCCATCCTGACTCCGGCCATGGCTCTGGCACTGCAGCGCGACGCGGGAAACGCGGCCGTCGTGTCCCTCAACCAGCACCAGTGGCGCGGCGAGGACGTGGTGCAACGTGCGCCCACCGATTCGTCCTCGTCCTCCTCGTCCTCGTCCGCCCATGCCGGGCCGGCTCAGTCCGAGTCCGCCGGAACCGGCACGAAGAAACTACTCCCGGAGCACTTCCAGAACTACGCCGCCGGGAACCGGGTCCATTACCAGACTCCAGTCCCTGATTCAAATGTCGAAGCCGAGTCAGGCGGCGACCGCGACATACTTCTTGAAAATCAGCTCAAATCAGACCCGGTGATCAATATTCTTTTTCCCAGTCCTGGCGTGTTCCTGAACATCATAGGTTGGGACACGATGAAGAGGAAGACGGACTTCTCCGTTGACATCGAGGTCGACATGTACTTGCACGGCTCGGACAAGTTGGTGGTGCACACCGGTTTTCCTTACGGAATGCAGGACACGACACTGACCTTCGCGTGGTCCGATTCGGTGCAGAGGTACAAAATCACAGAGGTCCTCCGGCATCGTTCCATGAAAAACGAAGGCTCGAACGTGCCCGGCCATGCCTGGCTCGAAATAGTCAAGCAGCAGGTCAGGGGTGTTGTGGAACTAGCGGAACTGGACAAAGGTGTTGCATACGTATCCAATGCCATCAAAGGCGGCGGAGCGATCGGCTACAATATGTGGCCGAAAATGGGGTTCGACGGAGAAGTTCCCAAGGCGTCCGGAATCAAGATGGCCTCGGACAAACGCGGAATAAACGATGTAGGCGAAATTGTCGGAGAAATGGCCGGCGGTGTCGGCTGGATGAGAAAATGGATCAAAGACCACGGCGAAAACATGCCGAGATTCTCGGATATGTTCACCGTCGACGACCCGGACATCTACCGGCAACTGTGCGACCTGTGGAGAGACCACGGGGAGGCGGTCGAGGTGGTCTTCGATCCTACCAAAGACTCGCCCTCGATGAAGGCGCTCAAGCACTACGAGAAAATGCGTCCCGGCAAGGCAGGCGCAGGCAAGGCGGAGGCCGGCGAATGAAAGCCGGTCACTTCAGCGCCTCGCCCAGCCGGTCGAGCCAGTCGCCCGTCCCCTGCTCGCGCCACTCCGGCTTCTCGGCGCCGTCGAGGAACGTGTCCTGCTCGGTCAACACCAGGCGGGTGCCGTCGCCGTCGGCGAACAGCTCCACCGTCGTGGTCGAGACGGTCGCGAGTGCCCCGTCGCCGCTGAGCGTTCCGGAGTAGACGATCCGCTGCTCGGGGACGATGTCGTGATAGGTCGCGACGAACGCCAACGGCCCGCCGCCGGGCGTGCGGCCTTCGACGGTTTCCCGGCCGCCGACGCGGAAGTCCAGCTCGTGCGGCCCTTCCGAAGCGAACCAGCGCTGCTTGGCCGCCGGGTCGGCCCAGGCGGCGAACACTCGCTCCGGCGGCACCGGGTAGCTGCGCTCGAGGGTGAACGTGCTGTGCAGGACGGTCATGACGTGCTCCCTTCCGAGGTCCCCGGCTCGGCGAGGAAGTCGCCGAGCCGGTCGAGCTTGCTCTCCCACGTGGTGCGCTGACGCCCCAGCCACTGCTCGCCCGCGCGCAGCATCGCCGGTTCGATCCGGCAGGTGCGGACCCGGCCGGTCTTCTCCGACCGCACGATCCCGGCGGTCTCCAGCACCTGCAGGTGCTGCACCACCGCGGCGAGCGACATGGTCAGCGGCTCGGCCAGCTCGCTGACCGACGCCGGACCGCGCACGAGCCGCTCCACCAGCGCCCGCCGCGTCCGGTCGCCCAGCGCGCGGAACACCAGGTCCAGCGGCTCCTCATGGTTAAGCATATACTTAAGTTAACCCCGCGACGGCCAACGGTCAAGTAACTGCTTAAGTGTTTCGGGGAGCTCCGGGGTGTCGCGCAGGACGGTGAACACGCCCGCCAGGCCGCGCTCGGCCGTGTCGGCCCGGCCGGCCGCGGTGCGCAGTTCGGCCCCGAGGTTCGTCGTGGTCTCGTGCATCGACCGGACGGTCTGTTCGTGCTCCGCCTGCAGTTCGGCGAGCCGCTGGTCGAATCCGGCGCGGGCCCGCTCGAGCGCCGCTTCCTGTGCCGCAGCCGCCTTGGCGTGCTCATCCCGGGCGGCGGCGAGGGCCGCCTCGTGCGCCGCTGCGGCCCTGGCGTAGTCGTCGCGGGCCGCGTCGAGCCGCTCCTGGAGGGCGTCGGCTCGCGCGGCGGCGGCCTGACCGCGGCCGCGTTCCTCCTCGAGCCCGGTCCGGGCGGCCGCCAGCTCGGCGGTCAGCGTGGCGATCACCGCGGCGCGCTCGCCGGCGAGCGCGGCGGAGGCATCGGCCCGATCGGCGACCCGGGCGAGCTCGTCGCGGACCGCGGCCAGCTGCCCTTCGGCTCGCTGCCGCTCCTGGACGGCGGCCTGCCGGGCCGCTCGCTCCTCATCCCGCTCCGCGAGCGCGGCCACCTTCTCCCTCTGCGCCGCGGCAGCCTCGGCGACGGCAGTCTCGGCGATGTCCCGGGCCTGGGCGGCTTCGGCCTCCGCCCGGCCACGCTGCAGGCGGTGCTCGTCCGTCTCCGCCAGGGCCGCGTCCCGTTCGGCCAACGCGGCGGCGGTGGTGGCTTCGAGCTGGTGGCGCAGCGTCGCGAGGGTCTCGACGAGCCCGCGTGCCGGTTCGAGCACCCGGTCGACCTGGCCGGCGAGCGCGGTGACGGCGGTGTCGTCCAGCTCGGTGTCGCTCTCCCGCAGCGACTCCGCGTCCGAGAGCACCGCCTCGGCGTCGCGGCAGCTCAGGTTGCGGCGGCCCCAGGTTTTCCCGTCCTGGCAGAACCGCGCCCGGCTCCCGCGGCCCACCGCCGGCGGCAGCGGCGCCCCGCACCTCCGGTACTCGCACACCCGCACTTGACCAGCGTCTTCCGTCATACGGGCGACCCTATCAAAGCTTCTGATCAGAACTAGAAGTATCTGTTCAAAATCTACAGATTAAAGCGGGGCACTCTAAGTTCGGATAAGGTCACATATCCCAACCCAGAACCAGGCGGAGAGACGACGGGCGGCGCGGGCCGGATTCCAGGGGGTCAAAAACTGGGACCCTCGATCCGTCAACTCAGGGTTGACGCCCGCTTGTGTTCCAGCAGGGCCCGCTCGGCGGCGTTGCGCGTGAGACCGATGGCCACCGCGTAGGCCGCAGCCGCCTCCCCCGGCCGGCCCGCACGCGCCAGCAGATCCGCCCGGATGGCGTGGAACAGCGGGAACCGCGGCAGCTCGAGCGCGTCGACCAGCGCCAGCGCCGCGACCGGGCCGTCGACCTCGGCGACCGCCACGGCCCGGTTCAGCGCCACGACCGGCGTCGGCGTGTGCGCCAGCAGCTGGTCGTACAACGCCTTGACCTGCACCCAGTCCGTGGGCGCGTCGCTGTGGACGGCCTGGATCGCCGCCTGGATCTGGTACGGGCCCGGCTGGTTTCGGCGCAGGCAGCGGCGGACGATCTCCTGGCCCTCGGCGATCAGGTCCGCATCCCAGCGTGCCCGGTCCTGCTCGGCCAGCAGCACGATCTCCCCGGACGCGGTCGTGCGCGTCTCTCGGCGGGCGTCGATCAGCAGCATCAACGCGAGCAAGCCCCAGACTTCCGGCTCGTCGGGCATCAGCCCCGTCAGGACGCGGGTCAGCCGGATCGCCTCGCGGCACAGCGCGCCGCGGATCAGCTCCTCACCGCCGCTGGCCGTATACCCCTCGTTGAAGATCAGGTACAGCACGGCGAGCACGGCGGCGAGCCTGGCCGGCAGGTCGGCGTCCCGCGGGACGCGGTACGGGATGCCCGCGGCGCGGATCTTGTTCTTCGCCCGGACGATCCGCTGGGCCATGGTCGGCTCGGCGACCAGGAACGCCGCCGCGATCTGCGCGGTGGTCAGGCCACCGAGCAGCCGCAGCGTCAACGCGACCTGCGCCGGCCGGGCCAGTGCCGGGTGACAGCAGGTGAAGATCAGCCGGAGCCGCTCGTCGGGCACGGCGCCCTCCTCCACGAACGCGGCTGTGTCATCACGACTGGCGTGCTGCAAGGCCGCCTGGGCGTGCTTGTCCGCCCGGGCGGCCTCGCGGCGCAGCCGGTCGACGGCGCGGTTGCGGGCGGTGGTGATGATCCAGCCCGCCGGGCTCGGTGGGAGCCCGGCGGCCGGCCAGCGCCGGACCGCCTCGGTGAACGCGTCCTGCACGGCCTCCTCGGCGACGTCGATGTCGCCGAAGACCCGCACGAGGACCGACACCGCCCGGCCGTACTCCGCGGCGAAAACCTCCTCGACGGTCATTCGCGGAACGGCCGCACCTCGACCGGCAGCGGGGCGACGGCGTCCGCGAGCCGGCCACCCCAGGCGAGCGCGGCGTCCAGGTCCGGCGCGGTGATGATCGTGAACCCGCCGAGGTGCTCCTTGCCTTCGCTGTAGGGGCCGTCGGTGACGAGGGTGTCGCCGTCGCCGGCCCGCAGCACGGTGGCCGTGGACGGCGGGTGCAACCCACCGGCGAACACCCAGGCGCCGGCCGCCTTCAGGTCGGCGTTCACCGCGTCGAGCTTGCGGACGATGCCGTCCAGGACCTCCGGCGGCGGGGTCGGGCCGTCGGGCTGGTAGACGCTGAGCAGGTAGTTCTTCACTTCGCCCTCCTCGGATCGGGTGCCTTCACCGCTGATACGAACGGCACCCGCGTGGATCGACAGGTGAACCTACCGAGATCCCGTAACCTCGGCGCGTGCCCGACCTGGAACCGGTGACCGACACCGCGCTGAGCGCCCACGAACGGCTCGCGTTGCTGGACGAGGCCGCCGCCCGGCACGTCGACGAGCAGCGGCCGCCCAACACGCTCAAGGCCTACGCCCAGGACTGGCAGGTCTGGCAGGACTACACCGCCGAAGCCGGGATCCCGCCGCTGTCGGCGACGATCGGTGCCCTCACCGGGTTCGTCGTGTGGCTGGAACGCGGCCGCACGCTGCGGCCGGACGAACGGGCCGTGCCCGAGGTCCCCGAACGGGCCGCCCCGGCGGCGCCCTCGACGATCGAGCGGCGGCTCACCGGCGCGCTCGCCGGGCTGCGCCACCACAAGGTCCCCGTCGATCCCGAAGCCAGCCGCGCCGCCTGGCGCGCGCTGAAGGGGTACCGGCAGCGGCTGGCCCGGGAGGGGATCCAGCGCGGCCGCGGCAAGGCCACCATGGTCACCCTCGCCGACCTGCGGGCGATGTCGCGCGCGTGCCCGGACACCCTGGCCGGCGCGCGGGACCGGGCGATGCTGCTGATCGGCTTCCCGATCGCCGCGCGCTGCTCCGACCTGGCGAACCTGCTGGTCACCGACGTGCAGCCGGTCGACGACCGGGGGCTGTCGGTGACCGTCCGGCACGGCAAGAGCACCGGCGACATGGTCGTCCCGCGGCGCGAGAACGCCGACACCGATCCGGTTCGGGCGTGGCACGCGTGGCGGTCCGGCGCGGGGATCACCGAAGGGCCGGCGTTCCGCCGCGTCGACCGGCACGGCAACGTCGGCGAGCCCGCGTTGAGCACGACCGGCGTCAACCAGATCCTCACCCGGGCGGGCGTCCGCGCGGGCCTGCCATACCCGGTGACCGGGCACTCGCTGCGGTCCGGCTTCGCCACCGAGGCGCGGCGGGCGGGAGCCGACGACCTCGCGATCGCCGATCAGGGCCGCTGGGTGCGCGGCAGCCGGGCGCTGTACGAGTACATCCGCCGCGTCGACCAGTGGAACGACAACGCGGCGGGCGCACTCGACCTCTGATGCGTCAGGGCGCCGATCGGGTGGCGCCGACGACTTCGCCGTCCAACCGGGCGAGCCAGCTGCCGCAGACGCAGCGCACGTAGTCGAGGCGGTGGGTGACGGGCTGCGCCGCGGCCGCCGGAAGTTCGGCGAGCGGCCAGCCGCAGCGGGGGCAACGGTTCCGGTCCATGCCCCGATCGTGCTGTAATGGCTCAGTGCACTTCAACCCTTACGGCGGCCCGGCCGCGCTGGTGGCCGCCGACCTGGTCAACGCCGGTTCCGCGAGCGAGCTGCTCGGCGGGATGGTCCGCAACGGCATGGCCATCGACGCCCTCACCGACGGCGAAGCGGCCCTGATCGGCGCGTGGGCCGGCCGGTTGCGGCCGGTGTTCGCCGCCGGCGCCGCCGAACGCCCGGACCTGGTCAACGAGCTGCTGGCCGAAGCGGCGTGCCGGCCGTACATCACCACCCACGACGGCAAGCCACCCCACCTGCACTATTCGGCCGAGGACGCGGGCCCGGTCGGCCGGGTCCGCGCGTACACCGCGGGCGGGCTGGCCCACCTGGTGTGCGAGGCCCCGGACCGCCTGGGCATCTGCAGCCGCGAAGGCTGCGAAACGGCGTACGTCGACACCTCGCGCAACGGCCGCCGGCGGTTCTGCTCGACCCGGTGCGCGACTCGGGTGCACGTGGCCGAGCACCGGGCCCGGCAGGTCAGCGCCTAGGACAGCTCGCGGACGGCCGTGTTGCCGTCCTCGCCCCGCCCCAGGACCAGAGTGCGGCCCGGCAGCGCCAGTGCGCCGAGCACTTCGCCGCACAGCCCCAGCCGGTACGGCAGTTCGGAGCCGTCGCACAGGTCCCACACCTTCGCGCTCTCCAGGGCCCAGTCGCAGGTGATCGCGACCGGCGTGCCGTCCGGCAGCGACGTGCACGTCATCGTGTCCGGCGGGCTGAGCAAGCCGGAGATGGTGCGAAGCAGGGTGCGCCGCTTCAGGTCCCAGATGCGGATCGTCTTGTCCCCGCTCGCGGACACGGCGACCGGAGTGCCGTCGGGCAGCACCACGGTGTGCATCGACTGCACGGAATCGGTGTGGCCGCGCAGCCGGAACCGGATCTTCCCGTTCGTCAGGTCCAACGCCGTGATCGGACCTTCCCAGTCGGTGGCCAGCACGGCCGGGGTGCCGTCGGGCAGCACCGCGGGGAAGACCCCGTTGACGAGGCCGTCATGGGCGTCGGGGTCGATCTCGTCGGGGTCGATCTTCCGGAGGATCCGGTTGTCCCGCAGGTCGCAGAGCTGGATCGCTTTGTACGGGTTGTGGACGACCGCGACCGGGGTGCCGTCGGGCAGCGACAGGCACGCCACCCCCGTCGGCTCGTACCGCAGCTTCACCGGTGCGCCGCGCTGCGACCCGTCGCGGAGATCCCACACGCGCGCGGTGCGGTCCGTGCTGACGGTCACCGCGACCGGGACACCGTCGGGCAGCACCATCGCCGCGATGCCGACCACGTCGTGGGTGTGGCCGGCAAGGGTGTGCCGCAGCGAGTCGTCGGTCAGGTTCCACGCCCGGGCCGTGTTGTCCCGGCCGCCGGTGATCGCCACCGGGGTGCCGTCGGGCAGGACCAGGGTCGCGATCGACGCCAGGCCGCCCTTGTGCTCGCCGAGAGCCCGCTCCCGCGGCCGCCATTCGGCCGGGTCCACGTCGACCCACTGCGGTTCGGCGGGCAGCGGCGGGAACCGGATGTCGGCATTGGCCGCGCTTTCCGCGGCGATGGCCGCCGTGGTGGTGCGCTTGGCCCACACCAGGATTCCGACGAACGCGATCGCCGACACCGCTCCGAACACGATGGCGAGCGCGGTCAGCCCCGCTATCCCGAAGACGATCACCAAGCCGATCATGACGAACCAGCCGAAGGCCGCGATCTTGGCCGTGGCCATCGCAGTCTCGAACGACGGCGGCTTCCGTGCGGGCAGGTCGACCGGCGGCGCCGGCGGCAGCGCGGTCAGCGGAGGCGGTTCCGGGGCCGGTCCGGGCAAGTCCGCCACCAGCCTCGTCAGCTCGTCACGCAACCGCGCCGCGTACACCGCGCGCACCCGCTCGTCGAACTCCGGCAGGTCCAGTACCCCCGCCTCGACGGCGTCGTGCAGGTGCGCGACCACGGCTTCCCGGTCGGCGTTCGAGGCTCGCGGTGACCGGGCCGAACCCGCACCGGCGGGCAGGTCGGCCACCAGCGCGGCCAGCTGCGCGTCGGTGGTCGCCCGCCGGACCGCGGCCACGCGGTCGTGTTGCTCGGCCGGGTCCAGCAGTCCGCCGGCGACCGCGGCCTCGATGCGGGCGATGGCCTGGTCGCGCTCGGTGTGACTCGCCTTGGCGTCCAGGTTGCCGACGACCGCGTCGAGGTCCGAGTACGTGACAGCGCGGTTCAGCAGCTGCTCGGCATCGGCGTAGGCGCGTGTCTCCAGGCGACCGTCGGTCAGGGCGCCGGCCAGCTGGGCCAGCGCTCGTTCCCGGTCCGCGGCGGTGATCCGCAGGCCCGGTCCGGTCCGGCCGGAACCGTCGGGCAGATCGGCCACGGCCGGCCTGAGATCCTTCCGGACCTTGGCGGCCTGGACGACCACCAGCCGCCGTTCGTACTCGGCCAGATCGAGCCGGCCCTCGCGCAACGCCATCTCCAGCGTGCGGACGGCCGCCGCGCGGACTTGATCACCGATTCGGACTTCCCCAGTCATCGCGGGAGAATAGCGAGCCCGGCAAACCGGTCAGCGGTTAGTGCTTTCGGCCGACGGCTTTCGCGCCCGCCAAGCGAACACCGTCGGCGTGGGCGCGCCGCCTTCGGCGAACCGCTCGAACACCAGACCCGCCTCGAGGACCGCGCCCAGCAGCGCGGGCAGCGGCCGGTGCGTCGCGCCGACCTTGTCCCGCAGCCCCTGATCGGTCCACGACTCCATGGTCCAGCCGGGCTCGCGGTAGCCGGGCCGGATGACGACGGCGCGGCCGTCGGTGCGGTCGGCGAACCCGCCGCAGAAACACGGGTGCACGCCGACGTGCACGAACACGCCGCCGGGCGCGAGCACCCGGGCCGCTTCACGCAGCACGGCCGGGTAGGCGGGCATGTCGGTGTGGACCATGATCGCGACGACGGCGGGCAGCGCGCCGGTGGCGATCGGCAGCGCGGTGGCATCACCGCGCACGACCGGCAAGCGCGCCGCCGCGTGCCGCAGCATCCCGGCGGAGACGTCGACACCGAGCGGGATGCGGCCGAGCTGCCGGATCCGCCCGGCGTGGGCGCCGGTGCCGCAGCCCAGTTCGAGGCACGGTCCCGTGCCCGGCCCGAGGAGGTCCCGCAGCAGCGGCCCGAACTCCAGCGGATCCTCCCGCCAGCCGGGGACGAGCGTCGTTTCGTACCAGTCGGCGATGGCGTCGTAGGAGGTCACCTCCCCGTGGTACCGGCCCGGGGTGCGGTGGGCCACCGATTTTGCGGCCGGCGGAATCGGCTCAACCGTGCCGGGTGGGCCGGTAGGTCAGCACCTGCGTGTGGCCGTCGAAGGTCCGGGCCTCGAGCAGTTCGAGGTCGAAGTCGGGTACGCCGTCGAAGACCCGGTCGACGCCGGTGCTGCCGGAGAGCACCGGGAAGACCGTCACCTCGATGGTGTCGACCAGGCCGGCGTCGAGCAGCGCGCGGTTGAGGGTCAGGCTTCCGTGCGAGCGCAGCGGCACGTCGGAGCCGGCCTTGAGCCGGCGGACCACCTCGACGGGGTCGCCGGGCTCGATGGTCGTGCCCGGCCAGTCGAGCGGCTCGGTCAGCCGGCTCGAAAGCACGGTCACCGGGGCGGCGAACATGCGCGTGATCCACTCGTCGAAGCCGCTGCGGTCGAAGCCGGCGCGCAGGAAGGGCGCGTTCGAGGTGTAGGTCTTGGCGCCCAGCACCATGCGCAGCGGGTCGCGGTAGGCGGCGGCGCGGTGGGCGAGCAGCTCCGGGCCCTGCTTGCCCCAGTAGCCACCCCAGTCGCCGTCGTGGTTGGCGAAGCCGTCGAGCGTGGCGAAGACGTCGAAGGTGTAGGTGGCGGTCATGGTGTCTCCTTGCCGGGAATCGGTGGCGGTTCACCCCTGCTACGAACACCCCCGCCCCGATCCGACAGGCCTCCGGAATTTTCCTCCGGGGCCTGCCTACACTGGACACATGAGCAAGCGCTTAGTGACACTGGGGGACTCGTTCACCGAAGGCGTCGGCGACGACGATCCCGCCGCCCCCAACGGCGTGCGGGGCTGGGCCGATCGCGTTGCCGAACAGCTCGCCGCGCGGGAACCGGACTTCCGGTACGCCAACCTCGCCATCCGCGGCAAGCTGCTGCCGCAGGTCCTCGGTGAACAGCTCGAGCCGGCGCTGGCCATGGAACCCGACCTCGTCACCCTCTACGCCGGCGGCAACGACCTCATGCGGCCCAAGGTCGACATCGACGCGCTGCTCGCCGACTACGAAACGGCCGTCGCCCGGATCCGGGCGACCGGCGCCCGCCTCATCCTGTTCACCGGGGTCGACGGCGTCGAGGACCCGCTGTTCCGCACGATCCGCGGCCGGGTGGCCATCTACAACGAGCTCGTGCGCGGTATCGCGGCCCGCCACGACACGCTGCTGGTGGACCTGTGGTCGATGCGGCAGCTGTGCGACCGCCGCTTCTGGGCGCCGGACCGCCTGCACCTCAACGAGCTCGGGCACACCGAGGTCGCCATCGAGGTGCTGCGGGTGCTCGACGTGGCGCACCCGCTGGTCAGGCCGGAGCCGGCGCCGCGCGCGGTGCTGAGCCCGGCCGCGCGCCGCAGCCAGAACCTCAAGTGGGCTCAGGAGCACGCGCTGCCGTGGGTGCGGCGCCGGCTCAAGGGCGAGTCCTCCGGCGACACGCTCACCGCTAAGCGCCCGGCGCTCGCGCCGGTGGACTCAGCGCCGGTCCCCCGCTGACGGGCGCAGGCCGTCGAAGAGGATTTCCACCGCCCGGTCGCGCAGGCTCGCGTCCGGGCCGGCGTACTCGGCGGCCCGCGCGACCCCGATGATCACCGGGATCAGCTCGCCGACGGCGAGGTCGTCCCGGACCGCGCCGGCCTGCTGCGCGCGCGAAAGCAGCACGCCGAGGGCCCCCAGCAGCCGCGCGCCGGTTTCGGACTTCGCCACCGGCACCGTGACCCCGGCCGCGGTGAGCGCCTCGAAGTAGGCGTTCTTCGCGCTGGACATCTCCACCCAGCTGCCCAGGAAGGTGAAGAACGCGTGGCCCGGGTCGGCGGACTCCGCGGCCACGGCCGTCTCGGCCTCTTCGACGAACCGGCTCAGCCGCGCGAAGAGCACCGCTTCGAGCAATGCCTCCTTCGTCGGGAAGTGCCGGAACACCGTGCCGATGCCGACGCCGGCGGCCCGGGCGACCTCCTCGGTCGGCGCGCCGGTGCCCTTGGCCGCGAACACGCTCTCGGCCGCCTCCAGCACGCGCGCCCGGTTGCGCCGGGCGTCGGCGCGCAGCGGTTTCGGCAGGTGCGGATCAGCGGCGGCGGGGGTCACCATCCGATCGTAACGGGCGCTGGCCCGGCAGCGAGTCCAGCAGCCGGGCCAGCGCCCGCGGCACGTGGGAGCGCCAGCCGCCGCCCATGATCCGGCGGGCGACGCGCTGGAACTCGTCGTCCGGGTCGAATCCCTCGTGGCTGAGGAACAGCCGGGTGCCGGTGCCTTCCGGCTCGAGCCGCCAGGTCACCGTCCACTGCGGACCCCAGCGGATGCTGAGCTTGCGCTCGGGCTCGACTTCGAGGACTTCGCAGGCCACCGGGCCGCCGGCGAACCCGGCCGCGGGCACCGGCTCGGCCAGCAGCTCGAACCGGTGCCCCACCACGGGTTTGATGTCGTTGGGCATGTCGAGCCAGCGTTCCAGCAGGTCCGGTTCGGTCAGCGCGCGCCACACCTTGCGGGCCGGGTGGGCGAGGAACTGGTCGACGTGGATCGCCCTCGGGTCGTCGTCGGTCACAGGTCTTCCTCTTCGTCCAGCAGGTCACGCAGGTTGGCGAGCTTGGTGCGCCAGAAGCGCTCGTACGGGGTCAGCCAGTCCGCGACCTGTTCCAGCGGCGCCGGGTCGAGGCGGTAGACGCGGTGGCGGCCCTGGCGCTGCTCGGTGACCAGGCCCGCCTCGCGCAGCACCCGCAGGTGCTCCGAAAGGCTGGGCCGGGCCATCTCGAACCGCTGCGCGATCGAGCCGGCGGCCATCGGGCCGTCGAGCAGCAACCGCAGCACTTCGCGCCGCGCCGGGCTGGCGAGCGCGGCGAAGACGTCGTCGTTGACCGGCATCAGCGCGGCACGGCGCCGAAGTCCGACGGCTCGAGCAGGCCGACGGTGTGGCCGTCGACGTCCTTGAACGACGTCGCCCGGCCCCACGGCTGTGGCTGCGGATCGGCGACGTCGACCCCGGCCGCCCGCAGTGCGGCGACATCGGCGTCGACGTCGGTGGTCTGCAGCTGGAAGTGCCGCGGCCCCGGCTCGATCCCGGTGACCGGCTGGTCGGTGAGCACCACCCCGGTCTTCGCGCCCTTCGGCGCGACCATCACGAACCGGCCGCCTCCGGGCGTGCGACGGTCGACGAGCGCTTCGAACCCGAGCTTGCCGACGTAGAAGTCCCGCGCGCGGGCGTGATCGGCGACCGGCAGGGTCAGGAACTGCACGTGGGTGATCGTCATGCCGGCGACAATACGTAGGAGATTTCCTACGCGTCAAGGGGGTGACCGAACCACCGCTCCAGGGCCGCGCGCAGGGTCTTGCGCTCGGTGTCGTCCGGCTCCGCCGAACCGGTCGCCCAGGCGACGTACCCGTCGGGCCGGACGAGCAGCGCGGTCGCGGCACCTTCCGCGTGACCGGCGACGAGGTCCACCCGGTCGGTCCAGCCGCGCAGTTCGTCTCCGAGCGAGCCGGTGAAGTCCAGCAGCAGGGGCCGGGCCGTGGTGGTCAGCTCGGCGAGCCGGGTGCCGTCGGCGAGCACGAGGTCCGGCGCCCAGCGGCCGTCGAGCGGGTGGTCGGTGCCCGGCTCGTACCGGACGTCGGCGCCGGACATCAGGTCGGCGAGGTGCTGCACGGTGGCCGGGAGCCGCAGGAGTTCGCCGAACAGCTCGCGCAGCGCGGTGACGTCGCTGCCCGGGCTGATCAGCGCGGACTGGGCCTGGGTATGCATGACGACGCGCTCGGCGACCGGGCGGCGTTCGCTCTCGTAGCTGTCGAGCAGGCCCGGCGGCGCCCAGCCGCGCACGGTGGCGGCGAGCTTCCAGCCGAGGCCGGCGGCGTCCTGCAGGCCGAGGTTCAGCCCGGGGCCGCCGATCGCCGAGTGGACGTGGGCGGCGTCGCCGACCAGCAGGACCCGTCCTTCGCGGAACTTGTCGGCCAGCCGGGTGTTGCGCCCGCGCAGCCGCCGCAGCAGGTGCGGCCCGTCGCCCTCGGGCTCGCCGAGGGGCAGGTCGAAGCCGAGGACGCGGCGGACGCTCGCACGCAGGTCGCCGAGGGTCATCGGCGGCTCGTCGGCCGGTTCTTCGTCGTCGGTCCACTCCATGGTGCTGATCAGGGCGCCGGTCGGGAACGGCGCGTAGACGAACAGCCCGGTTTCGGTGCGGTAGTGGAAGAACGGCGGGACGACACCGTGGCCGGGGATGCGCAGGCCGCCCGATTCCGGGTCGGCGAACCCCGCGGGCACGGTGGCGTGCACGGTGTGGGAGAGCGTGCGGTCTTCGGTGACGCCGGGGAAGCCGATGCCGGCGAGCTTGCGGGTGACGCTGCGGCCGCCGTCGGCGCCGACGTGGTACCGGGTCCGCAGCCGGTACGGGCCGTCGGGCCCGGTGACCTCGAGGGTGACCGCGTCGGCGTCCTGGGCGAGGCCGGTGAGTTCGTGGCCGCGGCGGACTTCGACGCCGAGTTCGGCGGCACGTTCGTTCAACATCGCTTCGACGCGGCGCTGCGGAACGCCGAGGATGTTCAGCGGGTTGTGCTCGGCGAGGGTGAGGTCCAGGCGCATCGCGCCGAAGACGAACGCCGGTGTGGGCGGGCCGATCGGACCGGCGAGGCGCTCGTGCAGGCCGCGCCGGTCGAGGAGGCGGACGACCTGGCCGACGAGGCCGTTCGCGCGGTTTTCGGTGGTGGGCTCGGGCAGCCGTTCCAGCACCACCGGGCGGACGCCGGCGAGGGCGAGTTCGCAGGCGAGCATGAGGCCGTTCGGACCGGCTCCGGCGATGACGACGTCTTCCATGGCGGAATTCCCCTTTTTTTTGGCAGGGCGAAGCAGCCCGGTGTGCGGGCGCTCTTCGGACGGGTTGGTCTAGCGGGGTTCGGGCAGGCCGGCGGCGAGCCGGCCGAAGACGTCCCGCAGGACGTCTTCGAGGGACGGCCGCGGCTCGGCGACGAGCCACTGCTGGGTGACGACGTTGAGTGCGGCGCCGACGACCCCCGCGACGAGCCGCGGGTAGACGTCCCGGGTGGCGTCGGTGCCGGTGCGCTCGGCGACGGCGAGCGCGAACTCGGCTTCGGCGGCCGCGCCGGCCTTCTGGAACTCGCCCTGCAGGGTGGGTTCGGCGACCATCAGCCGCAGCCCTTCGACCCAGCTCCGGTCGGCGGGCTTGCCGTCGGGCACGGGTTCCCCGAGCGCGAACCCGTCGAGCGCGGCGCCGGTGATGGCGTCCCAGATCGGTTCGCCGGCCGGCCGTTTCCGCAGCTCGGCGGCGATGGCACGGGCCCGGTCGTGGTGCCGGGCGACGATCGCCTCGCCCTTGCTGCCGAAGTAGTTGCTGAAGGTCCGGGTGGACACCCCGGCCTCGGCGGCGATGTCTTCGATCCGGACGTTGTCGAAGCCGCGTTCGACCGTCAGCCGGATCGCCGCCCAGCTCAGCGCGATGCGCGTTTGCTGCTTCTTGCGATCACGAAGGCCGGCGCGGTCGGTGTCCATGAAGCCACCGTACCGAAAACTGCCGAATCTGCAAACTTGCTCAGTCGGCAAGTTTGTGTGGGGGTCGCAGGACCCGGCGCACGGCGTCGCGCAGCCACTGGTGGCCGCCATCGGCGGCGTGCCGCGGGTGCCAGGCCATGCCGATCTTCAGGGGTGGCAGCGGCAGCGGGATGTCCAGCAGGCGCAGTCCCAGTGCGTGCGCCACGTCGGCGAGGGGCGACGGAGGCGCACCAGGCAGGGCGGCCGGGACCAGGCAGACCACGTCCCCGGCGGCGGCCAGCGCCATCGCCGCCAGGTGCCCGGGCAGCACGGCGCCGACCCGGCGGGTGAGCCCGTGTTCGGCCAAGGCGGTGTCCAGCGGGCCGGCGAAGCGGCCGCGACGGCTGACCGCCACGTGCTCCGCCGCGGCCAGCCTGGCGGGTGTCAGTGCGCCGTCGGTGAGCGGGTGCCCGGCGCGGACGCCGGCCGCCATCCGCAGGGTGACCAGGTCTTCCACCCGGGTTTCCGGATCGGCGTGGCCGATGTTGCCGAGCTCCAGGTCGATCCGGCCGTCGCGCAGGGCGGGACCGGCCTCCCACTCCTCGGCCAGCACCCGCAGCGAGACGCCCGGAGCCTCGCGCCGGGCCAGCTCGAGCAGCCCCGGCACCACCGCGACGCCGACCACATCGGCGGCCTGGACGGTGAAGGTGCGCCGCAGGGCGGCGGGGTCGATCCCGCCACCCGGGGTCAGCAGCGCGGCCAGCCCGCGCACCACCGCGGCTGCTTCGTCCCGCAGCGCCTCGGCGCGGGGCGTCGGCACCATCGCCTGACCCGCCCGCACCAGCAGCGGGTCCTGGAGCACCCGGCGCAGCCGGGCCAGAGTGCGGCTCATCGCGGCGGGTGACGTGCGCAGCCGTTCGGCGGCCCGGGTGACGCTTTGCTCGGTGAGCAGGGCGTCGAGGGCGACGGCGAGATTGGCGTCGAGGTTCGGCAGTGGGTCGCTCACCAGCGTTGTTCCGTTTCCGGCAATGATTGCTTGCTGAAGTTCCCATTGTGGCAATGCGGTGCTGGTCCGCACGATCGAGGGGTCATTCCGCATCCGACACAGACCGCGAGGTTCCATGATCGTCATCACCGCGCCCACCGGCCAGATCGGCGGGCGCCTGCTCTCCTTGCTGCTCGAAGCGGCGCCCGCCCGCGGCGAAGAGCTCCGGGTCGTGGTCCGCGACCCGGACCGGCTCCCCGGGCCCGTGCGCGACCGGGTCGAGGTGGTCGTCGGCTCCCACGGCGACGCCGCGACCGTCGAGCGCGCCTTCGCCGGGGCCGACGCCGTGTTCTGGCTGGTGCCGCCGGACGGCTCGGTCCCACCCGAACAGGCCTACCTCGGATTCACCCGCCCGGCCGCGCGGGCGTTCGCCGAACACGGCGTCGGCCACGTCGTCGGTGTCTCGGCCCTCGGCCGCGGTACCCCGCACGCCGGCCGGGCCGGGCTGGTGACCGCCACGCTGGCCGTCGACGACCTGATCGCCGGATCCGGCGTCGCCTACCGCGCGCTGGCCTGCCCGTCGTTCTTCGAGAATCTCCTGGAAGAGGCCGGCTCGATCCGGCGCGACGGCGTCTTCACCGACACCGTCGCCGCGGACCGCCGGGCGCCGCTGGTGGCCGTCGCCGACATCGCCGCGGCCGCGGCCGGACTGCTGCTGGACCGGTCCTGGACCGGCGTCGACAGCGTTCCGGTGCTCGGCCCGCAGGACCTGTCACCGGACGACCTGGCCCGCATCATGACCGAGGAGCTGGGCCGGCCGGTCCGCTACCGGCGCCAGCCGCTCGCCGAGCTGCGGGCAGAACTGCTCGGCTACGGCCTCGACGCGGCATTCGTCGAGGCCATGGTCGCCATGAAGCGCGCCAAGGACGAGGGCTTGGACGCCGGACTCGCTCGCTCGGCGCCGGTCGGTACCGAGTTCGCGCAGTGGTGCGCGGAGACCCTCAAGCCCGCCGTTCTCGCCGCCCCGGAGGCCGCCGATGTCCGCTGAGTCCACCGTCACCGCGTTCATGCTGGTCAAGACCACGCCCGAGTGGCTGGCGCTGCCCGTGCCCGAGCGGATCCACGCCTTCAAGACCGAGATCGTCCCGGTGATCGAAGCGCGCACCCACGGCGTCCGCTCGCGCTTCTACGACACGGAGTTCTACTCGGCGCGGGTCACCGACGTCTGGGTCTGGGAGGCCGAAGACCACGACGCCTACCGGCTGCTGATCGACGCGCTGCGCGAAACCCCGTTCTGGGACCGCTACTTCGAGGTCGTGGACCTGCTGGTGGGCACCGAGAACGGCTACGCACGCACCTACGGTGTCGAGGCGGTGGCCACCATCGCCACCTGATCGTCGCACCCGACCGCGTGCCGACCGGCCGGCGCCGCCCGCGTGGCGCCGGCCGGTGCCCGGTCACCGACTGGACGAGAAACCGGTCATCGATCGCCGAAAGCGTCGACGGGCGTCACACTGTTGTGTGACATCGGTCACCGGAGGTGTTGCGAGATGGTTCTGGGAGACAACAGCGTCACTCAGCGGGTGACGGCGGACAGCAGAATTCAGGTACGGCGGGCCGCGCTGGCGAGCGCCGTCGGCACGACCATCGAGTGGTACGACTTCTTCCTCTACAACACCGCGGCGGCCTTGGTCTTCCCGCACCTGTTCTTCCCCGCCTCGAGCGCCTACGCCGGCGCCATGCAGTCGTTCGCCACCTACGCGGTCGGGTTCGCCGCGCGGCCGGTCGGGGCCGCCATCTTCGGGCACTGGGGCGACCGGATCGGGCGGAAGGCGACGCTGATCGTCACGCTGCTGCTGATGGGCATTTCCTCCGGCATCGTCGGGATGCTGCCCGGGACGTCGGCGATCGGGTTCGCCGCGCCGCTGGTCCTGGTGCTGCTGCGGCTGGTGCAGGGCATCGCCATCGGCGGCGAGTGGAGCGGCTCGGTGCTGCTCGCCATGGAGTGGGGCAACCAGCGCAAACGCGGGCTGCTCGGCAGTTTCGCGCAGATCGGCGTCCCGGTCGGGCTGGTGCTGGGCACCGGCGGGATGACGCTGCTGTCGGCGACGCTCTCCCCCGACGCGTTCGACTCCTGGGGCTGGCGGATCCCGTTCCTGCTCAGCCTGGTGCTCGTCGGGGTCGGCCTGGTGATCCGGTTGAAGATCCTCGAGACGCCGATGTTCGCCAAGCTCGTCGAGAACCGGCAGACCGCCCGCACCCCGGTGCTCGACGCGATCCGGCACCACTGGCGGGAGATCCTGCTCTCGGCGGGTGTCCGGTTCAGCGAACAGATGCCGTTCTACCTGTTCACCAGCTACGTGCTGATCTACGTCGTGTCGCGGCACGAATTCAGCAAGACGTTCGTGCTCAACGCGGTCCTGGTCGGGGCGGCGTGCGAGCTGGCGCTGATCCCGCTGTTCTCGGCGCTCTCGGACACCTTCGGCCGCAAGCGGGTCTACCTGTGCGGGGCGGTGCTGACCGGGCTGATCGCCTTCCCGTACTTCACGATCCTGGCGCACGGCAGCCACGCGCTGGTGTTCGTCGCGGTCGTGGTGTCGTTCGTCCCGCACGCACTCCAGTACGGACCACAGGCGGCCCTGATCGGGGAGAGCTTCCCGACGCACCTGCGGTACGGCGGCGCGGGGCTGGGCTACCAGCTGGCGTCGGTGTTCGCGGGCGGCCCGGCGCCGCTGCTGGCGACGTGGCTGCTGCACACGACCGGGACGCCGTACGCGATCTCCGGCTACATCGTCCTGGCGGCGGTGGTCACGATCCTGTGCGTGATCTTCCTGAAGGACCGCTCGAAGGCGGACATCGACGACGTCACCGTCTACCAGCGCACCTGACCACCGAGTCTGCCGCGGCGGTCGTGAGTGGTAATTAGGGTTCTAACCCTAATTACCACT
>NZ_JBSGAI010000020.1:0-176901 GCF_053600695.1 Amycolatopsis sp. NPDC005003 | reverse complement strand
CGGGAGCCGGGAGCCGGGAGCCGGGAGCCGGGAGCCGGGAGCCGGGAGCCGGGAGCCGGGAGCCGGGAGCCGGGAGCCGGGAGCCGGGAGCCGGGCGGCGTGGGTCGGCGACTTCACCGAAGCCCGGCAGCGCCTCCTCGCCGAGCCCGGCACCAAGCGTCAAGCACCAAGCGTCAAGCCGAGCGTCCAAAGGGACCTTTCAGCGCAACCGACCCCTCAGCCGCGCCGAAAGCCCCTCCCGGCACAGCGAAGATCAGCTGGCCTGCTGCTGCCGGGCGTCGCCCGGCACCTCGAGCACCTCCAGCGGGACCAGCGGTGCCAGCTTCGGCCTCTTCGGCGACAACCCGTCCCCCATGGACTCGCCCCGCAGCTGCCGCCGGATCCAGGGCAGCAGGTGGACCTTCGTCCACGTGATGTCCGACCGCCGCGAGTCGATCCAGCGGTCGGGCGTCTCCACCAGCGGCCACGGCTCGCGCCAGTCCGCCTCCACCGGGATCCCCAGCACCTCCGCCGCCTTCAACGCGATCCGGCGGTGGGCTTCCGGGGAGAAGTGGAGCCGGTCGTCGCTCCAGGCGCGGCGGTCGTGCAGCGGCCCCATCGTCCACAGGTCGACCATGCGGGCTCCGTGGCGCTCCGCGATCGCCCACAGGTTCGTGTTGTAGATCGCCACCTTGCCGCGCAGCACCGACATCACCGACAGGACCTTCGTGTCCGGGCCGTTGAACATCAGCACCGGGATGCCCGCTTCGCGCAGCTTCGCGACGCCCTCCTCCAGGCGCTCGGTCACCGCGTCCACGTCCGCGCCCGGCACGATGATGTCGTTGCCGCCGGCACACAGCGTGACCAGGTCGGGCTTCAGCTCCAACGCGATCGGCAGCTGCTCGTCCAGGATTTCGTCGAGCATCTTGCCCCGCAGGGCCAGGTTGGCGTAGCGGAAGTCGCTGCGGCCGGCCGCCAGCACCTCCGCGAGCCGGTCGGCCCACCCCCGGAAGGAGCCGTCCGGCAGGCCGTCGTTGAGCCCCTCGGTGAAGCTGTCACCGAGGGCTACGTAGCTGTCGAATCCGTACACGTTGGGTCCCCTTCCCATCCTGCGACCGACACACCCCGACATGTAGTTGTACACCTCAACTAACCATCGGCCGCAAACCCGCTCCATCCCCCGGGCGTTCAGCCTGCGGTAACAGTGTCTTATCTTGTCGGCCTTCTGCGCCTCTCTATTACGTAGTCTTCACCTTCGGCATGCCGTGAAACAGCACACCCGGCAGCAAACCCGGCACCCGATGTGGCGAAAATCTCCCTGCCCGGGGCCTCCCGGACGCGATCCGGCAGGCTGGACACGTGGCCGGAGAACCCCGTGAATCGCTCGCGCAGATCCTCGGTGGCCGCCGGGGCGCGCTGGACGCCAGCATCCCGCCCGTCGGCTTCGTCGCCGGCTGGCTCGCCGCCGGCCAGTCCGTCGCCTGGGGCGCCGGTGCCGCCGTCGTGGTCGCCATCGTGGTCGGGATCGTCCGGATCGCCGGCGGTGGCAAGGTCCGCGCGCTGGTCGTCAGCCTGGCCGCCGTCGTCGCGGCCGCGCTGATCGCCCTGCACACCGGCCGGGCGCAGGACTTCTTCCTGCTGCAGCTGATGTCCAATGTGGCCAGCGCCCTGCTGTGGGCGGCCAGCATCGTCGTGCGGTGGCCGCTGCTCGGCGTCGTCGTCGGCCTGCTGCTGGGCCAGAAGACGCGCTGGCGCCGGGACGCCGTGCTGCTCAGGGCCTACTCACGGGCCAGCTGGGTGTGGGTGCTCCAGTACACGCTGCGCGTGGTCGTCTACGGCCTGCTGTGGTGGGCCGGCCAGGTGCTCGCGCTCGGCGTGGCCCGCACGGTGCTGTCGTGGCCGCTCGTCGCGCTCACCGTCGCGGTCAGTGGCTGGGTGCTCTACCGGGCGTTGCCGCCGGAGCACCCCGGCCTGCGCCTGGCGCCGGAAACCCGCTCGGACGACGTACCCGGGGCATAAGGCGGCCCCCGGCGAGGGGGGAGGGTCCGGGGGCCACTGCCTACGGTACCCGGACTACCCGGTTCAGTCGACGTTTTCGCGGCTTTGCGCCGCGTTTTGCTCGAGATCCTTACGCCAGGGGGCGCGGTGCGCCCTCGCCGAAGGCGTCCACGGCGGCCAGCCACGCCGCTCCGAGCACCCCATCGGAGCTGGTCAGCACCTCGAGACCGGCCAAACGGCGGCGCACGAGCCCGCCGACCGGGCTCGCCCCGGTGAGCACCGAGCCGACGAGCACGACCGGCGTCGACTCGCCGGGCTCGCGCGCCGCGAGGGCGTTCTCGGCGAGGTGCCCGGCCGCGCGGGCGACGATCTCACGGGCCGCCGGCTCGCCCGCGTCGTGCGCCGCGCTCACCAACGGGGCGAACCGGGCGAGCCGGACGGGCGCCTCCGCGTTGGCCGCCGTGATCAACGCCCGGGAGGCGGCCAGCCGCCCGGCGTCGTCGCGGACGTCCAAAGCGGACAGTCCGAGCGCGGCGGCCAGCACCGCCGACGGCAGCCCGTCGAGCGGCCGCCCGCGGCCCAGTGCCTCCAAAGTGGAGCGGACGGCTTCGCGGCCGAGCCAGAACGCCGACCCCTCGTCGCCGAGCAGCCAGCCGTAGCCGCCGGTCGTGCCGGCGAGCCGCCGCTGCCGGATCCGGCCCACGATCGAACCGGTTCCGGCGACGACGACCGTCCCGTCCGGCGCCGAGGTGGCCGACGCGTACGCCACTTCGGCGTCGGCGACCGTCCGGACGGCACAGGTGAGACCGATCCGCGTCCACGCCGCGGTGAAGACCGCGGCCACGTCCCGGTCGCTCAGCTTGCTGACCCCGGCCATGCCGACGACGCACGCCCGCACGGCGCCGGGGTCGTGGGTGCCGAGCGCCTCGGTGATCGCCTCGGCGATCCGGCCCGCGGCGACCTCGGGCGCGTGCGCGTTCGGGTTGGCCCCTTCGCCGCGTCCGGTGCCCAGCACCGCGCCGGTGGCGTCGACCAGTGCGGCCCTGGTCGACGTTCCGCCGGCGTCGACGCCGATCGCGAAGCTCACCTCGTCTTGGTCACCTTCAGCAGGCCGCGCGGGCTGTCCGGGTCGCCGCCGCGGGCCAGCGACAGGCCGAGGGCGATCCGCTGGATCGGCAGGATCTCCAGGATCGGCGCGAGCTCCTCGACGGTCTGCGGCACGTCGATGCGCAGCGCCGCCGGGGTCTCGGCCGAGGCCGAGCCGACCGCGACGACGTCCGCGCCGCGCTTGCCGACGGCGTCGATGACCTCGCGCATCGCGTCGGAGCCGTGCCCGGCGCTGGTCACCGCGAGGACCGCGGTCTGGTCGTCGACCGCCGCGACCGGGCCGTGCAGGAGATCGGCGCCGCTGTACGCGCGGGCTGCGAGGTAGCTGGTCTCGGCGAGCTTGAGCGACGCCTCCAGCGCGGTCGCGTACGAGTAGCCACGGGCGGTGGTGAGGACCCGGTTCACGAAGCGGTACCGGTCGACCGCGCGCTGCACGCCCTCGTCGGCGCCGTCGAGGGTCTGCTGCGCCAGCTCGCCGATCTTCTCGGCGTCGGCCGCCTTGCCGCCGCGCACCGCGTCGATCAGCAGGTACAGCGCCATCAGCGTGGCGGAGTACGTCTTGGTGGCCGCGACGGCCTTCTCGACGCCCGCGCCGATGTCGACGCCGAGCTCGGACGCCGCCCGCAGCGGTGAGTCCGGCGTGTTGGTGACCGACACCGTCAGCGCGCCCTGGCGCCGGGCCGTTTCGGTGACTTCGATCAGGTCGGGGGAGCCGCCGCTCTGGCTGACCGTGACGAAGAGCACGTCCCGCAGATCGGGCCGGGCGCCGTACAGGGTCGCCGTGGACGGGGAAACCAAACCCGCCGGGAGGCCGAGAAGTACCTCGATCAGGTACTTCGCGTACAACGCTGCGTGGTCGCTCGATCCACGCGCCGCGAGCAAAGCGAACCGCGGCGGGTGTTGTGAGATCTTTTCCGCCACTTCGGCGATTTCCGCCTGACGCGCCACCAGTCCGGCCAGGACGTCCGGCTGCTGGGCGATCTCCGCGGCCATGTGCGCGCCGGGCCGTTGTTCGGTCATCATTTTCCTCTCCACCTCCGGCATTATGTACCGGACTCAGGCGGCGTCGGTCAGGTCTAGACCAATATTATAGGGGCGGCGCGTTTGGGGAAAAGGGTACGTTTCTTACGGGGACGTGGCGTGCGATGAGGGAAGACATAGGGAGCCGGGCATGTTGGAGACCACCACCACGGGCGAGGCGGCAGCCGTCGCCGGGATGCGCGGGCAGCGCGAGCCCAAATACTGGGCGCTGAAACAGCACCTCCTCGATCTCTTGGACGTGCTGCCGCCGGGGTCGCCGATCCCCACCGAACGCGCGCTCGCCGGGGAGTTCACGGTCTCCCGCACCACCGTGCGCCAGGCGCTGGCCGACCTGACCGCCGAGGGCCGCCTGCACCGGGTGCAGGGCAAGGGCACCTTCGCCGCCGAGCCGAAGCTCGCCCAGCGGCTCCAGCTGTCCTCCTACACCGAAGACATGCGCAAGCAGGGCCTGAAGCCGTCATCGAAACTGTTGGAAGTCGAGGAACTGCCGGTCGAGGGCGACCTCGCGAAGCTGCTGGGAATCCGGACCGGCGCGAAAATCCTTCGCCTTCGACGACTTCGACTGGCGGACTCGCAGCCGATGGCGCTGGAGACGACGCACCTTCCGCTCGGCCGTTTCCGCGGGCTGCGCAAGCACGTCTCGGCCGGCGGTTCGTTGTACGCCGTTCTACGCGAGCACTACGGCGTCGAACTCGAACGCGCGGAAGAAACGATCGAGACCTCGCTGGCGGGGCCGCAGGAAGCCGAGATGCTCGGCGCGGACGTCGGCATGCCGGTGCTGATGCTGACCCGGCACTCGTTCGCCACCGACGGCAAGCCGGTCGAGTTCGCCCGCTCGGTCTACCGCGGCGACCGCTACAAGTTCGTGACGACGCTGCTGCCGTGACCGGCGCGGTTGACGGGGGTCCCCGGTCACTGTGAAGTTGACCGGGTGACTGCCACCGAAGACACCGGGATCAAGTGGGGCACCGGTGCCGCCCGCGGCCTGCTGGCCACCACGATCCTCGGGTCGGGCATGGCGATGCTCGACGGCACCATCGTCAACGTCGCCCTGCCCCGCATCGGCGCCGAGCTGAACGCCTCCGTCGCGGGGCTGCAGTGGATCCTCGACGGTTACATGCTGGCGCTCGCGGCACTCATCCTCGTCGCCGGTTCGCTCGGCGACCGGTACGGCCGGCGGCGGATGTACCTCGTCGGCGTCGTCTGGTTCGGCGTCGCCTCGGGGCTGTGCGCGGCGGCGCAGTCCACCGAGATGCTCGTCGCGACCCGGATCCTGCAGGGCATCGGCGGTGCTCTCCTGACGCCGGGTTCGCTCGCGATCCTCCAGGCGTCCTTCGCGCACGACGCCCGCGCCCGCGCGATCGGCGCCTGGTCCGGCCTCGGCGGCATCGCGGCCGCCGCCGGGCCGCTGCTCGGCGGCTTCCTGGTGCAGGTGTGGTCGTGGCGGCTGGCGTTCCTGATCAACGTGCCGATCGCGGTCGCCGTGGTGCTGATGGCGCGGAAGTTCGTCCCGGAATCCCGCGACCCCGACGCCACCGGGCACCCCGACTTCAGTGCCGCCGCCCTCGGCGCCCTCGGCCTCGCCGGGATCACCGGCGCGCTGGTGGAGGCGCCCGCCCGCGGCATCGGCGACCCGCTCGTGCTCGGCGCCGGGTTGCTGGGTATCGCCGGGCTGGCCGCGTTCGTCGTCGTCCAGCACCGCTCGCACGAGCCGCTGGTGCCGCCGTCGCTGTTTCGCGACCGCACGTTCACGCTCTCGAACGCGCTGACCTTCGTGGTCTACGCCGCGCTCGGTGGCGTGATGATGCTGCTGGTCATGCAGCTGCAGGTCTCGCTCGGCTACTCGCCGACCGCGTCCGGGCTGGCCGGGCTGCCGCTGACGGTGATCATGCTGCTGCTCTCCGGCCGCTCCGGCGCGCTCGCCCAGCGCATCGGCCCGCGGACGCAGCTGGTGATCGGCCCGATCGTCGTCGGCATCGGGATGCTGCTGATGCTGCGCATCGCGCCCGGCGCGTCCTACCTGGGCGCGGTGCTGCCCGCGGTGGTGGTGTTCGGGCTCGGCCTGGCGACGGTGGTGGCCCCGGTGACGGCGACGGTGCTCGCCGCGGCCCCGGACCGCTACGCCGGCGTGGCGTCCGGCGTCAACAACGCCATCGCCCGCTCGGGCGGCCTGCTGGCGGTGGCGGTGCTGCCGGCGGCGGCCGGGCTGACCGGCGAGGCCTACGCCGACCCGGTCGCGCTGACGGCGGGCTGGCGGACGGCGCTGGTCATCTGCGCGGCACTGGCGATCGCGGGCGGCCTGATCGCGCTGGGCATCCACAACGGCGTCCTGGCGCCGCCGGCCGAGGTCAAGCCCGACGACGAGTGCCCCCACCTCGGCGAGTGCTACCACTGCGGCGTCGAGGGCCCGCCGACGCACATCCGCGGCGGCGGGACCCCCGTCGCCGGTTCCTAGCCCGCGAGGATCTCGGCGAACAGCGCCGGGTCGGCGTTGCCGCCCGAGACGAGCACGACCGTCTTCCCGGCCGGCAGCTCGTCGGCGTGGAAGAGGTAGGCCGCGGTCGTCACCGCGCCACTGGGCTCGGCCACCAGCCGGGCCTTGCGGGCCAGGACGCGGACGGCCTCGCGGATCTCGTCCTCGGAGACCGTCACCATCCGGTCGACGACTTCCCGCAAATGGGCGAAGGTCAGTTCGGACGGTTGCGAGCGCAGGCCGTCGGCGATCGTCCTGGCGCGGTCGGCCTGCGGCCACCGGACCAGCTCGTCCCGCCGGAGGCTGTCGGCGACGTCCGCGGCCAGCGCGGGCTCGACGCCGATCACGCGCGCCCGCGGGCACCGGGCCTTGATCGCGGTGCCGACCCCGGCCGCCAGCCCGCCACCGCTGATCGGGACGAGCACGACCTCGACGTCCGGCAGGTCCTCGGCGATCTCGAGCCCGGCTGTGCCCTGTCCGGCGATGATGGCCGCGTGGTCGAAGGGCGGCACGAGGGTCAGCCCGCGTTCGGTGGCCAGTTCACGCGCTTTGCCCTCGTGTTCGCCGATCGGCACCTCGATGACCTCGGCGCCGTACGCGCGGGTGGCCTCGACCTTGATCCGCGGTGCCACGTCCGGCACGACGATCACCGCGGGCACGCCGTACCGCTGCGCCGCGTACGCGACTGCCTGCGCGTGGTTGCCGCTCGAGTACGCGATGACGCCCCGGGCGCGGGCCGCGTCGTCGAGTGCCGCGATCGCGTTGAACGCGCCGCGCACCTTGAACGCCCCGACCGGTTGCAGACTTTCGGGTTTGAGCCACAGGGTTCCGCGGGGATCCCAGGTCTGGAGCAGCAGGGGCGTGCGTACGGCGACATCTTCGACGCGCTTCGCGGCGGCCTCGATGTCAGAGATCGTCACCAGTTCCATGTGTCGAGTATGTCAAGAAAACGTTCGATCTGGAGTGTCTATTGTGGACAGACGGAGTGGTCCTCCTCACGCCGTGGCAACGAGGGGAGTGCCTCGCGCGCCTTAGACGTTGGACAGGGGAGAACACGGACTACCTAGATCGGGATCATGAGCAAGGAGAACGCAGCGACAGCGGAAGTCCCAGCGGAGGAAAAGGAAGAGAAGTCGGGCCTGCGGATCGCGCAGGTGCTGGCGGCGGCGCTGGCGGCGGTGACCGCGGCGCTGCTCGGCTCGACGTTGGGCGTGGCGGGCACGGTGGTCGGCGCCGGCGTGGCGAGCGTGGTGTCGACGGTCGGCAGCGAGCTGTACCTGCGCTCGCTGCAGCGCACCCGCGAGGCGGCGCTCAAGGCGCGCCAGCTGGCGACGTCGGGCATCCGGCGGCGCGGACCGGCGGAGACGCCTGAGGTGCCGATCACCGACCAGCCCACGGTTCAGCTGAAACCGCCGGAGGCGGAGCCCTCGCGGCTGTCCGCGCGGCTGCGGAAGCTGCGCTGGCCGTTGCTCATCGGCACGAGCCTGGCGGCGTTCGCGGTGGCGATCCTGTCGATCGTCGGCTTCGAGTCGGCGACGGGCACGCAGATCGGCGGGGGAACGGGCTCGAGCATCGGCAAGATCTTCACCGGCGGTTCCGGCCACGAGGACAAGACCCCGGTGACCACCCCGCCGGCCTCGACGAACGACACGCAGGTGTCCCCGACGGAGACGAGCACGACCCCGACGGACACCTCGACCCCGCCGACGACGTCGTCGGAGACCCCGTCGACCACCCCGAGCACGACGACCCAGCAGCCGTCGACCTCGGCCCCGGCCACCACGGCCACCCCGCCGACCAGCAAGGGCGCCGCGGCCACGCCGACCCCGTGACTCAGGGCAGGCGGGCTCGCAGGGCCCGCGCCGTGGCCTCGGGGTCCTCGGCTTCGGTGATCGCCCGGACCACCACGATCCGGGACGCCCCCGCGTCGAGGACCTCGCCGAGTCGCGGCCCGTCGATGCCGCCGATCGCGAACCACGGCCGGTCCGGGGTCCAGGCCGCCGTCCCGCGCACCAGGTGCAGGCCGGGCGCGGGGCGGCCCGGTTTCGTCGGCGTCGGCCAGCACGGGCCCGTGCAGAAGTAGTCGACGCCGGGCTCTGCGGCCGCCGCGAGGGCCTGGTCGAGCGAGTGCGTCGACCGGCCGATCACGACGTCGTCGCCCAAGATGCGGCGGGCCAGCGGCACCGGGATGTCGTCCTGGCCGAGGTGCAGCACGTCGGCGCCGACCGCCAGCGCCACGTCGGCCCGGTCGTTCACCGACAGCAACGCGCCGTGGCGGGCGCACGCCTCCGCCAGCACCTCCAGCGCCGCGATCTCGCCGGCCGCCTCCAGAGCGCCGGTCTTGTCGCGCAGCTGGATGATGTCGACGCCGCCCGCGAGGGCCGCGTCGGCGAAGGCGGCCAGGTCGCCGCGGTCCGTGCGGGCGTCCGTGCACAGGTACAGGCGCGCGGCGTCGAGGCGGGCGCGGATCTTGTCACCGGAGAGGGCGGGCATAGCGGCGACCGTACCTCGCCGGTTAAGGTGGATGTGTCCGCACGGGAGCCCGAGGCACGGGCTGAGAGGGAGCTGCCGCTCCGACCGTGGAACCTGATCCGGGTCATGCCGGCGCAGGGAGCGTGATTCCATGACGAACCTGGCAGTGGTGGGCGGCGGCGTGATCGGCCTCGCCGCCGCTTGGCGCGCGGCCGCGAAAAACCACCAGGTCACCCTCTACGACCCCGAACCGGCCCGCGGTGGCGCGTCCTGGCTGGCCGGGGGCATGCTCGCGCCCGTCACCGAGGCGTGGCCGGGCGAGGAGGACGTCCTGCGCCTCGGCGAGGAGTCGCTGAAGCGCTGGCCGGGGTTCGCGCGTGACCTGCAAGAAGAGGGCTTCGACCCGGGACTGGCCGGGCACGGGACGCTCGTCGTCGCCTTCGACAGCGCCGACGCCGGCTACCTGGACATCCTGGCCAACCACTTGCACGGAACCGGGCGCGCGGCCGAGCGGCTCACCGGCCGGGAGGTCAAGCGGCTCGAACCCGGCGCCGGATCCGTCCGAAGTGGACTATACGTGCCCGGCGACCTGGCCGTGGACAACCGGAAACTGCTCGACGCCCTCCACCGCGCCTGCCGCGAACGCGGTGTCCGGTTCGTCCGCGAGCGCGTCGAGGAACTCCCGGACGCCGAAGCCGTCGTGCTCGCCGCGGGCGCCTGGACCGGGCGGCTGCACCCGCTGCTCGCCGGCGCCGTGCGCCCGCTCAAGGGCGAAATCCTCCGGCTCAGGCCCCGCCGCGGCTGCCTGCCGCCGCCCACGCACACCGTCCGGGCCGTCGTCGAGGGCCGGCCGATCTACCTCGTCCCGCGCGGTGACCAGGAGCTCGTCCTGGGCGCCACCCAGTACGAGGCCGGCTTCGACCGGGCCGTCACCGCCCGCGGCGTGCGCGAGCTGCTCGAAGGCGCCGAACGCGTCTTCCCCGCGATCACCGAGTACGAGCTGACCGAGACCGCCGCCGGGCTGCGGGCCGGCAGCCGGGACGCGCTGCCGTACCTCGGCGCTTTGGACGGCGGTGTTTTCGCCGCGACCGGGCACCACCGCAACGGCCTGCTGATGGCCCCGGTGACCGCGGACGCCGTGGTCGCCTGGCTCGAGGGTGAGAAGCCGCCGGAAGGCGTCGAAGCGGCCTCACCCGCCCGCCTGCACCAGAAGGAGCACGTGTGATGGAGATCAAGCTCAACGGCGAGTGGACGGCGTTCCCGGACGGCGCGACCGTCGCCGACGTCCTCGACGCGACTGGCGGGCAACGGCCCGGCATCGCCGTCGCGGTCGACGGCGTCGTCGTCCGCCGCGCCGACTGGGCGGTCACCGCCGTGCCCAAGGGGGCGGTCCTCGACGTGCTCACCGCGGTCCAGGGAGGTTGAAATGGACGAAGAACCACTGGTCATCGGCACGACCAAGCTGACGTCCCGGCTGATCATCGGCACCGGCGGCGCGGCCAACCTCGCGGTGCTGGAACGCGCGCTGGTCGCGTCCGGTACCGAGCTGACCACCGTCGCCATGCGCCGCGCCGACGCCGAAGGCGGCTCCGGCGTCCTCGAACTCCTGAAGAGGCTCGGCATCGAGCTGCTCCCGAACACCGCGGGCTGCCGGACGGCCGCCGAAGCGGTGCTCACCGCGCAGCTCGCGCGCGAGGCGCTGGAAACCGACCTGGTCAAGCTCGAGGTGCACGCCGACGACCGCACCCTGCTGCCGGACCCGATCGAGACCCTCGACGCCGCCGAACGGCTGGCCGCCGACGGGTTCACCGTGTTCGTCTACACGAACGACGACCCGGTGCTCGCGCTGCGCCTGGAGGAGGCCGGCTGCGCCGCGGTGATGCCGCTCGGCGCGCCGATCGGCACCGGGCTCGGCATCCGGAATCCGCACAACATCGAGCTCATCGTCTCGCGGGCGAACGTCCCGGTGATCCTGGACGCCGGAATCGGCACGGCGTCGGACGCGACCCTCGCCATGGAGCTCGGCTGCGACGCCGTCCTGCTCTCCACCGCGGTCACCCGGGCGGCCGATCCCGAGCGGATGGCCGCGGCGATGCGGGCGGCCGTCGTCGCCGGACGGCTGGCTCGCGAGGCCGGGCGGGTGCCGCAGCGCTTCTGGGCGCAGGCGTCGAGCCCACCCCGGTGAACCAGGGTTGGTAACACCGACCGTAACCGCGAACCCGTAAGGTGGACGGCACTTTCCGGCGCACCCGCGGCGGGGTGAGGGCAGAAGGAGCCAGCCGTGACGAGCACATCGGTCCAGGACGTCTCGGGCAGGTTGTACCTCGCCGTGGGCAGGCTGTCCCGGTCACTGCGCCAGGCCGGCGTGCCGGGGCCGGGCCACGGCGCCATCTCGGCGCTGGCGACGCTGGTGCACGCGGGCCAGCTGCGGCTCGGTGACCTCGCGGCCAAGGAGGGCGTGGCCGCCGCGACGATGTCGCGGATCATCGCGTCCCTGGTCGAGGCCGGCTACGTCAGCCGCGAGTCCGACCCGGTCGACCGCCGCGCCTGGCTGGCGAAGGCGACCGAAGAGGGCGAACGGCTCGTGTCCGGCGTCCGGTCGACGCGGGTCCAGGAGCTCAACCGGCGGCTCGACCGGCTCTCGCCGGACCACCGGGAAGCGCTGCTGGCGGCGCTGCCGGCGCTCGAGGCCCTGATCGCGGACGATTAAGCCGCCTTCTCCTGCCGCAGTTCGGCCAGCTCCGCGCGCAGGGCGCGGAGCTCGTCGAGGATCTCCTGGTTCGCGGCGGCCTGCGCTTCGGCCTGCTTGGCCTCTTCCTCGCGGATGTCCTGGCGCAGCTCGTCCTCCATGCCGCTGACCACGACGGCGATGAAGAGGTTCAGCACCGCGAAGCTGGACACCAGGATGTAGACGACGAAGAAGATCCAGGCCAGCGGCGCCTGCTCCATGATCGTCTTCGCGATGTCCGGCCACGCCTCGCCGGTCATCACCTGGAACAGGGTGAACAGCGACGTCCCGAGGTCGCCGAAGTCGCCCGGGTCGATGGTGCCGAACAGCTTCGTCGCCATCACCCCGGCCACGAAGATGATCAGGGCGAGCAGCGCGGCGATCGACGCCATCCCGGGGATCGCGGCCAGCAGCCCCGAGACGACCTTGCGCATCGACGGCACGACGGAGATCAGCCGCAGGACGCGCAGCACGCGCAGCGACCGCAGGACGGCGAACGGCCCGGTCGCCGGGATCACCGCGATGCCGACCACGAGCAGGTCGAAGACGTTCCAGTTGTCGCGGAAGAAGCTGCCGCGGTAGGCGTAGAACTTCGCCAGCAGCTCGGCGACGAAGATGCCCAGCGCGATGTGGTCCAGCGCGTGCAGGACGCCGCCGTAGCCGGCCATGATCGACGTGGAGGTCTCCATGCCGAGGGTGACCGCGTTGAAGACGATCACGGCGATGATGAAGTTCTGGAAGCGGCGGCCCTCGAGGACCGCCGCCACCCGCTCGCGCCCGGTCAAGGCCGCCCCCGGTTTCGGTCAAGGAACAGTAAACGCAGGGATGGTAACCGGACGGTCGCTCAGCGCTCCTCGGGAGCCAGCCGCCAGAAGGCCGAGACCGGGCCGACCTTCGCGCCCATCGGGTAGGCGTGCTCGACGGCGTGCGAGACGAACCACTTGCCGTAGCGCGCGGCTTCGACCACGGACATGCCCTTCGCCAGGCCCGCGGTCAGCGCCGACGCCATCGTGTCGCCCGCGCCGTGGGTGTGCGGTGTCGGGTACCGCGGCCCCGGCAGCTCCACGAACGTCGAACCGTCGAACAGCAGGTCCACGCACTCCGGGTCGGCCTGCAGGTGGCCGCTCTTGACCAGGACGTACCGCGGGCCCATCCGGTGCAGCACCACCGCCGCGGTGTGCATGCCCTCGCGGTCCTTCACCGTCATCCCGGTGAGCAGCCGGACCTCGTCGAGGTTCGGGGTCAGCACCGTCGCGCGCGGCAGCAGTTCGTCGCGCAGGGCGTGCAGGCCAGCTTCGTCGAACAGCGGGTGGCCGTGCATCGAGGCCGCCACCGGGTCCACGACGAACGGGATCTTCGCGTCGCGGCCGATTTCGGCGTTGTCGCACGCGGCGGCGACGGCGTGGATGATCTCGGCCGAGGCCAGCATGCCGGTCTTCGCCGCGCCGACGCCCATGTCCGCCGCCACGGCCTCGATCTGCCCGGCCACGATGTGCGGCGGCAGGTCGGCGCGGTCGTGCACGCCCAGGGTGTTCTGCACGGTGACGGCGGTGACCGCGACCAGGCCGTGCACGCCGCAGGTCAGGAACGTGCGCAGGTCCGCCTGCAGCCCGGCGGCGCCGCCGGAGTCCGACCCCGCGATGGTCAGCGCGGTCGGAAGGCTCGTCGTCATGGTGGTTTCCCGACTTCTGGTCTAGGCCAATCAGCCTCTTTTGCTTCATCAACAGTCAACCACGGTGGCACATTGTGGGGGCTACTCACCAGTTCACGGGCGAAGGAGCCTGGATGAAGCTCTTCTCGGTGGCTCTTCTCGCGGCGGCGCTCACGCTCTCCGGGGCGACGGCCGCGAATGCGGACAGTCCCAAGCTCTCCCACGTCACCACGGTCGGCGTGCACAACACCTACGACACGGCGGCCTACGGCTACCTCGCCCAGGCGCTCGACGCCGGCTCGTCGCTGATCGAGCTGGACGTCTGGCCGGACTTCTTCACCCACGAGTGGAAGGTCAGCCACTCGAACCCGCTGGGGAACAACAACAACTGCGTCGCGGCGACCTCGGCTTCGCAGCTGTACTCGGGCGGCAAGAACAAGAACCTCGAGTACTGCCTCGACGACATCCGGATCTGGCTGGCCGCCCACCCCGGGCACACACCGATCACTTTGAAACTGGAGATGAAGACCGGCTTCTCGGACAACACCGGGATGGGCCCGGACGAGCTGGACGCCACCTTCCGCGCGCACCTCGGCAGCGTCGCCTTCCGCCCGGCCGAGCTGCTCGGCGGCTACGCGACGCTGGACGACGCGGCCAAGGCGGACAACTGGCCGTCCGTGGACGCGTTGCGGGGCCGGGTGATCACCGAGATCATCCCGGGCACGGTCGAGGAACAGAACCCGACCGACACGCTGAAGACCGACGTCGAGTACGCGCGGTACCTGGCCGGCCTGAAGAACGCCGGCAAGCTCGGCGACGCGAACATCTTCCCGACGGTGCACGGCGCGGCCGGCGGCGACCCGCGGGACAAGTACACCGCCGACCTCAAGCCGTGGTTCGTCGTGTTCGACGGCGACGCGAACGCGTGGGTGACGCAGACCGGGCCGTGGTGGTACGACGCCAACCACTACTACGTGGTGATGACCGACGCGCAGAACGTCGCGCCGGCCATCGACGGCCACAACCCGACGGTGGAGCAGGCCAACCAGCGCGTCGCCGACCTGGCGAAGCAGCACGCGTCGGTGGTCACCGCGGACTGGACCGGGCTCACGACGGTGCTGCCCCAGGTGCTCGCCCGCGGTTAGAGCGTCAGCACGAGCTTGCCGGACACCCGGCCCGATTCGCCCAGCTCGTGTGCCTTGGCGGCGTCCTCCAGCGGGAAGGTCTGCTCGACGTGGACCTTCAGCTGACCGGCTTCGATCAGCTCGACGAGGCCGGTCAGCCCGCCGCGGTCCGGTTCGACGAGGATCCTGCTCGTCCGCACATCGCGTTCGGCCGCTTTCCGCGCCACCCGGTCCGTGACGGCGCTGGGCACGCTGATCAGCAGGCCGCCGGGCTTGATGGCGGGCAGCCAGCGCAGGTCGTTCTCTTCCCCGACGAGTCCGAAGTAGACGTCCACATCGGACGTAGTGGCGCTTTCGTCGTGGTAGTCGATCGGTTCGTCGACGCCGAGCTCGCGCAGGAAGCCGTGCTTACCGGCACTGGCCGTGCCGATCACGTGCGCCCCGCGCGCCTTGGCGATCTGCGCGGCGAGATGCCCCACCCCGCCCGCGGCGGCGTCGACGAACACGCGCTGTCCACTCCGGACGTTCGCCAGGTCGACCAGGCCCTGCCAGGCGGTCAGCCCGGCCAGCGGCAGCGCGGCGGCCTCGGCGAAGGACAGCCCGGCCGGCTTGCGGACGAAGTGCCGCGAGGGCGCGGTGACGTACTCGGCGTAGGCACTGGCCGGCCGCGGGAACCACGGCATGCCGAGGACTTCGTCGCCTTCCAGGACGCCGGTCGCGCCGAAGCCGGCCTCTTCGACGACGCCGGCGACGTCCCAGCCGACGGTGAACGGCGGCGTGCCGAGGAAGCCGCCGCCGCGCCGCACCTTCCAGTCGACCGGGTTGATCCCGGCGGCGTGCACCCGCACCAGGACCTCCGTCGGCCCCGGTTCGGGGCGCGGTGCCTCGGTGACCTGGAGCACCTCCGGTCCGCCGAGGGCCTGCTGGGTCACGATGCGCATCGGTTTCTCTCCTTCGTTCGGGGTCACCTCCATCGTCGGGTCCTTGGTCACTTTTCGCCAGAAGGCACTAGTTGGTACAGTAGGTACCTGATGGAAACCACCTGTGACCAGGGCGGACCCTGGGATGTGTACCTGCGCAACTGCCCGTGCCGCGATGTCCTCGACCTGCTGGCCAACAAGTGGACGGCCCTGGTCCTGGGCGCGCTGGCCCGCGGCCCCCACCGTTTCGGCGAGCTGCGCCGCGCGGTGGACGGAATCAGCCAGAAGATGCTGACCCAGAACCTCCGCCAGCTGGAGCGCGACGGCTTCGTGACCCGCACGGTGTACCCGACAACACCGCCGACGGTGGAGTACGCGCTGACGGAGATGGGCGCCGAGGTGGGCGCGCACCTGATCGCGCTGAGCGCGTGGTCCCAGGCGAACTTCGGCCGCATCCGCTCGGCCCGCGAGGAGTACGACGGCCGCGAGCTGCAGCCGGTCCACTAGCCGGAACCGGCGTGATCAGACCCGAAACTGGCGTGATCAGGCCCGAAACTGGCGTGATCAGGCCCGAAACCGGGTGATTGGGGCCGGAACTCGCGAGTTCCGGCTCGGATCACGCGAGTTCCGTCTTCGATCACGCGAGATTCGGGTTCGCGCCCGTGTCGAGCACCCAGAACGGGGAGACCGGGCCCACGCCCGCGCCCAGCCGGTACCCCTCCGCCACGCACCGCTCGATGAACTTCTTCCCCGCCGCCACGGCGTCCGGCACCGAAGCGCCCTTCGCGAGCGACGCCGTGATCGCCGACGCCAAGGTGTCGCCGCCGCCGTGGGTGTTGTCCGTCTCGTACCGGGGGCCGCCGAGGGTGATGTACTCGCGGCCGTCCGACAGCAGGTCGACGCAGTCGGCCGTGCCCTGCATGTGGCCGCCCTTCACCAGGACCCACTGCGAGCCGAAGGTCAGCAACGCCTCCGCCGCCTCGCGCTGCGAAGCCGCATCCACGACCGAAATCCCGGTCAGCAGGCGGACTTCGTCCAGGTTCGGCGTGATCAGCGTCGCCCGGGGGAACAGCTCCGTGCGGATCGCCTCCAGGGCGTCCTCGCGTAGCAGCGCGTGGCCCGTCATCGACGCCGCCACCGGGTCGACCACGAAGGGGAACGGCCCGACCTCGTCCAGGGTCTTCGCCACCGAACGGATGATCTCCGCGGTGGCCAGCATGCCTGTCTTGGCCGCGTTCACGCCCATGTCCGACGCCACCGCCTTGATCTGCGCGGTGACCACGTCAGCCGGGATTTCCGTGAAACCCTGCACGCCCAGCGAATTCTGCACGGTGACCGCCGTCAAGGCGACCAGCCCGTGGACCCCGTGCGCGAAGAACGTCCGCAGATCGGCCTGGATGCCCGCACCACCGCCGGAGTCCGATCCGGCGATGGTGAGGGCGGTCCTCGGTGTCACGGCTGCACCACGGGCAGGTACACCTTGCCGCCGGACTCGGTGAACTCGGCCGACTTCGACGCCATGCCCGCCTCGATGGCCTCCACAGTGGACAGACCGTGTTCCTCGGCGTACTTGCGGACGTCCTGCGTGATCCGCATCGAGCAGAACTTCGGGCCGCACATCGAGCAGAAGTGCGCGGTCTTGGCCGGCTCGGCGGGCAGGGTTTCGTCGTGGAACGAACGTGCGGTGTCCGGGTCCAGCGACAGGTTGAACTGGTCGTTCCAGCGGAACTCGAAGCGCGCCTTCGACAGCTCGTCGTCCCACTCCTGCGCGTACTTGTGCCCCTTGGCCAGGTCCGCGGCGTGCGCGGCGATCTTGTACGTGATGACGCCGGTCTTCACGTCGTCGCGGTTGGGCAGGCCGAGGTGCTCTTTCGGCGTCACGTAACACAGCATCGCCGTGCCGTACCAGCCGATCTGGGCCGCGCCGATGGCCGAGGTGATGTGGTCGTACGCCGGCGCGATGTCCGTCGCGAGTGGACCGAGGGTGTAGAACGGCGCCTCGCCGCAGAGCTTTTCCTCGAGCTCCACGTTCTCCTTGATCTTGTGCATCGGCACGTGGCCGGGGCCCTCGATCATCACCTGGACGTCGTGCGAACGCGCGAGGTGCGTCAGCTCGCCCAGGGTCTCCAGCTCGGCGAACTGGGCGCGATCGTTGGCGTCGGCGATCGAGCCGGGCCGCAGGCCGTCGCCGAGGGAGAACGTGACGTCGTACTGCCGGAGGATCTCGCAGAGCTCCTCGAAGTGCGTGTACAAAAAGGACTCTTTGTGGTGGGCGAGGCACCACGCGGCCATGATCGACCCGCCGCGGCTGACGATCCCGGTGACGCGCCGGGCGGTCAGCGGGATGTAACGCAGCAGCACGCCGGCGTGCACGGTGACGTAGTCGACACCCTGCTCGCACTGCTCGATGATCGTGTCGCGGTACACCTCCCACGACAGCTTTTCCGGTTCCCCGTCGACCTTTTCCAGCGCCTGGTAGATCGGCACGGTGCCGACCGGCACCGGCGAGTTGCGGATGATCCACTCCCGCGTCTCGTGGATCCGCTTGCCGGTGGAGAGGTCCATGATCGTGTCGGCGCCCCAGCGGGTCGCCCACACCATCTTGTCGACCTCTTCCTCGACCGACGACCAGACGGCCGAGTTGCCCATGTTGGCGTTGATCTTCACCAGGAAGTTCTTGCCGATGATCATCGGCTCGGTCTCGGGGTGCTTCCGGTTGGCCGGGATCACCGCGCGGCCGCGGGCGACCTCGTCCCGCACGAATTCGGGCGAAACCCGTTCGCGCGCGGCGATGTACTCCATTTCGCGGGTGATGACGCCCTGCTTGGCCCAGCCGATCTGGGTGTTGTGCTCCCGCCCGTCGGCCCAGCCGGCCCGCAGCCGGTGCAGTCCGGAGTGGACATCGATCTCGACGTCGGGATCGGTGTACGGGCCCGAAGTGTCGTAAACGTCGAAGTGCTCACCGTTGGAGAGATCGATCCGCCGGACGGGGACGCGGAGCCCGGATTCCGTCTGGTGGTACGCCTTGTGCGAGCCCGTGATCGGCCCGGTGGTCACCGTTACGGCAGCATTGTTTTCCAGCGTCGTCAACGACGGTCACTCCCTACGCCGGCATTACCCGGTCAGGTTCATGCGGTCGGTGACGCCTGCGAAACGCAAGTCACCCTCTCAGCCCGCCATGGCGCGAGCTCCCGCGGTGTTTTGGTTGTGCCCCGACCATGCCACGCCGACGCGCGATACTCAAGTCACCCGACCAACTCTGCCGGTGTGGCGTAGACGTCGACCATGGCGCCGTTGCGCAGCACGGTGATCGGCAGTGCGGTGCCGATCACTTCCGCGAACAGCTGCCGCTGGATGCCTTGCGCGTCCGAAACACGCGTGCGCCCCACGGTGAGCACGAGGTCGCCGGCGCGCAGCCCGGCCCGGTCGGCGGGACCGCCGGAGACGACTTCGTGCACCCGCAGCCCCGCGCGCTGCCCGGTCCGCTCGGCGACGTCGTCCGGCAGCGGCGCGGGCACGCCGACGACGCCGAGGTACGCCCGTCGCACCCGCCCCTCGACCACGAGCGTGTCGATGATCCGCCGGGTGGTCGCGTTGATCGGCACGGCCAGCCCGAGCCCGACGCCGGCGACCGCGGTGTTGACGCCGACGACCCGGCCCGCGGAGTCAGCGAGCGCGCCGCCGGAGTTGCCCGGGTTGAGCGCGGCGTCGGTCTGGATGACGTCCTCGATCACGCGGGTGGTGCGCCCCTGCCGCACCGGCAGCGCCCGCCCGAGCGCGCTGACGACCCCGGCGGTGACGGTCCCGGAAAAGCCGAGCGGGTTCCCGACGGCGACGACGAGCTGCCCGACGACGAGCCGGTCGGCGTCCCCGAGCGCGGCGGCGGCCGGCGTCTCGCCCCGTGCGCGCAGCACGGCGAGATCGGACAGCGGGTCCGCCCCGACGACGTCGAAGGGCACTTCGCTGCCGTCGGCGAAGGTGGCAACCCCGCGCCGGTGGTCGCTGACGACGTGGGCGTTGGTGAGCAGGTGCCCGTCCTCGGCGAAGACGACGGCCGAGCCGCTGCCCCGCGCGAGCTGCACCCCGGCGACGTGCGGCGTGACGGTCTTGGCGACCGTGCTGACCGCGCGCGAATAGGCGTCCATCGCGTCGTCCATGGCGATACCTCGATTACACCGTTGCAGGTAATACAAGTTTGCGCCGGGTTGGGCGGGAAGTCCGTTCGCTGTCCGTGAACCGGTTCACCGGACCAGTGACGGTCAGTGGTTCACCGGATCGGACCATGCGCCGGTGAAGGATCGGCGGCAGACTGCCAAGTCGCTTCTGTAACGGTGCAGAAGCGATCTTCTGTGGGGTTGATATGCGAAAACTCATGTTCGGCGCCCTCGCCGGGCTGCTGGTCACCGGCCTGATCCCGGGGACCGCGGCGGCCCAGGGCGAGGCTCCCGGCGCCCCGGGTGCCCATCCCAGCTGGCTGCCCGCGAACAAGACCGGCTTCGGGACCGCCCACGACCGGTCGAGCAACGTCTGGTTCACCCTCCAGGGCGGACAGCTGTCCGAGGTCTACTACCCGGACCTCTCGACACCCAGCGTCCGCTCGATGAACTTCGTCGTCACGGACGGCCGGAGCTTCGCCGTCACCGACTACTCGGCGAAGTCGCAGCAGGTGCGGCGGACCGACGGCGACAGCTTGGTCTACGAGCAGACGATCACCGACGACCAGCACCGCTGGCGCCTCCGCAAGACCTACGTCACCGATCCGGCCGCCACGACCGTGCTGGTGGACGTCGACTTCCGGTCGCTCACCGGGCGGCCCTACCAGCTCTATGCGGTGGCCGACCCGGATCTCACCAACGACGGCTCCGACGACTCGGCCGCCCGCGCGGGTGACGCCGTCACCGCGCAGGACGCGACCAACGCCGCCGCGCTCACCGCGAAGCCCGCGTTCACCAAGACCAGCGTCGGCTACGCGGGCGCGTCCGACGGGAACACCCAGCTCAGCAAGACCTTCAAGCTCGCCGAGTACGACACCGCGGCCAAGGGCAACGTCGTGCTGACCGGGCAGACGAACGCCGACGGCCTCGGCAACCGGCACGTCACCCTCGCCCTCGGCATGGGCGCGAAGGCCGCCGACGCGGTGAAGAGCGCGCAGGCGTCGCAGCGACGCGGCGTCCGTGACATCACGCGCGCGTACGACCGCGGCTGGCAGCAGTACCTGCGCAGTGTCGGCAAGCCGCCGTCGTCGCTGAAGACCGGCGCCGAGCGCGACCTGTACCAGGCGTCGATGCTGACGCTCGCCGCCAGCGAGGACAAGCACCACCCGGGCGCGTTCATCGCGTCGCCGAGCATGCCGTGGCGGTTCGGGAACAACGACCCGGAGTGGTCGCCGTCCGGCACCTACCACCTGGTCTGGCCGCGTGACCTCTACCAGATCGCGACCGGCCTGGCCGCCGGCGGCGACACGGGGGCCGCGAACCGCGCGGTGACGTACATGTTCGGCACGCAGCAGCAGCCCGACGGGCACCTGCCGCAGAACAGCCGGGTCGACGGCGTCCCGTACTGGACGTCGATCCAGCTCGACGAGACGGCGTTCCCGATCGTGCTCGCCCAGCAGCTCGGCCGGAACGACCTGTGGCCCGGCGTCCGCAAGGCCGCCGACTTCATCCTGGGCTACCGGGGGCCGAACGGGCAGCCGACGCCGTACACCCAGCAGGAGCGCTGGGAGGAGCAGGACGGCTGGTCCCCGTCGACCATCGCCTCGGTGATCGCCGGGCTCGTCTGCGCCGCGGACATCGCTTCGCACAACGGCGCCGCGGCCGACGCGGCCCGGTACCTCGCCGCGGCCGACAAGATGAAGGCCGACCTGCCGAAGCAGACGGTCACCACGAACGGGCCGCTGTCGAAGGACCCGTACTTCGTCCGGCTCACCAAGGACGCGAACGCGAACAACGGGACGACGTACAACCTCGGCAACTCGAGCGTGACGATGGACCAGCGCGCGGTCACCGACGCGGGCTTCCTCGACCTGGTCCGGCTCGGCGTCTACCGCGCCGACGACCCGGTGATCCGCAACAGCGTCCGCGTCACCGACAAGGACATCGCGTTCACCACCCCGACCGGGCAGTTCTGGCACCGCTACACGAAGGACGGCTACGGCGAGCAGGCCGACGGCTCGCCGTGGGACTACACGTTCCCCGCCGAGAGCCGCACCACGTTCGGCCGGCTCTGGCCGCTGCTCGCCGGCGAACGCGGCGAGTACGAACTGGCCCTCGGCGACAGTGCGTCGGCCGCGCGGCGGCTGCGTGACCTCGGCCGCGTGAGCAGCTCGGCGGGGACCATGCCGGAGCAGGTGTGGGACGAGAACGCGCCGTCCGGGCAGACCGGCTTCCCGGCCGGCACGCCCACGACGTCGGCGACCCCGCTGGCCTGGACGCACGCCCAGTACGTCCGGCTCGCCTGGGACGTCGAGGCGGGCTCGGTCCTGGAGACGCCGAAGGTGGTCCGCTGCCACTTCCTCGGCTGCTGATCCGGGTCTGCCGCGGCTGGTCGTGAGTGGTAATTCGGGTTCTAACCCGAATTACCACTCACGACGGCTCGAGGACGCGGGCCGCCCGGGTCTCCAGTGGGCGGTAGCCCGCCTGGGCGGCGAGCTTGACGGCGGCTTCGCCGTGGGTGCGCGCCCCTTCGGTGTCACCCACGGCGAGCGCCGCTTCGGCGAGGCCCGTCAGCGCCGCGGCTTCGCACCACGTGAAGCTCGTTTCGCGGGCGATGTCCAGCGCGGCCGTCAAGTGCTGGACGGCTTCCGCCGGGCGGTCCAGCCGGAGGCAGGTCTCGCCGAGTGAGGCCAGCGCCGACGCCTCGGTGCCGCGGTCGCCGATGCGGCGGGTCAGCTCCACCCCGGCGGCCGCGTCGGCGAGCGCCCGGGTGCCGTCACCCGCGCGTGCCTCCATGACCGCGCGGCCGGACAGTGCCGCCGCTTCGCCGTACTGGTAGCCGAGTTCCCGGTTGGCGGTCAGGGCCCGCTCGTAGAACTCGGCCGCGACGGCGTTCCCGAGATCGCGGTGGACGTGCCCGAGGTCGACCAGCAGCACGGCCACGCTGAACCGCGCGCCGTCGCGTTCGGCGATGTCCAGGGCGCGGCCGAAGTGGCCGAGCGCGGCGTCGAAGTCGCCGACCTGGCCGCAGGCGAACCCGAGGTTGGCCAGCGCCATCGTGATGCCCGGCATGGCGGTTTCTTCGCACAGCCGCAACGCTTCCAGGCCGCACGCGATCGCCTCGTGCGCGTCGCCGAGGCGCTGGAGCACGGCGCTGAGGTTGTTGAGCGCCGCGGCGCGGCCGGCCGGCCACTCCGCCGCCAGCCCGTCGTCCAGCACCGTCGTCAGGTGGGCGCGGGCGTCGGCGTAGCGGCCGCTGTTGACCCCGGCGAGCGCGATGGACAGCCGCATCGCCGCCTGCGCCTGCCGGTCGCCGTCGGCCTGGGCGGCGGTCAGCGCCGTCGTGGCCGTGTCGATCCACTCGGTGTGGTGGCCGCGGTGGTGGAAGAACGCCCGGAGCGCGTCGGCCAGGTGCCAGGCGTACTCACGCGGGCCGTGTGCCGCCGAATGCTCGACAGCGGCAGCGAGGTTCGGCCACTCCGTGTCCAGCCAGGCCAGTGCCTCTTCGGTGCCGTCGAACGGCTGCTCCGGTTCGGGCCGGGGCAGCCGGAGGAAGTGCGGGATCAGCAGCCGTCCCGCGGCGTCGGCCGTCGCGAGGTAGTGGTCGAACAGCCGCCGCTGCGCCGCGTCCCCGTCGGCGGCGGTGTCGTCGGCCGCGACCCGCCCGCCCGCGTAGCTGCGCAGCAGGTCGTGGAAGCGGTAGCGGCCGGGCAGGTGCCGTTCGACGAGGTTGGCCGCGGCGAGGGCCTTGAGCTGCCGGCCGGCCTGGGCGTCGGCGACCGCGGCGAGCCGCGCGGCCACCGGCGCGGTGAACGTCTGGCCCGGCACGAGCGCGAGCCGCCGGAACAGCAGGCGGTGCTCCGCGGGCAGGGCCCGGTACGACACGGAGAACGCCGTCGTGACGGCGCTTTGTTCGGCACCGTCGACGCTCAGCCCGGCGAGTGGATCGCCGTCGGCGAGTTCCCGGGCCAGCTCGGCGATGCCGGAGACCTCACCGGCGCCGAGGTTCGCCGCGGCGAGCCGCAGCGCGAGCGGGAGGTGCCCGCACAGCCGGGCGAGCTCCGCCGCCGCGGCCGGTTCCGCGGCGACCGCGGGCGGCCCGAGCACGGTTTCCAGCAGCTGCCGGGAATCCTCGGCCGGCAGCACGGACAGCGGCACCGCCCGCGCGCCGGTGCGGGCGATGAGGTCGCCGAGCCGCTGCCGGCTGGTGACCAGCACCGTGCCGGACGGCGGCAGCAGCGGCGTCACCTGAGCGCTGTCGCGGGCGTTGTCGAGCAGGACCAGGACCCGCCGGTCGGCCAGCAGCGAGCGCCAGAGCGCGGTGCGGCCACCCCCGTCCGGCGGGATCGCCCGCGGGTCGGTACCGAGCGCCCGCAGCAGCTGCGCGGCCGCGACGGCCGGGGTGAGCGGCTCGTGGTCCGGGTCGAACCCGCGCAGGTCGAGGTAGAGCTGGCCGTCGGGGAAGCGGTCCCGGACGCGGTGCGCCCAGCGGACGGCGAGCGCGGTCTTGCCGACTCCGGCCGTGCCGGTGACCACGCGGATGTCCGCTCCGGGCCCGGGGGCCGCCGGTTCGTCGAGCCGGGCCAGCTCGGCGGCGCGGCCGGTGAAGCCGCGGACGTCGTGGGGCAGCTGGGCCGGGCGCACCGGTTCCGGCGGCGGCTCCGGCGTGGCGTCCAGAGCCGGGTCGGCGGCGAGGATCGCGGCCTCGAGCCGGTCCAGCTCCGGCGACGGGTCGAGCCCGAGCTCGGTGACGAGCCGGGTGCGCAGCCCGCGGAAGGCGGCGAGGGCGGCGTCGGTCCGGCCCTCGCGGTGCAGCGCGAGCATGAGCTGGCCGACGAACCGCTGGCGGAACGGGTGCGCGGCGACCAGCGTCGTCAGTTCGGCGAGCACGGCTCGGCCGCGGCCGAGCCGCAGCTGCGCGTCGACGCGATCTTCCAACGCGCTCCAGCGGGCTTCGTTCAGCCCGGCGAGCAGCACGCCGGCGACGTCGGCGGTCGCGGCGCCGGTCAGGGCGTCGCCGCGCCACAACGCGAGGGCCTCGTCGAACAGCTCGACGGCGGCCTCGTCGCCGGCCGCGCGGGCCCGGCGGACGAGGGCGGTGAAGCGGTGGGCGTCGATCGTGTCCGGGTCGGCGCGCAGGACGTATGCGTGGCCTTCGGTGACGAGTTCGGGACCGCCCGCGGCGCGGAATACCGCACGCAGCCGCGAGACCAGCGCCTGGACGGTGTTGCGCGCGCTGGCCGGGGGATCGTCGGGCCAGAGCAGGTCCACGAGCCGGTCGAGGGTGACCGGGCGGCCGGCGTCGAGCAGCAGGACGGCGAGGACCAGGCGCTGCTTGCGGGAACCGAGATCGACCGGGTCGCCCTCCGCCGTCGCCTCGACGGCGCCGAGGACGCGGAACTCCACCCGGTCACCTCTCCCTCGTGCACCTGATCTTGACGTGCAAGCGTACTGCAAGCGTCCTGCAGTGCCGGTCCGCCATCCTGGCGGGGCTGCAGGACACGCTCCCGACGATGTCCACAGCCGGCTCGGCCGCCAGGACACCGGCGGATTCGGCTGTCGTTGTTCACGGGCGGCACGAGCTGGGGGTAGGACCACCACGGCGACCCCTCCACGGTCGCCGTGGTGGCCCTTGTGCCGATCGCTGCCCGGGGCAGCTGCCACCCGGGGCCGTCGCTGCTCCGGTGGCGGCCCGCGCCCGCCCGCCGCAGAATGCGCGCATGCAGCCGACGGTCGTCCGGGTGGCGCGCCTGGCCGACCCGGCCGGGCCCGCCGACGGCACCCGCGTGCTCGTCGAACGGCTCTGGCTCCGCGGCACCGCCCGCACGGCGGTGGTCCTCGACGGCTGGTTCCGCGGCCTCGCCCCGTCCGACGAGCTGCGCACCTGGTACGGCCACGACCCCGGGCGGTTCGCGGAGTTCGCCGAGCGCTACCGGGCGGAACTGCGCGAACCCGACCGCGTCGCGGCACTGGACCGGCTGCGCGCGCTGGCCGGAGACGGCCCGGTGACCCTCCTGACGGCGAGCGGTTCCCCGTCGATCAGCCAGGCGGCGGTGCTGGCGGCGGTGCTCACCGGCGAGTGATGGCGGGCATCGCCCGTGACTGGAGGGGCATCTCGTGTGATTGGAGGGGCATCTCGCGTGATTGGGTGGGCGACACGCGTGATTGGAGGGGCGACACGGTGAGGGGGCTCAGGACCGGGTCGCGTTGGGTGTCACCCGCACGGTCGCCGTGGCCGAGCCGAGCGTCTCGTGGCGGGCCGTCAGCGTGAGTGTCCCCGGCGGCCCGGCGAAGGGCCGGAGCCACACCGCGGCCGCGCCGCCCGTCGCGCCGAAGTCCAGCGTCGGGTCGCCGACCAGCTCGCCCGGGCCGGTCAGGGCCAGCCGCACCGCTCCCGCCGTCCCCGCGCGCAGTGTTCCGAAGCGGTCCACCGCCGCCACGACCACGCGGGTCGCGTCGCCGCCGTCGGCCCGGAGTTCCGGGTCGTCGGGCACGCAACTGAGCACGTCCAGCCCGCGGTCGCCGCTGAAGTGCCGGCTCACGACCAGCCGTCCGGCCACGTAGCCGTCGATGCGCAGCTGTGGTCGCCGCCCCTTCGGCACGGCGAGGTCGGCGGCGAAGGGCGGGTACCGCAGGTGCGGGAACTCCGCTCGCCTGCTGCGGGCCTCACCCGCGGGCCGGTCGTCGAGGAACAGCAACAGGCGCTCGCAGTTGGACCAGATCGTCGCCCCCGGCCCGGGTCCGGAGGGCTGCGCCGTGAAGTCCCAGGCGAAGCCGGGCTCGGCCACCACCCGCACCCGCGGGTCGACCTGCGAGGCGTAGAAAGCCGCGGCGGGCTTGGGGATCCGGAAGATGTCCGACACCCCCGCGTACTTCGAACCGTCCACCGATCGCTGCCAGCCCGACGGGTAGTCGAACGCGCACCAGGCGAGCAGCCCGCAGTAGCGGTCGTCGGCGGCGGCGAGGTCGTGGGCCTTCGCGTGCAGCTCCGCCTGCTGCTGCCGGACGCCCGGGGGGTCGGTGCGGCGGTAGGCGCGGGCCCCGGCGATCGTGCCGATCGTCTCCGTCACCAGGTACGGCACCCCCGGCCGCGGCGGACGCAGCCGGTAGGGCGTCCCGCGCCGGGCGGTGTAGTCGTTGTAGGCCAGCACCTCGACGTCGCCGCCGGCGAACCGCCCCAGGGTGGTGCTGGCCAGCGCGCCGCTGGTCGGCCGCGACGGGTCGAGCTGCCGGGCGAGCCGCCCGGTGCGCTCGTACATCGCCGTCGTGCCGTTGGCTTCGTTCACCCGCGTGCCCCAGACGACGATGCTCGGATGGTTGCGGTCGCGCACGACCATCGCCTCGACGTCCGCCAGGTTCCGCCGCTGCCAGGCGTCGTCCCCGACGTGGCCCCAGCCCGGGATCTCCTCCCACACCAGCAGGCCCAGCTCGTCGCAGGCGTCGAGGAACGCGCTCGACTGCGGGTAGTGCGAGCAGCGGACCATGGTGCAGTTCAGCTCGCGACGCAGGATCTCGGCATCGCGCCGCTGCGCGCGGTCCGGCAGCGCGCCGCCGGCGAACGGGTACCACTGGTGGCGGTTGAGGCCGAACAGCTTGAGCCGCCGTCCGTTGAGGAAGAAGCCGTCGGCGGTGAACCGCGCTTCGCGGAACCCTACCCGCACCACCCGCTGGTCCAGGGCGTGCTTCCCGGACTCGACCGTCACCACGACCTCGTACAGGGCGGGATCCTCGACGTCCCAGAGCCGCACCCCGCCGAGCCCGCCGACGTCGAATTCGACGGTCGTGCCCCGCACCGGGGCGGCTCCGCGCGCGACTTCGCGGCCCGCTTCGCGCACCGACGCGGTCACCTGCCCGACGACCGGCACGTCGAGCGTGCAGGTCAGGTGCAGCGACCGACCGGGGGAGAGGACGTCGACCGGCCGGGCGAAGACGTCGGCGAGCCGGATCCGGGGCACCGCGCCGACCGTGGCGGTCCGGTAGATCCCGGCCGGCTGGTAGAAGTCGATCACCGAGGGCCCCGCGCCGCGCGGCAGGTTCGGCGGGACGTCCAGTGCCCACCGCCCGTCGACGACGACGGCGAGCACGTTGTCGCCCGCCACGACGTCCGGCAGGTCCACCTCGAAGGGCAGGTAGCCGCCTTCGTGGGTGGCCACGAGCCGTCCGTTGAGGTGCACTTCGGCGTTCGTCATGACGCCGTCGAAGCGGGCGGTGTGGCGTTCGGCCGTCGCCGCCGTGAAGTGCTTGCGGTAGATCCACCGGTCCTGCCAGGACGCCGGGTCCCACCCGGTCCACGAAAGCGGCGTCACGCAATGGGGGAGTTGCACCGGCGAGAGGTCGATCTCGTCGAAGCCGGGGTCGGTGCAGCCGTCGTCGTACCGCCCGAACAGCCAGAAATCGCCCAGCCGCAGCGATTCCGGCCCGGGTGCGGCGTGCCCGGCCGAACCGGCGACGACGCCGAGCAGCGCGGCTCCGCCGGCGGCAAGGAATCCCCGCCGGGACAGCCGCGGTGGCCAGGTGTCGGGCACTGGCGACCTCCCCGCTCGGGTTCCCCGGTGTTATCGCTTGTACTGGTGAAGACGTCACAAACGATCAGCCGGTTGCTCACCGAAGGGTGGAGGCGCGGACCACCAGTTCCGGGGTGAAGACGACTTTCCGGTGTTCGTGGCCGGTTTCGGTCGCCTCCGCGAGCAGGAGTTCCACCGCCGTGGCGCCCAGGCGCCGCCGCGGTTGGCGGACCGACGTCAGCGGGACCGCGGCCGCCGCGGCGAACTCGATGTCGTCGTAGCCCACGATCGCCAGGTCGTCCGGGACGCTCATGCGCAGGTTCGCGCACGTCTGGAGCAGGCCGAGGGCGACCAGGTCGTTGGCGCAGAACGCGGCGGTCGGGCGGACCGGCGCCGGCAGCCCCGCCAGCCGCTGGCCCGCGCCGCGGCCGTCGGCCACCGTCAGTGCCGTCGTCGTCAGGTCGACCAGGTGGTCCGGGCCGAGGCCGGCCGCCGCCAAGGCCCGCAACGCGCCGAGCCGCCGGTCGCGGACCTGGCCGACCGCCGTGTGGTTGCCGATGAAGGCGATCCGCTCGTGGCCCTGCTCGACCAGGTGCCGCACGGCGATCTCACCGCCGTAGACGTCGTCGACCGCGACGGAGCAGTGCGTGGTGCCTTCGGGTGTCCGGTCGACGACGACCACCGGGGTGCCGCGGCGGGCGATCTCGCCCAGCAGCGGGGCGTCCGGGTCGACCGGCGTGATGAGGATGCCCTGCACGCGCTGCTGTTCGAGGCGCCCGAGGTAGGCCTCTTCGCGCGACGGCTGGTGCGCGCTGTTGCAGAGGAACAGCGACAGGCCGCCCTCACCGGCGGCGTCTGCGGTGTCCTCCATGCCGGCCGCGACGTCGGTGAAGAACGGGTTGCTGCCGTCGAGCATCACGTAGGCCAGCACCCGGCTGCGCCCGGCCCGCAGCTGCCGCGCGGATTCGTTGCGCACGAAGCGGAGCTCGGCCATCGCGGCCTCGACCCTGGCCCGGGTCGCCGGGCTGACCCGGTCGGGGCGGTTGAGCACGTTGGACACCGTGCCGAGCGAGACGCCGGCGGCCGCCGCGACCTCCTTCATGCCCGCCGCGCGCGGCTCGGCACCGGGTTCCCTGACGACCATCGAAGTCCCCTCTTTTGACCAGCGCTGTTGAAACGTAATACCACCCCGAACGAGTCCGTGAAGATGCCGTTTGGCCACGCCTTCGTCGATGCATTGACTTCTCGTTCCGCCGCATAGTAGCTTCACCGCACCAGATTTGTGAAACCTTTCAATCCGGAGGCCGCAATGACGCGCCCAGACCCCGGCCGGGCCCCTCTGCTGGAGGTGCGCGGCGTGACGAAGTCGTTCGGCGCCGTCGCGGCCGTCGCCGGCGTGAGCTTCGGGCTGTACGCCGGGGAGGCCCACGCGCTGGTCGGGGAGAACGGCGCCGGCAAGTCCACGATCGTCAAGATGCTGGCCGGGGTGCACAAGCCCGACGACGGCACGCTGCTGCTGGACGGCGAGCCGGTCGGGTTCGGCTCGCCCGCCGACGCGAAGGCGGCCGGCATCGCGGTCATCTACCAGGAACCCACCCTGTTCCCCGACCTCAGCGTCGCGGAGAACATCGTGATGGGCCGCCACCCGCGCAAGAGCCTCGGCCGGATCGACCGGGCGGCGATCCGCGCCGAGGCCGAGCGGCTCTTCGCCCGCCTCGGCGTCCGGATCGACCCGGCCCGCCCGGCCCGCGGCCTGTCCATCGCCGACCAGCAGATCGTCGAGATCGCCAAGGCCCTCAGCGCCGACGCCCGGGTGCTGGTGATGGACGAGCCGACCGCCGCGCTGACCCGGATCGAGGTCGAGCGGCTGTTCTCCGTCGCCCGCACCCTGCGCCAGGACGGCGCGGCGATCATGTTCATCTCCCACCGCTTCGAGGAGATCACCGAGCTCTGCCAGCGCGTGACGATCATGCGCGACGGCAGGCACGTCTCCACCGACGCCCTCGAGGACGTCACCGTCGAGGAGATGGTCAAGCGCATGGTCGGCCGCGACCTCGACGCGCTGTTCCCCAAGCAGGACGTCGAACCCGGTGCGGTCGTGCTCGAGGTCGAAGGCCTGGCCCGCGAGGGCGTGTTCCGCGACATCTCCTTCTCCGTGCGCGCCGGCGAAATCGTCGCGTTCGCCGGGCTGGTCGGCTCCGGCCGCTCGGAGGTCGTCCAGGCGGTCTTCGGCGTCGACGAGCGGGACGCGGGCGTCGTCAAGGTGAGCGGCAAGAAGCTCAAGCCGCACTCGTCGCGGGCCGCGATGGCCGCCGGGATGGCCCTGGTCCCCGAGGACCGGCGCCAGCAGGGCCTGATCATGGACCTCTCGATCGAGCGGAACGTCACCCTTCCGCGGTCGCGCGCACTGGCGAAACTCGGCCTCCTGACCGGCGCGAGCGAGCGCCGGGAAGCGCGGCGCTGGACCGAGCGGCTGCGCACCAAGTACCGCCGGCTCGGCGACCCCGTCGGCACGCTCTCGGGCGGCAACCAGCAGAAGGTCGTGCTGGCCAAGTGGCTGGCGATGGCACCGAGGGTGCTGATCGTGGACGAGCCGACGCGCGGCATCGACGTCGGGACCAAGGCCGAGGTCCACCGGCTGATGTCGTCGCTGGCCGCCGAGGGTGTCGCGGTCGTGATGGTGTCCTCGGAACTGCCGGAGGTGCTGGGGATGGCCGACCGCGTGCTGGTGATGCGGGAGGGCCGGATCGTGGCCGAGCTCCCGCGCTCCGAGGCGACCGAAGACGCCGTCATGTTCGCCGCGATGGGGCAGGGGGCCGCCGCATGACCGTCACCGAGGAGGCCCGCGTGACGAAGGAGCCGGCTGTCCACTCACGACAGTCTTGGGCCGCGAACGTGCTGAAGGCCCGCGAATCCGGCATCGCCGGAGCGCTGATCGTGCTGGTCGTGTTCACCGCGACACAGAACTCCCGGTTCCTGTCCGGGCAGAGCATCCGGGACATTCTGCTCGGCACGGCCATCCTCGCGGTGCTCGCCGTCGGCCAGGCGATCGTGATGATCACCCGCAACATCGACCTCTCGGTCGGCTCGGTTCTCGGCCTGTCGGCGTTCGCCGTGGGCACGCTGATGAAGGACCACCCGGGCCTGCCGGTGATCGTCGCGATCCTGGCCGGGCTCGGCGTCGGCGCGGTCTGCGGGCTGCTGAACGGCGCCCTGGTGCGCTTCGGCCAGGTGCCCGCGCTGGTCGTCACGCTCGGCACGCTCTACGCCTACCGCGGCGTCAGCTACTTCTGGGCCGGTGGCCGGCAGATCAACGCCGACAAGCTGCCGGCGTCCTTCCTGGACTTCGGCACCGCGTCGGTGCTCGGCGTGCCGTGGCTGGTCCTCATCGCGCTGCTGGTCCTGATCGCCGCCGGGATCGTCCTCCGCAGCTACCGGGCCGGCCGCGAGCTGTACGCCATGGGGTCGAGCCCGCAGGCGGCGAAGCTCGCGGGCATCAAGGTCGGCCGCAACACCAGCGCCGCGTTCCTGGTCAGCGGCGCCCTGGCGGGCTTGGCCGGGGTGCTGTTCGCGGCCCGGTTCGGCACCGTGGACGCGGCCGCCGGCACCGGCTACGAGCTCAACGTCGTCGCCGCGGCGGTCGTCGGCGGGGTCGCGGTGTTCGGCGGCAGCGGCTCGGTCTGGGGCGCCGGCCTCGGCGCCCTGCTGCTGACCGTCATCGGCAGCGCACTGGCCGTGCTCGACATCAACCAGTTCTGGCAGCAGGCGATCGTCGGCGCGCTCATCCTGCTGGCGATCGGCGCGGACCGGCTCGTCGCGGTCCGGGTCGCCAAGGCACTGAAGAAGAGGGACGCCCATGTCTGACCGGGGAAACCGGCTCGGCCGGCTGCTCAGCTGGGACGCCGCCGTCGTGCTCGTGACGGTGCTCGTGCTGATCGTCGCCTCCGGCGCCGTCGAGAACTTCGGCACCAGCCGCAACTTCACCTTCCTGCTGCTCGACCTGCTCCCGATCGCGCTGGTCGCGCTGCCGATGACGTTCGTCATCGTCACCGGCGAGATCGACCTCTCGGTGGCGAGCACGCTCGGCCTGACGTCGGCGGTGATGGGCTCGCTGTGGGACGCGGGGCTGACGATCGAGACGATCATCCCGCTCTGCATCGTGCTCGGCGCGGTCCTCGGCGCGCTGAACGGCTTCTTCGTCACCGTGCTGAAGCTGCCGTCGCTGGCCGTCACGATCGGCACCCTGGCCCTCTACCGCGGGCTCGCCTTCGTGGTGCTGGGCGACGGCGCGGTCGCCGACTTCCCGCGCGACTACACGAGCTGGGTCACCGGCACGATCGGCGACGGCCCGATCCCGAACGTCCTCGTCCCGCTGGTCGTGGTCGCCCTGATCTTCGGCGTCGTGCTGCACGCGACCCCGATCGGCCGCGGCGTGTTCGCGGCCGGCGCGGGGGAGCAGGCGGCCCGGTTCGCCGGCATCCGCACCGGGCGGCTCAAGTTCTGGCTGTACGTCGTGAGCGGCGCGGTCGCCGGTCTCGCGGGTGTCCTGTGGACGCTGCGGTACTCCAGCGCGCGCGCCGACAACGGCTTCGGCCTCGAACTGGCCGTCGTGGCCGCCGTGCTGCTCGGCGGCGTGTCCATCTTCGGCGGCAAGGGCACGCTGCCCGGCGTGCTCGCCGGGGTGGTCCTGCTGGCGACCCTGCAGAACGCGCTGCGCCTGCAGGACGTGTCGAACGAAGCCCTCAACATCGTGACCGGCGTGCTCCTGATCGTGTCGGTCCTGCTCCCCAACATCGTGACTTCGGCCCGCACGGCAGTGCGACGCCGTCGGCAAGCGGTAACTCCGGAAAGGTGACGAAGATGTCCCGACGGTTCCTCACCGGCAGGCTCCTCATAGGCGCAGTGTCGGCCGGGCTGGTGCTGGTCCTGGCCGCGTGCAGCGGCACGACCAAGAACGACAACGCCGGCTCCGGCGGCCAGCAGTCCACCGCCGCGGCGAACCCGAACGCCGCGGCGAAGGAGGGCGTCAAGATGGCGTTCCTGCCCAAGCAGCTGAACAACCCCTACAGCGACATCGAGGTCAGCGGCGGCAAGGAGGCCCTGGGCGAGCTGAAGGGCGAGTACAAGCTGGTCGGGCCCAACGACGCCAGCGCGTCTTCGCAGGTCAGCTACATCAACACGCTGATCCAGCAGCAGCAGGACGTCATCGGCATCGCCGCGAACGACCCGAACGCGGTGTGCCCCTCGCTCAACCAGGCCCGCAGCGCCGGCATCAAGGTCGTCGCGTTCGACTCCGACGCCGCGAAGGACTGCCGCGACGTCTTCATCAACCAGGCCACCACCCAGGGCATCGGTGAGGCGCTCGCCAAGCAGGCGAAGGACCTTTCCGGCGGGTCCGGCGAGGTCGCGGTCCTGTCGGCGACGCCGAACGCGACCAACCAGAACGCCTGGATCGACGTGTTCAAGAAGGAACTGGCCAAGCCGGAGTACGCGAGCCTGAAGCTGGACAAGGTCGCCTACGGCAACGACGACGACCAGAAGTCCTTCCAGGAGGCCCAGGGCCTGCTGCAGTCGTTCCCGAACCTGAAGGTGATCGTCGCGCCGACCACGGTCGGCATCGCGGCCGCCGCGCGGTACGTCAGCTCGTCGAGCTACAAGGGCAAGGTCGCGGTCACCGGGCTCGGCACGCCGAACCAGATGCGCGCCTTCGTCAAGGACGGCACCGTCAAGCAGTTCGCGCTGTGGAACCCGGCCGACATCGGCTACCTGGCCGCCTACGCCGGCGTCGCGCTCAAGTCCGGCCAGATCACCGGCAAGACGGGGGAGAAGTTCAAGGCGGGCAAGCTCGGCGAGTACACGATCGGCGAGAACGGCGAGATCGTGCTCGGCCCGCCGACGACGTTCGACACGAACAACATCGACAAGTTCAACTTCTGATTCTCCCGGCCGGGTCGCGACGGGCGGCCCGGCCGGGTCCCACCAAGGACGGATCGTGTCCCGATACTGCTTCTGCCTGCAGGTCAAACCCGAGCGGAAGGCCGAGTACGCCGAGCGTCACCGCGCTGTCTGGCCGGAAATGCGGCAGGCCCTGCACGACACCGGCTGGCGCAACTACTCGCTCTTCCTGCGCGAGGACGGCCTCCTGGTCGGCTACGTCGAGACCGACGACTTCGCCGCCGCCCGGGCCGCCATGGCGGAGACCGAGGTCAACACGCGCTGGCAGGCGGAGATGGCGGAGTTCTTCACCGGCCTGGACGGCGGCCCGCCCGACGAGGGCTTCCAGCTCCTAGAAGAGGTCTTCCACCTCGTACCACCCACCGTCGCGGAAGGACAGTGATCGCCGTGGGCGACTTGACGGCCGTGAAGCAGGCCTTGCGGGCGCAGCGCATCGAGACGCCGTCGTGGGCGTACGCGAACTCGGGCACCCGGTTCAAGGTGTTCCCGCAGCCCGGTGTCCCGCGAACGCCGGAAGAGAAGATCGCCGACGCGGCGATGGTGCACCGGCTCACCGGAGTAGCGCCGAGCGTGGCGCTGCACATCCCGTGGGATCGCGTGGACGACTACGCCGCCTTGACTGCCTATGCGCGGGATCTGGGTGTCGAGATCGGCGCCATCAACACCAACGTCTTCCAGGACGAGGACTACAAGCTCGGTTCGGTGACCAACCCCGACGCGGGCATCCGCCGCAAGGCGACCGATCACCTCCTGGAAGCCGTCGACATCATGGACGCGACCGGCTCGCGCGACCTGAAGCTGTGGTTCTCCGACGGCATCAACTATCCGGGTCAGGACGACATCCGCGACCGGCAGGACCGGCTGGCGGCGGCCCTGCGCGAGACCTACGAGCGGCTCGGTGAGCACCAGCGGATGTTGTTGGAATACAAGCTCTTCGAGCCCGCGTTCTACGCGACCGATGTCCCGGACTGGGGCACGTCCTACGCCCACTGTGTCGAGCTGGGGGAGCGGGCCACGGTCTGCATCGACACCGGCCACCACGCGCCGGGGACGAACATCGAGTTCATCGTCGCGTTCCTGCTGCGGGCTGGGAAGCTCGGCGCGTTCGACTTCAACTCCCGCTTCTACGCCGACGACGACCTGATGGTCGGGGCGGCGGACCCGTTCCAGCTGTTCCGGATCATGTACGAGATCGTCCGCGGTGACGCCCTCGATCCGGCGTACGGCATCGCGTTCATGTTGGATCAGTGTCACAACATCGAGGCGAAGATCCCGGCGATCATCCGGTCGGTGATGAACGTCCAGGAAGCGACCGCGAAGGCCCTGCTGGTGGATCGGCCCGCGTTGCGGTCGGCGCAGCAGGCGGGTGACGTGCTGGGTGCGAACGCGGTGTTGATGGATGCCTACAACACGGATGTGCGGCCGCTGCTGGCCGAGCTGCGTGAGGAGGCCGGGCTGGATCCGGATCCGGTCGCGGCGTATCACCGCAGCGGATACCAGGAGAAGATCGTGGCCGAGCGGGCCGGTGGGCAGCAGGCGGGGTGGGGAGCATGAGCGTGCCGGAGCAGCTGATCGCGCGCAGCAACGCGCTGGGTGCCGATCCGCGCAACACGAACTACGCCGGCGGCAACACCTCCGCGAAGGGAGCCGTCACCGACCCGGTGACCGGCTCGCCCACCGAGGTGCTGTGGGTCAAGGGCTCCGGTGGTGACCTCGGCACACTGACCGAGGCCGGGCTGGCGGTGCTGCGGCTGGACCGGCTGCGGGCCCTGGCCGACGTCTACCCGGGCGTCGAGCGCGAGGACGGGATGGTCGCCGCGTTCGACTACTGCCTGCACGGCCGGGGTGGGGCGGCGCCGTCGATCGACACCGCGATGCACGGCCTGGTCGAGGCCCCGCACGTCGACCACCTGCACCCGGACTCCGGCATCGCCTTGGCCACCGCGGCCGACGGGCCCGCCCTGACCAAGGAGTGCTTCGGTGACCGGGTCGCCTGGGTGGACTGGCGACGCCCCGGTTTCCAGCTCGGCCTGGACATCGCCGCGGTCAAGGCCGCCAACCCCCAGGCCATCGGGGTGATCCTCGGCGGCCACGGCATCACCGCCTGGGGTGCGACCTCGGACGAGTGCGAGCGGAACTCCCTGGAGATCATCCGGACCGCCGAGGAGTTCTTGGCTTCTCGGGGTGCGCCGGAGCCGTTCGGGCCGGTCGTTCCCGGCTTCGAAGCCCTCGCGACTGAGGAACGGCACGCGCGGGCGGCCGCGCTGGCGCCGGTGATCCGCGGCCTGGCCTCGACCGACCAGCGCCAGGTCGGCCACTACACCGACAGCGAGGTCGTGCTCGAATTCCTGTCCCGCGAGAAGCTGCAGCCGCTGGCCGCGCTGGGTACGTCGTGCCCGGACCACTTCCTGCGCACCAAGGTCCGGCCCCTGGTGGTGGACCTCCCGGCGACTGCGCCCCTCGACGACATCGTCGCGCGGCTCAAGGAACTGCACGCCGAATACCGCGACGAATACCGCGCCTACTACGAGCGGCACGCCGACGCCGATTCGCCCGCCATGCGCGGAGCCGACCCGGCGATCGTGCTGGTCCCGGGTGTCGGCATGTTCTCCTTCGGCAAGGACAAGCAGACCGCGCGCGTGGCGGGCGAGTTCTACGTCAACGCGATCAACGTGATGCGCGGCGCCGAGGCGGTCTCGACCTACGCGCCGATCCCGGAGAGCGAGAAGTTCCGGATCGAATACTGGGCCCTCGAAGAGGCCAAACTGCAGCGGATGCCGAAGCCCAAGCCCCTGGCCGGGCGGATCGCCCTGGTCACCGGGGCCGGGTCGGGCATCGGCAAGGCCATCGCCGTCCGGCTGGCCGCCGAAGGTGCCTGCGTCGTCATCGCCGACCTGAACGGCGAGGCCGCCGCGGAGGTCGCCTCGGGTATCGGGAACGCGGACAAGGCTGTGGCGGTGACCGCCGACGTCACCCACCCCGACGCCGTGCAGGCCGCGATCGACGCCACGGTGGTCGCCTTCGGCGGGATCGACCTGGTGGTCAACAACGCCGGGCTGTCCATCTCGAAGCCGCTGCTGGAAACCACCGAACGCGACTGGGACCTGCAGCACGACGTGATGGCCAAGGGCTCGTTCCTGGTGTCCCAGGCCGCGGCCAAGGCCATGGTGGCGCAGGGCATCGGCGGCGACATCGTCTACATCTCGTCGAAGAACTCGGTGTTCGCGGGCCCGAACAACGTCGCCTACGGCGCCGCGAAGGCCGACCAGGCCCACCAGGTCCGGCTGCTGGCCGCGGAACTCGGCGGGCACGGCATCCGGGTCAACGGCGTCAACCCCGACGGTGTCGTCCAGGGCTCCGGCATCTTCGCCGGCGGCTGGGGCGCCCAGCGGGCCGCGGTCTACGGCGTCGAGGAGGCGAAGCTCGGCGAGTTCTACGCCCAGCGCACCATCCTCAAGCGCGAAGTGCTGCCCGAGCACGTCGCCGCCGCGGTGTTCGCCCTCACCGGCGGCGACCTCACCCACACCACCGGCCTGCACATCCCGGTCGACGCCGGGGTGGCCGCCGCCTTCCTGCGTTGATCGAGGACCCGATGACCTTGGACCGCATCACCCCGCGCCGCACCCGCGTCGGCCTGGTTTCCGGCGGGCTCGGCGCGTACTGGCCGCAGTTCCCGGCGCTGCTGCCCCAGCTGCAAGCTTCGGCCCGGCGCGTCACCGAGCGGCTGTCCGCTCTGGACTGCGAGGTGGTCGACGCCGGGTTCGTCTCGGACGCGCAGGAGGGCGCGGCCGCGGCGGAGAAGCTGCGGGTGGCCGGGTGCGACCTGATCGTCGGGTTCCTCACGACGTACCTGACGTCCAGCATGCTGGCCCCGGTCGCGCAGCGCTCGGGCGCGCCGGTGCTGCTGCTGAACCTGCAGCCCACCGAGGCGATGGACCACGAGTCCTTCGACACCGGCGCGTGGCTGGCCTACTGCGGCGCCTGCCCGCTGCCCGAGATGGCCAACGCGTTCCGGCGGCTCGGCGTCGAGTTCCGCTCGGTGTCCGGGTACCTGGAGGACGAACGCGCCTGGACGCGGATTTCCCGCTGGATCAAGGCGGCCGGGGTGCGGGCGGCGCTGCGGCACGGGCGGCACGGCCTGCTCGGGCACCTCTACCCGGGCATGATGGACGTCTCCACCGACCCGACGCTCGTGTCGGCCCAGCTCGGCGGGCACGTCGAGATCCTGGAGGTCGACGACCTGCGGGTGCGCGTGGAGAAGGTCACCGAGGCCGAAACGAAAGACCGCGTCGAGCTGGCCCGCGAAGTGTTCACCGTGGACGAGTCCGTTGTGGCCGAAGACTTCGCCTGGGGTGCCCGGGTTTCGGTGGCGCTCGACCGGCTCGTCGACGACTTCTCGCTCGACTCCCTGGCCTACTACCACCGCGGCCTCGACGGTGAGACGCACGAACGCGTCGGCGCCGGGTTCATCCTCGGCGCGTCCCTGCTCACCGCCCGCGGCATCCCGGCCGTCGGCGAGTACGAGCTGCGGACGTCACTGGCCATGCTCGTCATGGACCGGCTCGGCGCGGGCGGCTCGTTCACCGAGCTGCAGGCGCTGAACTTCCGCGACGGCGTGGTCGAAATGGGCCACGACGGCCCGGCGCACCTCGGGATCAGCGCCCGCAAGCCGCTGCTGCGCGGCCTGGGCGTCTACCACGGCAAGCGCGGCTGGGGCGTGTCGGTGGAGTTCGACGTCAAGCACGGGCCGGTGACGCTGTGCGGGCTCGGCCAGCGCCGCGACGGCACGTTCACGCTCATCGCGTCGGAAGGCACGGTGGTGCCCGGGCCGCTGCTGCGGATCGGCAACACGACCTCCCGCGTCGACTTCGGCTGCGACCCGGGAGAGTGGACCGACGCCTGGTCCGCCAGCGGCATCGCGCACCACTGGGCGCTGGGCACCGGCCACCGCGTCGGCGAGCTGACCGCGGTCGCGGACCTGCTCGGCCTCCAGCTGTCGGTGGTGCGTCCGTGAAGCGAGTGGCGGCCGTCGACCTCGGCGCGTCCAGCGGGCGGGTGATGGCCGGGACGGTGGGGCCGTCGCGGCTGACGGTGGAGGAGGTGCGGCGCTTCCCGAACGGCGGCGTCCGCGCGGGGCCGGCGTTGTACTGGGACATCCTCGGCCTGTACCGGGAGACCCTGGCCGGGATCCGGGACGCCGGGCGCCTCGACGGCGTCGGCATCGACTCCTGGGCCGTCGACTACGGGCTCCTGGACGAGCGTGGCGCGCTGCTCGGCAACCCCGTCCACTACCGCGACCCGCGCACCGACGGAGTGCCGGCGAAGGTCGCGGCGTCGATCTCCGCGCGCTCGCTCTACGACGTGACCGGCCTGCAGCAGCTGCCGTTCAACACGCTCTACCAGCTGGTGTCGGAAGGTGACCGGCTCGACGCGGCGGCGACCATGTTGCTCATCCCGGACCTGCTGAACTACTGGCTCACCGGGTCGATCAGCGCCGAGCGCACGAACGCGTCGACCACCCAGCTGTACGACATCCGCGCCCGGACGTGGGCCACTTCGCTGGCATCTCGCGTGGGAATCCCGCCTCGGCTGCTGCCGCCGTTGCGCGATCCGGGCACGGTGGTGGGCACGGCGGCCGACCCGGCCGGCCTGCCGGTGGTGGCGGTGGGCTCGCACGACACGGCGTCGGCGGTGGTCGCGGTGCCCGCGTCCCCCGGCACGAACTTCGCGTACATCTCGTCGGGCACGTGGTCGCTGGCCGGTTTGGAGCTGCCCGCGCCGGTGCTGAGCGACGAAGCACTGGCGGCGAACTTCACGAACGAGGGCGGCGTCGACGGCACCATCCGGTTCCTGCGCAACGTGATGGGCCTGTGGGTGCTGTCGGAGACGCTGCGCACGTGGGCGTGCCCGGAGGACCTGCCCGCGCTCCTGGCGGCCGCGGCGGCGTCGCCCGCGCTGGCGGCCGTGGTCGACATCGACGCCCCGGCGTTCCTGCCCCCGGGGGACATGCCGGCCCGCCTCGCGGACGCCTGCCGCGCGACGGGCCAGCGCCCGCCGTCCGGCCGGGCGGCGGTGGTCCGCTGCATCGTGGACAGCCTGGCACTGGCCCACCGCCGCGCCATCCGTTCCGCGACCGGCCTGACCGGCCGGAGCGTCGACGTGATCCACCTGGTCGGCGGCGGAGCCCGCAACGAGCTCCTGTGCCAGTCGACGGCGGACGCGTGCGGCGTCCCGGTCCTGGCGGGCCCGGTCGAGGCGGCGGCGCTGGGGAACGTGCTGGTCCAGGCCCGGGCACTGGGGGAGGACCTGCCGGACCTGGCGGCGATGCGGGCCTTGGTCCGCGAGACGCAGGAGATCCGCCGCTACGAGCCGTCGGGAACGGCTGACTGGGCGGCCGCGGAGGCCCGGCTGACCGCGTGACCGGGCACTACGGTGTGCTGTCCCGGCGCTTCCGGTTCGCCCGGATCCCGGTGAGCAGATCGCGTGCCTCCGCGCGGCAGAGCGTGCTGAGCAGGGCCAGCCCCCGTGCCGCGTCTTCGCGGAGGTGCTGGGGAACGCCCTCGTCGTGTGCCAGTTCCCGGGCCACGACCGCGGCCACCTCGTACTGGTTGCGGAGCAGGCTCGTCAGCGCTTGGGCGCAGCCCAGCCGGGCCAAGGGCGCGAGCGCCGGATCTCCGGCCATGGCGCGCAGTGCGGCGGCCGCCTCTTCCGGATCGTGCTGACCGATCGCTTGGCAGACCTGGAGCCGGATGAGCGCGTCCGGGGTGGCGGAGAGCCGGCGGAGGACCAGCTGGACGTCGTCGCGCAGATCAGGCCGGATGACCGCGAGTGCCCGCGCGGAGTCCACCCGGACCAGGACGGGGAGCGTCCCGTCGGACATCAGCGCCTGCAACCGCGTGGCGGCGAGTTGCCGCCCGCGGGTTCCGAACTTGGCGAGGTCTCTGGCCGTCCGCCAGCGCAACGGGGGTCTGGCGCCGGAATCTCCCGCGATGGCATCGAGGACCCGAGCGCCCCGCTCGCGGTCTTCGCACCCGTAGTCGCACAGCCAGTTCGCCGCGATCCACCGCATCGCCACGGGGTGCCGGTCGTCGTCCCGGACCGCCCGGAGGTCGTCGAGCCGGTTGAGCGCGCTCAACAGCCGAAGGCGGACCAAGCCGGCGATGCGGCCGTCCCGGAGCAGCCCGGCCAGCCGGTCCCGATCGGCGTCCGCCAGTGGCCGGCCGGCCAGCTCCAGGAGGAACTTGGCGGCCTCGGTTCTGACCTGCCACGGCCGGTCCTGGGCATCGAGGGCCGCGCGGACGTCGGCGAGGACGCGAACCCGCCACTCGGGAGACAGTTCCGCCAGCGCCGCGAGCCGAAGCCGGTCGACGTGGCCGCGTACTTCGAGCCGCTCCAGGAGGTCGACCGCCTGCGGGACGAGCCGGGGGGAGAGCCGGCCGAGCGCGGCGGCGGCCTCGACCCGCTCCGCCGGCGGTGTCTCGGCACCCGCCAGCGTGTCCCGGAGGACGGCCTCGACCTCGTTCGCCAGGGACCAGTGGTCCCAGTAGCCTGCCGTGGCCGTCCAGGAATCGACCGAATTCACGCGATCGGCCAAGACGGACCGCAAGACGTTCCGGCGCTCGCGGGAAGGCAGGGCGCGAGCCGCTTGCTGCCGCACCTCGTGGGACGCGGCCGGGTCGTGGACGATCGCTCGCGCGAGGGGGACCAGCTCGACCGGCGGCAGGTTGAGCCGCGCGAGCCAGGTCACCGCCTCGGCGCGCTCGGCGCAGCGCAGCCGGGAGCTGCCGGCCAGCCGGCGCAATACGGCGAAGGCGGTGCTCCGCTGCGCGGGGTCGAGCCGCAGGAGCTGCCCCGCCGCCTCGCAGCGGTCGGCGACCGCTTCCCCTTCGTCGTCGAGGACCGCGCGGTGGAAGGCGACAGCGTTGTCCACTGTGGAGGGATCGAGCTCGGCCAGCCGCAGCACGGCTTCGGTTCGCCAGGTGAAGGTGAGGAATTCGTCCGCGGCTTGGGAGCGGAACTCGGCGAGCGCTTCGGGACGTAGTTCAGGACGCAGTTCGGCGAGCAGTCCGGCGCAGCACTCACGCGCCCACCGGCCGGCGTCCGGGGCGGACACGTCCGCGCGCACGTCGTCGGCCAGGTCGGCGCCGAGCATGGTGAGCTCCCGGACGTGGCCGGCCCAGGAAACGGCCGAAACGTCGTGGCGGACGCCGCGGATGGTGGTGAGGGCGGCCGGGAACTCCGCCGGGTCGTTTCGGGCGACCAGCACGGCCGCGGCGGCGCGTTCGGTTCCCGCGGCCGATTCGTCGGACAGCAGGGCCAGCACGGCCGCGTCGATCCGGGAATCGCGGGTGCCCAGCGATTCCAGCGCTTCGGCGGTCTCGCAGACGAGTTCGGCCGAGGCGCCCGGGCCCAGCGCGCCGGCCGCGAGGACCTCGGCCAGCTCGGCCTGCCGGGCGGCGTTCACGTCGCGGAACCCGCCGACCGACCGCGCCAGCTCGTCGACCGGGATCTCGTTCGCGCGGAGGAGGTCGATGAACCCGGCGACCGCCGGGGCGTGGTGATGGCGGCCGAGGGCCACCAGGTTGTGGGCGGCGGCCACCCGGTGCCGGACCGCCCGAGCCGGATCACGCAGGACCGCGACGAAGGCGGCCGCCGCGGCGTTCGGATCGTCGAAGTCGTCTTCGCTGAAGCCTCCTTCCGCGTCGCAGTCTTCCCAGGCACCGGCCTCCGCGGGGCCGGTCAGGTCGAGCAGTGCGCTCGAGGCCCGAGTGCGGAGTGCGCTGCCGAGCGACCGGAGGGCACGCCAGGCCGCCGTGCGGACCTGCGGATCGGCAGCGCGGTCCGAAGCGATCTCGAGGACGTGCCGGGCCGCCTCGGCGTGGAACGCCGGCCCGAGCCGGATCAGCTCGCGACCGGCCCGGACGCGGACGTCGGGGTCGGCGCCCCGATCCGCCAGCTCCGCGCGCAACGTGCGCACGGCCGGAGTCCGGTGCGGTTCGCCGAGGCCGGCGAGCTTGCCCAAGGCCGTCGTGCGCTCGAAGTTCGCCGCGCGGGGATGACCGGCCACCCGGTTGAACACCTCGGCGGCCTCGGCGTGGTGCTCGGGACCGAGATCGGCCAGCGTGTCGGCCGTCCAGAGCAGCGCGTTGGTGTTGGCCGGCCGGTCGGTGGCGACCGCGCGGAGCAGCGCCAGGGTCCGCTCGCGGAACTCCGGTCCGAACTCCGCCAGCGACGTCGCGATGTTCACGCGGAGCGAGGCGGTCGTCCCCGGCCAGGAAGCCGACGCGAACAGGATTTCCCCCGCCTCCACCCGCTGCGCCGGGCCCAGCTTCGCCATGGCCCGGGCCACGAACATGTGGAAGCCGCGCAGCCGGTGGTCGGCGAGCCGGGCCTTGAGCGCGGCGACGGCTTCCGAGAGGTGCCGGGGGCCGAGGGAGGCCAGGCCCAGAGCCGCCTCCTCCAGGCTGGCCAGGGAGCCGTTCCGGCTGCCGAGGACGGCGCGGAAGACCTCGGCGGCGCGCTCCTCGTACCCGGCGGCGATTTCGAGCAGGCCCATGGCCGCCTCGGTCGCGTCCTCCAGCGGGGCGTCGGGGTCGTCGAGGAGCCCGGCCAGCGCCTCGACGGCCCGGGCGCGGGGCTCCGGACCCAGACCGGCGAGGACGACCGCGGCGTCGCGGCAGTGCGCCGCCGTCGCGGTGGTGTCCGCCAGCACGGACAGCAGGCCGGCCACGGCCGTCGCGCGTTCGCCGGTGCCGCAGCCGGCCAGTGCCTTGGCGGCCTCGTACCGGAACTCGACCGGAATCGTCCCGTCGGCCACGACCGACCCCAGCATGGCCACGGCGTCGACGCGGCCCGGACCGTACAGCTGGGCCGCCAGCGCCCGGCCGGCCTCGATCCGCGATTCCCACGGCGCCGCTTCGTCGCCCATGAGCTCCTGCAGCCAGCCCGCCAGGCCGGGGTGGTGGCCGGCCCGGCTCACCCGGGCGAGGATCACCTGGGACGGGTATTGCGTGGTCATGGCCCACGCACGGGCGGTGCCGAGGAAGGCGTCCGTGACTTCGGCGCTCGCCGGCGCGTGCCAGGCGAGCAGCCGCGCCGCGAGCACGTGCAGCGGCGCGTTGCCGTCGTCCAGGTGCCGGATCAGCCGGTCGGTTTCGGCTCGGCGCAGGCGGGTGTAGTGCAGCAGGACGAGCCGAGCGTGCCGGCCGCGGTCGCCCTGGCACGCGGCGTGCAGCAGCCGGGCGAACTCCCCGGCTTCCGGCTCGAACCGGTCCGGGAGCTCGCGGGCGCGCGCGGTGGCCGCGAGGTGCTCGGCGAAGCTGTGGTGCAGGAACTGGAGATCCCCGCCCCGGGACACGAACGGGCCGACGGCCGTGAGGTAGGTCGTCAGCGCGTCCCGCCGGTCCGTGGTGGCGCAGGCGTCGGGCCGCTCGGCGGCGATCCAGTCACAGGCCGCCGAAAGCAGGTCGGTGTCCTTCTCCAGGCGCACCCGGCCCAGGTGTTCCAGGAGGCTGTCGCGGAGGTCGTCCCACGGCGCGGAGACCGGCCGGGAGGACTGCAGGTGGCTCAGGTAGGACTCGTAGAGCTCGTACCGGTTGTCCGGCAGCGGCCGGTCACCGTACTGCTCGAGCATGATCGCGGCGATCGTGGCCAGCAGCGGCACCCGGACCAGGTCGTCCAGGTTCGCCTCGTGCACCTGCCGGACGAACCGTTCGGCGATCTCCTCTTCGACGAACCAGTTGACGGCGAAGCGGCGCAGTGCGTCCTCGTCGAACGGCAGGAGTTCGTAGCGGGCCGCGCCGGCTCCGTGGAACGGCGCCAGGGCGGCGTCCGCGATGGGCCGGGTCGTCAGGACGATCCGGAAGTGCGCCGAAGCCGCGCCGGAAGCCCACGTGGCCAGCACCTTGACCAGCCGGTCGCGCCGGCCGAGGTCGGCGACTTCGTCCAGCCCGTCGACGAGCAGCAGCCAGCGGCAGCCCGCCACCGGTCCGGCCAGCGTGCGGGGCTCGACGGGGAACGCCAGCAGCGCGCCGTACTCGGCCTGGACGCTCTCCGCCAGCGCGGGGAAGAACGGCAGGTCCAGCCGGGCGGCGAGGTCGCGGGCGGTCAGCCGCAGCGGGACCACCGGTTCGGCGAGCGGCGCGGCCTCCTCGTGGCCCATCCAGCGGGCCGCGATGTCCGCGGCCAGCCGCAGGGACAACGTCGACTTCCCCTGGCCGGGGCCGCCGGTGACCAGCAGGTGGTCGTCGGTGTCGAGGACGGCTCGCACCGGGCGGGACGGCGGCCGGACCACCGGCCGGGGCGCCGGGCGGGCCGGCAGGTCGATCAGCTGTCCCTGGTTGTCCAGCACCGGGAACGGACGGTTCGCTTCGGCTGGCCCGGTGTCCGTCTCCCCGCTGACGTCCTGCTGCACGTAGACCGCTTCGAGCGACGGCGGTCGCGCGCCGGGCAACCGGTAGGGCAGGTCCCGTGCGGTCTCGATCTGCGCCCGCAGCAGGGCCTGCACCGCCGGTGGCAGCTCCGGCAGGTCGTCCCACCCCCGGGGCGGCGCGGCCACCGGCGCCGGCGCCGGCTCCGGTGCCGGCGCGCTCGCGTAGAAGTGCACACCGCCGTGGACCGTGCCGATCTGGGCCGCGGTGCCGACGTCCCCCACGATCCGGTTGCTCGTCTGCGGGTCCTCCACCGAAGCCCCGGGGTCAGAGGTTGATGTTGCCGTGCACGTCGCGGGCCTGCACGACCTTGCCCGTGACGTTCCCGGTCACCTGGTTGTGCACACTCCCTCGGCTGAGCGAAACCTGCTGCCACTCCGCCCGCAGGGCCTCCGCGAACTCCCCGTCCTCCGCCTCGGCCTCCTGCAGCCGCTCGGCGAGTGCCGTGACCGGCCGCGCGTCCTCGGGTGCCGCCGAGGACGCCTCCAGCAGCGCGATGGCCGTGGGGTCCTTGGCGAACTTGCGTTTGACCAGGTCGTAGAGGCCGGTCGCACCCTTCGCCGCCAGCGCGGCGGCAATGGAGACCAGGATCGGTTCGGGCATGGCTTCAACCTAGCGGCGCGTCCCCGGCTACAACCAGCCCCGCTCGTCCGCGATCCGCACGGCTTCCACCCGGTTCCGCGCCCCGGTCTTGGCGATCGCCGCGGACACGTAGTTGCGCACCGTGCCCTCCGACAGGTACAGCCGGGCGGCGATCTCCGCGATCGTCGCCCCGGTCCGGGCCGTGATGAGCACGTCGCGCTCGCGGGCGGTCAGCGGCGATTCGCCCGCCGCCAGGGTGGCCACCGCCAGCGCCGGGTCGACCACCCGCTCGCCGCTCCGGACCCGGCGGATGGCGTCGGCGAGCACGTCGGCCGGGGCGTCCTTGACCACGAACCCGGCCGCGCCCGCCTCCATCGCGCGGCGCAGGTAGCCCGCGCGGCCGAACGTCGTCAGCATCACCACCCGGCAGGCCGGCACCTGCGCGGCCAGCACCGCGGCGGCCGCCAGCCCGTCCAGGCCCGGCATCTCGATGTCGAGCAACGCGACGTCGGGCCGGTGCGCCCGCGCCGCCGCGACGACCTCGTCCCCGCGACCCACCGACGCGACCACCTCGAAGTCGTCCTCGAGCGCGAGCAGCGCGCACAACGCTTCCCGGACCAGCGCCTGGTCGTCGGCGAGCAGCAACCGGATCGTCATACCGCCACCCGCAACCGCCACCCGTGCGGGCGCACCGGCCCCGCGGAGAAGTCCCCGCCGGCCGCGAGGACGCGCTCGCGCAGCCCGTCGAGCCCGGAACCCCCGCCCGCGGCCCCGCCCACGCCGTCGTCGACGACCTCCACTGTGGACGCCGAGAGCGTCACCGCACACCGGCTCGCCCGCGCGTGCCGGGCCACGTTGGTGAGCCCCTCCCGCACCACCCACCCGAAGAGCTCCTGGTGCGCCGGGCCGACGACGTCGGTGGCCGTCGGCAGGTCCGCGGCGACCCCGCACGCGCGCAGCAGCTCGCGGCCGCGGGCGAGCTCGCCGGCGAGCGTGACCTCGTGATAGCCCGACACGGCCGCGCGGACGTCGGCCAGCGCCTGCCGCGCCAGCGTCTCGACGGCCGCCATCTCCTCGCCCGCGCGGGTGGCCTCCGTCGTGACCAGCCGCCGAGCCAGGCCGCTCTTGACCGTGATCGCGGTGAGCGAGTGGCCGAGCAGGTCGTGCAGGTCGCGCGCGATCCGGGTGCGTTCGGCCTCGGAGGCCAGCCGCGCGACCTCCGCGCGGGCCTCGACGAGCGCGGTGTTGGCCCGGATCGCCTCGGCGAACACCGACACCACGAGCACGGTGAACACGAGCGCGACGGCCTGCGTCCACGCCGGCCCACCCGGCCAGGGCCCGAGGACGGCGGCGAGCGCGGTCACGACCACCAGCCCGGCCCCGATCCGCCGGGGGAGCCGCGGCACAGCGAGCGAGAGGACGACGGCGGCGAGGAAGAAGGCGTCCGCGTGGGCGAACGGGATGGCGACGGCGAACAGCACGGCGCAGCCGCCGGTGAGCAGCCAGAACCACCGCGTGGCTCGGCGGGCCGCCGCGGCCGCGGCGAGCAGGTACCCGACGGCGAACGCGGCCACGACCAGGCACCCCGCGAAGGCGGCCGGGGAATGCTGCAGCACGCCCGCCACGGTCACGGCCGGGTAGACGAGCATCCCCGCGTCGAGCAGCCGCAGCCGCCAGCCGCGCACCCAGCGCTGCACGTCCCTCGACCCGTCCACCACCGGCACGCTACCGGGCCCGCAGCCGCCGGCCGTTGGCCAGCACGACCACCCCGAGCAGCAGCAGCCCGCACGCGGCTTGTTCGATCCGCAGCCACAGCGGGAACAGCCCCGGCAGCACGACGATGACGGCGATCGCCACGAGCATCACGGCGGAGACGATCCGCAGCCGAAGCAGGCCCTTCCGCGAGCCACGGGCGGCGCTGCGGGCGAAGGCGAACGTCAGCAGCGAGCTGGCGACCACGATCGTGGCGCGCACCCAGACCGCGTCGGTCACCATCGCGGGCTGGTTCCGGAACAGGACGATCACGACGAAGGTGAGGGCGGAGAGCGCGGCGTACGCGCCGGTCAGCAGCAGCACCGGCCGGAAGCCGGCGGTTTCGGTTCTGGTCATGCCGGAATGCTGGCCGCGCGGGCGGGCGGCGGGGCAGTGCCGTCCCGCACCGGGCATCCGTGACATTTGTCAGCGGTGCTGGGAGAGCGCTCTCACAGCGTGCTACAAAAGACGGGTGACGACGCAGCCGCCCACCCTGGAGGACGTCGCGCGGGTCGCCGGGGTCTCGCGCGCCACGGTGTCCCGCGTGGTGAACAGCGTGCGCAACGTCGACCCGAAGCTGCGTGAGACGGTCGAACGCGCGATCGCCGACACCGGGTACGTCCCGAACCGCGCCGCCCGCTCCCTGGTCACCCGGCGCACCGGCGGGATCGCGCTGGTCGTGTCCGAACCGGAGCGGCACGTCGAGGCGTTCACCGGCGGCGTGTTCGGCGACCCGTTCTTCGGCCGGGTCGTCGAAGGGGTGGTGGCGCACCTGCGCCCGCACGGGCTGCACCCGCTGCTGATGCTCGTCGACAGCGACGAAGAGCGCGGAAAGCTGGTGCCGAAGCTGCGCCAGGAACAGGTCAGCGGCGTGCTGCTGATCTCGCTGCACCCGGCGGAGGACCCGCTGCCGCTCGTGCTGACCGGCGCGGGCGTGCCCACGGCGCTGTTCGCGCGGCCGGCCCGGCCGGCGCCGGTGTGCTACGTCGACGTCGCCCACCAGGACGGCGCCCGGCTCGCGGCGGAGCGGCTCGTCTCGCGCGGCTGTCAGCGCGTCGCGACGATCGCGGGCCCGGCGGGCACTCCGGCGGGGCAGGACCGGCTGGCCGGGTTCCGCGACGCGATGGCCCGCCACGGCCACGCGTACGTCGCGGTCGCCGAGGGCGACTTCACCGAGCAGGGCGGCGAACGGGCGATGGAGCGCCTGCTCGCCGAGGACCCCGCACTCGACGGGCTCTTCGTGGCCAACGACCTGATGGCGTACGGCGCGCTGACGGTGCTGCGCGAGGCCGGCAAGCGCGTCCCGGACGACGTGGCGGTGGTCGGCTTCGACGACAGCCGGGTCGCGCTCAGCTGCCGCCCGCGCCTCACGACGGTCCGGCAGCCGGTCGAGGAGATGGGCGCGGCGATGGCCCGCATGGTGCTCGACCGCATGGCGGACCCGGCCCTCCGTGCGGAGTCGGTGATCTTCGACCCGGAGCTGGTGGTCCGCGACTCGGCCTGAGGTCGGGTTCGGCCGCTACATCGCGATCGAGGCGAGTGACGCGGCGATCCGGGCCGGCCGCGGGAGCAGACCGATCGCGTGACCGGTCGCTGATCTGTCCGGGACAAGTTCCGCCCAGTGGTCTGGACATCGGCCGAATTGCTGTGCTCAGCTTTCCAACGTTGTAACGCCGCCGAGTCCCCTTCACCGGAACGGAGTTCCGCCGTGCGGACCAGAACAGCGAGAACCATCCGGCGGGCCTGCGCGCTCGCCGTCGCCGGGAGCGCCGTCGCGGCGGTGACCGTCGCGGCGCCCGCCGTGGCCGGGCCTGCGCGCCAGACCGTCACCGCCGGCAACGCCCGGTTCCAGGTGCTGTCGCCGACCCTGATCCGCACCGAGTACGCGGGCGACGGACGGTTCACCGACGCCGCCACGTTCAACGCCGTCGGCCGCGGCGCCTTCACGCCGACGTCGTACACCAGCACGGTTTCCGGCGGCGTCCTCACCATCCGGACCAGCGCGGCGACGCTGACCTACCGGCTGAACTCCGGCCCGTTCGACGGCGGCAACCTCCAGCTCCGCACGAACGCGGGTACCACCCCGGTGCTCGCCGCTCCCTGGCGCCACCTCACCTGTACGGCCGGTGCGCTCTGCGAGGCCGAAGACCTCACCACCGACGGCCTCGGCGTCGCCACCGACCACGCCGGCTACACCGGCGAAGGCTTCCTCGCCGGCTTCGAGAGCACCGGCAACTCGGTGACGGCGGACGTCCTCGCGCCCACCGCCGGGACGTACTCACTCACCGCCCGCTACGCCAACGGCCAGGGCGGCGACGGCCAGCACGTCACGCGCACGCTCAGCGTGAGTGTCGACGGCGGCGCGGCGCAGAAGCTCACCCTGCCGGTGACGGCCGACTGGAACGCCTGGGCACTGGCCTCGGTCCCGGTCACCCTCGGCGCCGGCCACCACAGCGTCCGCCTCGAGCGGACCGCCGCCGATTCCGGCAACGTCAACCTCGACGGCGTGGCCGTCCTGACGCCCGGCGCGGCCTTCCCGCCGGCGTCGGCGCGCGCGTTCACCGGCTGCCCGGCGGGCGTGAGCTGCGAGGCCGAAGCCGGGCTGCGGACCGGTTCCGCGGTCGTGGCGACCGACCACTCCGGGTACGCCGGGCGCGGGTTCGTCGCCGAGCTCAACCGCGGCTCGACGCTCGCCCACCGCGTCACGGACGTCCCGGCCGGCGGCACGTACCTGCTGCACGTCCGCTACGCCAACGGCACCGGCGGCGACGGCCGGCACGAAACGCGGACCGCGGCCGTCACCGCGAACGGCGTCACGCGCACCCTGAGCCTGCCGGTCACCGACAACTGGGAGGCGTGGAAGAGCGCGTCCGTGCCGGTGGACCTGAAGGCGGGCACGAACGACGTCGTGCTCGGCTGCCCAGAGGACACCAGCTGCCACGTCAACGTCGACACCGTCGCGGTGACGCCGTCCGGGGGCACGGCACCGGCGCCGCACCTCGCGCTCGGCGGCTACCGGCGCGGCCTCGACGGCGTGAACGGCGACAACGGGGCGCCGTCGACCACCGAAGGGCTCCTGCACCAGGACGGCTGGTACCTGCTCGACGACACCCCCTCCGCGCTGTACGACACGCGCACGCGCGCGGTGACGCAGCGGCCGTCCCACGGCGGAAACCCCTACCAGGACGGCTACCTCTTCGCCTTCGGCCACGACTACAAGGCCGGGCTGCGCGACCTCGCAACCCTGACCGGGCCGCCGCAGCTGCTGCCGCGCTGGGCCTACGGCGTCTGGTACTCCGAGTACATCGACCGCACCGCGGCCGACTACCGCGACAAGATCCTCCCGCGGTTCCGCAGCGAAGGCGTGCCGCTGGACGTCCTGGTCACCGACACCGACTTCAAGGCGCCGGACACCTGGAACGGCTGGCAGTTCGACACGAACAAGTTCCCTGACCCGGCCGGGTTCTTCGCCTGGTCGAAGGCACAGGGCCTGCACAACAACCTCAACACCCACCCCAGCATCATGGGTTCGGACCCCCAGTTCGCCCGCGCCCAGGCGACCGCGAAGGGCAAGCTGGCGAAGTCGAACTGCGGCACCGACTGCTACGTCTTCGACTGGGGCGACCCGGACCAGCTCAAGGCCTACCTCGACCTGCACGCCGGGATGATGCAGCAGGGCAACGACTTCTGGTGGCTCGACTGGTGCTGCGACGCCTCGCGTTCGAGCCTGCCCGGCGTCACCCCGGACGCCTGGATCAACCAGCAGTACGCCGACCTCGCGGCACCCGCGACCGGCCGCGGGTTCGTGATCTCGCGGGCGTACGGGTCGCTGCAGGCGGGCGGCTACGGCGGCCCGACCGGCCTGGCGACCGGGCCGTGGGCCGACAAGCGCAGCACGCTGCACTTCACCGGTGACACGTCCTCGACCTGGGGAACGCTGCGGATGGAGGTCGGCATCACCCCGGCGGAGTCGGCCGCGACCGGCATGTCCGCGATCAGCCACGACATCGGCGGCCACAACGACACGACGGGCCTGCGCGGCAGCGAGACCTACACCTCCGGCGGCCAGCAGCGCCAGACGGTCAAGCTGCCGGACGACCTGTACGCGCGCTGGGTGCAGCTGGGCACGTTCCAGCCGATCGACCGCCTGCACAGCAACCACAGCGACCGGCTGCCCTGGCAGTACGGCGACGCGGCGAAGGCGTCGGCGACGAAGTTCCTGAACCTGCGGGAGAACCTGGTTCCCTACACCTACACGCTGGCCCAGGAAGCGACGGCGACGGGCGTCCCGGTGGTGCGTCCGACGTACCTCGAGTACCCGGAGGAGCCGGGCGCGTACGCGGCGGCCCAGAGCGAGTACTTCTACGGGCCGGACCTGCTGGTGGCGCCGGTGACCTCCCCGGGCACCTCGGCGACGACGTCGGTGTGGTTCCCGCCGGGGCAGTGGACCGACTACTTCTCGGGCAAGGTCTACGCGGGCGGGACGACCCAGCAGGTGACGTCCGACCTGGGCACGATGCCGGTGTTCCTCCGGGCGGGCGGCATCACGGCCACCCGGACGGCGGACGTCGCCAACGACGTCCAGAACCCCCTCGACCGGGTGACGGTGACGGTGGCGGCGGGCGGCTCGGGGACGTTCTCGCTCTACGAGGACAACGGAACGTCCTCCGCGCGCTCGGCCACGACGAAGATCACCTACCGCGAGCGCTTCGGGGCGCACACGGTCACGGTGGCGCCCACCCAGGGCTCGTTCCGGGTGGCACCCCGCGAGTGGACGGTGAAGTTCCTCGGCGTGACGTCGGCGCCCGACCGGGTGAAGGTGGGCACCGGCTGGGCGCCTTCGTCGGCGTGGAAGTGGGATGCGGCGGCGAAGACGCTGACGGTGACCGCGCCGGTGCACCCGGGATGGGCGCCGGTGACGGTCACGTACTGAGTCACCTCTGCTGTGGGGGCCACGGGTTCACCGTGGCCCCCACAGCTTTCTCACGTCGTCTTCGCGAGCAGCTCGGTTTCGCTCGTCGCCTCGGCGCCGGTCTCCCGCGCCAGCTCGCGGGTCTCCGCGTCCTGGCCGGCGGCCTGTTCGCCGCCGGCCAGCACGACGAGTTGCGCGGCGTGTGCCCGCAGCAGGGCGACCAGGCGCCGGTCGAACCCGGCGTCCCGATCGCTGCGCAACGCCACCAGATCGGCCGCCGTGACCATGCCCGGCATCCGATGTCCACTGTGGACATCAGTTGTCGGCAGCCCGGCCCGGTCGCGGGCCGCCCGGAGGCGGACCAGCAGCCGTTCCTGCGGTCCGGCAACGGCGTCGGCCGCCGAGCGGACCGCCGGGCTCGCGGTGTGATCCGGCGCCAGGCGGGCCGCCGCCAGCGCGTTCTCCGTCATCGGCACCACCAGCTGCAGCCACGCCACGTCCGTCGGGTTGAAGGGCGTGGGGGCGGGGCCGGTGGTGGCGCAACCGCCCATGATCAGCGCCACCACCGCCCCCGGGAGCCGCCGTCTCACGGACGGCCGGGCAGCCGGTAGTTCGGCCCGAGCACGCTGCCGCGGTCGGGCTTGTAGAGGTCGAACCCGCGCGGATCGCACTGCAGGCCGCCGTTGATGCAGTGCTTCACCAGCGCCGCCAGGGTTTCCGGGTCCCACGCGTTGAAGAAGTCGTAGTGCCACGAATAACCGCGTCCGCTGGCCAGGTGGACGCCGGACATGTCGCCGCTGACCGGGAACGCCATCTTGAACTCCAGCATCGGCACGGCCACCGGGTGATCGGCCGGGCAGGTCAGCGTCGCCCGGTCCGGGTAGGCCAGGTGGCTCTTGTGGTCGGCCGAGTCCAGGTGGACGCCGTCCCAGCAGCTCGGCGCCTGGTAGCGGATGTTGAGCTGGCTGCCGGCCACGCACCGGACGGGGATGTCCCAGTTGTGGAAGCTGTCGCCGCACTCCCAGCCTTCGATGGCGCCGGGCGCGTGCTGGAACTCGTCCTGCGTCGCGGTGACGCTCCCGGCCACGTACCGCAGGCCGGGCGGGAACGGCACCACCTTCCGGTAGTCGAGGATGCCGGACTTGTAGTAAACGACCTGCGCGAAGTTCGGCAGCACCACCTGGTCCCCGTTGTAGACGGTCGGGAACCAGTACGCGGACAGGTCGTCCGGGGCCAGGCAGGTCGTGTTGCCGACGCCGGCGGCCTGCAGGGACTGCGTCGTGCTGGCCGCGTTCGTGGTCTTGTTGCCGAGGAACGTGTGGTCGTGCGACGCGCCGGGCAGCCCGGGGAAGACGATCGGGTCGTCCGGCTGGCGGTGGCTGGGGGAGCAGTTGACCTGGAACTCGTGGTGGGTCACCAGGTCGTCGGCCCCGGCGGGCGACCAGGTGGCCGCGGTCAGGAAGGCGCCTGCCAGCACGGTGGCGGCGGTGCAGGCGAGGAGCGCGGCTTTCGTTGCCAAGGGTCCTCCACGGTGAGGGTGCCAAGGATGGGAGAGCGCTCTCCCGCAGCATGCGCCGCTTGTCGCGGACCTGTCAAGAAGTACCGGTTCGGCCCGCCGGACAGTCATTGTCGGGTTCGCGGCCGATTCTTGACAATGCGGGGCTTGGTACCGAACCATCGGTCGTGTCGGAGAGCGCTCTCCAACCGTCGTTCCCCTCTCGTACGGGAGTCATCGTGGACCGAACGTCGCTGCTCCGTGTTGTCCCGGCACTGGTGGCCCTGCTGGTTTCGGGCGTGCTCGCCGGCCCGCCCCCGGCCGCCGCGCGGCCGGAGGGACCCGGCGTCGTCCGGGTGACCGGCACGCAGGGGAGCTGGCAGCTCACGGTCGACGGGACACCGTGGCTCGTGAAGGGGCTCACCTGGGGGCCACCGGTGGGCGAAGCGGCCGCGCGGCTGCCCGAACTGCACGCCATCGGCGTCAACACCGTCCGGACCTGGGGCACCGACGGCACGACCCAGCCGCTGCTCGACGCCGCCGCGGCCAACGGGGTCAAGGTCGTCAGCGGCTTCTGGCTGCAACCCGGCGGCGGTCCGGGCAGTGGCGGCTGCGTCGACTACACCACGGACGCGAACTACAAGACCGCGATGCTCACGCAGATCCGGACCTGGGTCACCGCGTACCGGGCGCACCGCGGCGTGCTGATGTGGAACGTCGGCAACGAGTCGATCCTGGGAATGCAGAACTGCTACTCCGGCGACCGGCTGGAGCAGGAGCGCATCGCCTACACCCGGTTCGTCGACGAGGCGGCGCAGGCGATCCACGCCATCGACGCGAACCACCCGGTCACCTCGACCGACGCCTGGACCGGCGCGTGGCCGTACTACCGGGCGTACGCGCCGAACCTCGACCTGTATTCGGTGAACTCCTACGCCCACGTCTGCCAGGTGAAGCAGGACTGGCTCGCGGGCGGCTACGCGAAGCCGTACGTGGTCACCGAGACCGGCCCGGCCGGGGAGTGGGAGGTGCCGGACGACGTCAACGGCGTGCCCGCCGAACCGACCGACCAGCAGAAGCGCGACGGCTACGGCACCGCCTGGAACTGCGTGCTGGCCCACCCCGGCGTGGCGCTCGGCGCCACCCTCTTCCACTACGGCACGGAAGGCGACTTCGGCGGCGTCTGGTTCAACATCACCACCGGCGGCGAGAAGCGGCTCTCCTGGTACGCCGTCCGCAAGCTCTACAGTGGACAGACGGGCGGCAACACGCCGCCGGTGATCGCGTCGATGGACCTCGGCCGGGGCACCGACGTCCCGGCGGGCGGCACCTTCACGGTGACGGCCGCCGTGTCCGATCCGGACGGTGACCCGATCACCTACACCATGGGGTACAACAGCAAGTACATCGACAACGCCTCGGGACTGATCCCGGCGGCGTTCACCGGGAACGGCACGTTCACCGTCACCGCGCCGCAGCGGCCGGGGGTCTGGAAGCTCTACCTCTACGCCAGGGACGGCCACGGCAACCTCGGCATCGAGACGCGCTCGCTGCGCGTGGTCGCCCCGCCGGTCCCGGGCACGAACCTGGCACGCGGCACGGCGACCACGGCATCGACGTACCAGGCCGACGGGGAGGGCGCGCCCTACCTGCCGCAGCTGGCCACCGACGGCAACGGCGCGACGCGGTGGGCGAGCGCGTGGAGCGACCCGCAGTGGCTGCAGGTGGACCTGGGCCGCAGTCAGGCGTTCGACCACGTCCAGCTGGTGTGGGAGGCCGCCTTCGGCAAGGCGTACGAGATCCGGGTGAGCGACGACGCGGCGAACTGGCGCACGGTGTACGCCACGACGACGGGCGATGGCGGCGTCGACGATCTGGCGGTCCCGGCCACCGGGCGGTACGTACGCGTGTACGGCACGCAGCGCGGCACGGGTTACGGGTATTCGCTGTACGAGTTCGGTGTCTACCGGTCGTGACGGCCCCTCTGCTGCGGCCTTGCTGGGCGGTGGCTGTCCCGCCTGCGGACGGCCGCAGCCGTCTGACGCCGCAGCCGTACTGACGCCGCAGCCTCGTTGGGTGGTGGTTGTTCTCTGGCACGCGACCGCGCGTTGTCCTGGCAGCTGCCTGCCTCGCCGTCTTTCGGGCGCTGCCCGTCGGGGGCGCAGCAAGCCGGCGCGGGAAGAAAGAGGGGCGGCGCGGCGGGAGGGGTTAGGCGCGTGGCCACCCCCAGCGGCCACGTGAGTCACCCGCGGGCCGCTGCGCCACCCCGGGTCGGTGTCACGTTTCCGAAACACCGAACGGGAGTATCGTAGTCTTTCCGGTACAGGATGTGTCAAGTTTTCGGAACAGCTACCCTGGCTGTTGTCACGTTTCATGTCTGCGGGTGGTGTGTGGTGAGCGAAGAGCGCAGTTTCGCCGAACGGCTGGCGCACCTGATCGCGACCGTGCACCCGCCGGACCGCAAGCCCTACTCCTACCGGGAGATCGCGCACGGCGTCGCCGAACAGACCGGTGTCACGATGTCGGCCACCCACGTCCAGCAGCTCGCCGTCGGTGCGCGCAAGGACCCGAAGCGCTCGCACATCCAGGCGCTCGCCCAGTTCTTCGGCGTGCCGGTGACGTACTTCTTCGACGACCAGGTCGCCGGTCAGGTCGACCAGCAGGTCGAAGCCGTCGTGGCGTGGCGGGACAACGAGGCGCGGAACCTGGCGCAACGGGCCATGCAGCTCTCGCCGCGCGACCGCGAAACGGTGACGGCGCTGCTCGACCAGCTCAGCAGCTACGACGACACCCGGCGTCGCACCGGCCGGCGGCGGAAGCCGGAGTGACGGCGGCCGGCTCGGCTACGATGACCTCGTCCGTGTTCGCGCCCCGGTGCACCCGGCTGGCGCCCGGTGACCGGGGAGGACCCATCGACGAGCGCGGCCTGCCGGCCCTCCGCGACGCCGCACGCCGGCGCGTGCGCGCGTTGCTCGCTGCCGTCCCGCTGCCGCGGCCGTGGTCGATGAACGCCTGGGTCGACGGGCTCGAGGCGTGGCGCGGGCGCGAGATCGACCTCGTCCCGATCGCGTACCGGCCCGGTCAGCCTTCCGGGGCGTGGCAGGCCCGTCCGGACTACGACCTGATCGCCTACACCGAGCAGACGTCGGCGCTGCACCAGGACCACATCATCGCCCACGAGCTGGCCCACATGCTGTGCGCGCACACCGGGACGTGCCTGATGGCGGAGGCCGAGGCGGCCGAGCTCGCCCCCGACCTGGCGCCGCGGGCGTTGTCGCACCTGCTCACCCGCGTCACGACCGGGACCGACGAGTACGAGGCCGAACTGATCGCGGTCCTGCTGATGAGCGCGGCGACGAGCGAGCCACCCGCCGTTCAGCCGGGCGCGTCCGGCCGAGCGGCGGACCAGGCTAGGCGGTTGGCGGCACTCCTGGGATAGTCGCGTCCCGTGATCGACATACTTTTCGTCGGGGTCGGGCTCTTCGCCCTGTTCGCCGGAATCTGGCGAGCGGCCCGCGCGCGTCGCACCGGCGCGGGCGTGGGCCTGGCCGTTTCGCTGATCGCGCTGGGCGCGGCGTTCTGCTTCCTGTCCAACCGGGCGCAGCAGTTCGAGAGCGAGATCTACCCGAGCCTCGGCCGGCTGCTGTCGAACATGGCGACGATGGTCGCGGCGTACGGCATCGGCCTGACGGTCGCGGAGATCAGCGGCACCCGCGACCGCGGCCGCCGCACCCGGCTGTTCGCGCTCGGGGTGGCGCTGGCGGTGTTGCTGGTGACGTTCTTCAGCACCCCGGATCTGCCGCGCGGCATCGGCCTGTTCGACGAGCTGTACCGCACGCACCCGACGCTGGTGGTCTACGTCTTCACCTACACGGTGTACCTGGGCTTCGCGGTGCTCGACATCGGGTTGATGGCGGCGGTGACGATCCGGGCGAGCGGGGGAGCGCTGCGGGCGGGGCTGGCGCTGTTGCTGCTGGCGTCGGCGTTCGCGGTGGCCTACCTGGCCGGGAAGGTGGTCGCGACGATCCGCGCCCTGCAGGCCGAGCACCCGGTCAAGGCGGTGTGCCACGGGCCGTTCTCGACGGTGCCGTGCGCCCTCGACGTCGGTTTCCCGGCGGTGTCGGTGCTGCTGATCGTGGTGGGCCTGACGATCCCGGCGATCCCGGGCCTGGTGGCATCGCGCCGGGACGCCCGGACGCTCCGCCTGCTCCGCCCCCTGCGCGCGCACTTGACGCGGCGGTTCCCGGAGATCGCCCGGATCGACCCGGCGGGCCCGTCCCGCCGCGAGCGCCTGCTGACGGCGATGAGCGAGACGAACGACGGCTTGATCCTGGCGGGCGTGACCCCGGAGCTGCCACCCGCGACGGCGGCGAGGCTGGTGCGCGACCTGCCGGACGAGCCTTCCGAGACGGAGCCGCCCGGCGTGGCAACGGAACCGTTCGCCGCGGACGTGGCCCGGCTGCGCGCAATCGCCCGCGCGTACCGCAAGCTGGAAGGCGCCGCGGCGCCCGAAGGTGCCGGCCGGTGACCGACGCCAAAGGTGCATCGAGTGCGAAAGTGCAGTCGTTGCGAAGGTGCAGTCGCCCCGAGGGTGCAGCCGTTGCGGAGGTGTAGTCGCGCCGAAAGTGCAGCCGTTGCGAAGGTGCAACGGCCCCGAAGGTGCAGTCGCCACGAAAGTGCAGCCGCCTCGAAAGTGCATCGGCTACGCAATTGAACCTGTTGCGAAGGTGTAGTGACCCCGGCAATGCCGCGGCCGGGCGGCGTAGCCGCTCCGAAGGTGTAGTCGATCCAAAGGTGTATCGACTACGCGATCGCAGCAGCGCCGAAACTGTAGTCACTTCATAAACGCATCGACTGCGCAACCGTACTCACTGCGGCGGCTGCTCACGCGCCGCCGAATCGCGCCTCCACGCGCGGCTCCCAGCCGCGGTCCGTGAGCGCCACCAGCTGCAGCGCCTCCGCGCGATCGACCAGCGGCAGCAGCGGCCGCACGGCCTCGGCGACCCGCCCGAGCGCCTCCTCCGAACCACCCATCGCCACCGTCAGGTGCGCAACCGGGCGCGGACCGAACCGCCCCCCGTACGGCGGCACCTCCGGCCACCGCGCACAAACCGCGTCGGCGACAGCCTGAAGAGCCGGCGCCGCGAGAGCCACAAACCCCGGCGTCGCCACCAACTCCGCAAGCGGAACCGCCAAAGGCGCAAAATCCGCCGCGAGGGAGCGCACCGCCGCCAGGACGTCGTCGGTCACCGAATCATCCGGCAGGAACGGGTACAACGCCGTCACGTGGGCCGGCAAGCCGGGCCGGACGAGAGCGGGATCGACCTCCCGGGCCGCGGCCAACGCGGGCTCGGCGGCGGGCATCAGGATCACCAACGCGGTGGTTCCGGGTGAGGGCACCCCCGCATCATGGCAGCCGGAAGGAGAGCCAAGCCCACGGCGGTCAGGCGGCGGCCGCCGCCGGGAACCGGCTCGAGCGGGCCAGCGCAAGGCTCCTCCGGCACAGCTCCACCAGCTCTCGGTTCGCTCGGCTGTGCGGGATCGACCCGCAGAGCCCGCACCGGATGGTCACTTCACCGGCCAGCTCGTCCACGGCGACCAGCGCCTGGTGGTCGCAGCGGCGGCACCACCGGTACCCGATCGCCGGGTTGGTGTGCACCGGTGACGCCACGCAGTCGTGCAGCCAGCGGCGGTGCGTGCGGCAGGTGACGCGGTCGGTCGGATCCAGGTCGCCGGCGTCCTCCACGCGGTCTTCGCGCGCCAGGGTGGTCGCCAGCAGCGGCTGCCGCGGTGCGGCCGGCTTGTCCTGCGCACTCGGTGCGGCCCACGCGTGGTGGTCGCCGCATCGGCACTTCTCGGTCATGTCGCCCCCAGTGGTCGGGCCGTTCGTTGCGTCGAGTGTGAGCGGGGCGACAGAGCGTGGACAACCGGAAAAGCGCGCACTTTCGACCGGCGGCACGTCACCCGCGGTAGGCGGATGAGCGGACTTCGGCGCACGGGTATGCGAACATGTGTTCTATGACCGACGAGGGGCCCATCCTGCACGCCGACCTCGATTCGTTCTACGCGTCGGTCGAGCAGCGGGACGATCCGGCGCTGAAGGGGCGCCCCGTGATCGTCGGCGGCGGGGTCGTGCTCGCCGCGAGTTACGAGGCCAAGGCCTACGGCGTGCGCACCGCGATGGGCGGCGCGCAGGCCCGCCGGCTGTGCCCGGACGCCGTCGTGGTGCGCCCGCGGATGTCGGCGTACCTGGCCGCCAGCCGGGCGGTGTTCGACGTCTTCCACGACACGACGCCGTGGGTGGAAGGCATCTCGATCGACGAAGCCTTCCTGGACGTCGGAGGGTTGACCAGGATCGGCGGGCGGCCGAGCCACGTCGCCGAACGGCTGCGCGCGGCCGTCGCCGAGCGGGCCGGCCTGCCGATCACCGTCGGGGTGGCGCGGACGAAGTTTCTCGCCAAGGTCGCCAGCCGCGTCGCCAAGCCCGACGGCCTGCTCGTCGTCCCGCACGACGGCGAGCTGGCGTTCCTGCACCCGCTGCCGGTTTCGGCGCTCTGGGGCGTCGGCAAGGTCACCGCCGAAAAGCTGCGGGCGCGCGGCATCACGACCGTCGGCCAGCTGGCCGCGTCCGAACACGTGGACCTCGTCGGCCTGCTCGGCCGGGCCGCCGGAGCGCACCTGCACGACCTGGCGCACAACGACGACCCGCGCCGAGTGGAGGTCGGCACCCGGCGGCGCTCGATCGGCGCCCAACGGGCCCTCGGGCGCGGCAGGCGGACGCCGGCCGAGCTCGACGTGGTGCTGGTGGCGCTGATCGACCGGATCGCCCGCCGGTTGCGCACCGCCCGCCGCGTCTGCCGGACGGTGACGATCCGCCTGCGGTTCGCCGACTTCTCCCGCGCCACCCGCTCGCACACGCTGCTCGATCCGACCGCCGGCACCGGCGTGCTGCTCGCTGCGGCGCGGGAGCTGCTCGTCGCCGCGCTGCCACTGATCGCCGACCGCGGGATCACCCTGCTGGGCGCGGCGCTGTCCAATCTGGCCGACGAAAACCCGTTCCAGCCGGCCTTGCCCTTCGAACGGCAGCGGGCGACCGAGCTCGACACCGCCCTCGACGCGGTGCGGGACCGGTTCGGGAAAGCCGCGGTCACCCGCGCGGTGTTGCTCGGCCGTGCCGACGACCTCGAAGTGCCGATGCTGCCGGACTGAGCGGAATTCAGCCGAGCCGGTGGGGAATGCGCGCGTGCGCCAGCGCGGAAAGCGCGGCCGGCCGCAGCGCGTCGGTGCGGCGCCACAGCTGCGCGGCGACGCTCTCCCGCTGCCCGGCCTGTTCGACGACGTCGAAACCCGCTGCGCGCAAGAGCTCGGCCAGCGCGGCGGGGGAGAGGAAGGTGCGCCACGGCTCGCCCTGTTCGGCGGCCACCGGCCCGACGGCTTCGACGTAGGCGCTCCCGGCCGCGTCGCGCTGTTCCGCGGGGAGCAGGTGATCGGTCACGATTTCGGATCCCGGCGCGAATCCGCCGAGCTCGCGCAATGTCGCCGCAATCGCCGGGGCGGTCAGGTACATGGTGACACCGAGCCAGCTGACGAACACGGGGCGAAACGGGTCGAGTCCACTCTGGACGAGCCGTTCCCGGAGCGGATCGGCTTCGAAGTCGACCGGGACGAAGGTGACGGAAGGCGGTTCGGCGACGCCGGCGGCGGCCAGCAGTTCCCGTTTGGCCGCCTGGGTCGCCGGGTGGTCGACCTCGAACACCCGGAATCGTCGTGCCGTGGTCCGATACGCGAACGAATCCAGTCCGGCGCCCAGAATCACATACTGGTCTATACCGGAATTGACGCGCATCAGGCGCGCTTCGGCGAACCGGCTCCGGCAGGTCGCTTCGGCGCGGGCGCCGGCCAGGATCGGGTGCGGGCCATGGAGCCGGTGATAGGCCAGGAGTTCGTCGGCGCGGTGCCCGAGGAAGCGCACCGCGAGAGGGTCTGAGAAGATGAACGGCTCGGTGTCGACGAGCAAATGTGCCGCGCGCGCGGCGGCGGCCGTGAAGGCGGTCTGGCTGACGCGGGGAGCATTAGCGGAAAACTCGGTCGGGTTCATGGGGCCACGGTACCGATTCGATTTCGAGCATATCACAAAATAAAATCTCGGACAAGATGGCGAGCATTCCGGCTCGGTTGCGGTCACTCTGGACGCGGGCGAGCCGCTCGCCCGAGCGGCCATTGTGGACGCTTGAGGGTGTCGCGCGTGCCGGGCATGATTCGACAGGTTAGGGTCAGTCCGACCGTGTTCTGGAGAAGATGAGGAACGACGAATCATGGCGCAACGGGTTCAGGTCCAGATGGTGGACGACCTCGACGGCAGCGAGGCTTCGCAGACCGTCCCCTTCAGCCTCGACGGGGTGACCTACGAGATCGACCTGTCCGAGGACAACGCCTCCGCGCTGCGTGACGAGCTGGCTCGCTACGTCGCCGCCGCGCGGCGCATCGGCGGCCGCAAGGTCCGCCTGGCGACCGGCCAGTCGCTGTCCGGCCCGTCCGGCTCGGGTACCGACCGCGAGCGCAACCGGCAGATCCGCGAGTGGGCGCAGGCGCACGGCTACGAGGTGGCCGAGCGAGGCCGGCTGTCCAGCGAGATCATCGCGGGCTTCGAGGCCGACCAGGCCGCGGCGGCGGAACCGGCCGAGGCCAAGTCGGCGCGCAAGCGAGCGACTCGCAAGAAGTCTTGAAAGCTGTGCTCGCGCCGGCGGAGCTGCGTCACCCGACGCGGCTCCGCCGTCCGGTCGCCGCTTGAGCGTGGGTGGCGTTCGGTACTCCTCCGGTGTCTCACCGTGACCCGGCCGGTTCGATGTGGACGGCCGATCCGGTTTCCGGCCCGGCAAACGGGCGGTCCACCATTCGACGCCCGCCGAAAGCTTGTCGGAGAGCGGCTCCGATCGCCAGACTGTCAGTGCTCCGCGCGGCCGGTACCGCGGTGGAGCACCGGTCCGGTGGCCGCCTCCTCCCTCGATGGCCACCGGGCCGCCTCCCTCGCCCGGTTCGATCGCCACCCGGCCCCCTCCTGTGACGGCTCGGCCATCCGGGCGGCCGCCCGGATCTCCCTGTGGACTTCTGCCTCGAACAGGCGCACACTCGGACTACTCCATACTGCATACAATCTTCAGTGGGGTGGGAGGCGGTCGTCGTGGCCGAGGTGCGTGAGGTCCGGGACGTCTACGGACGGCGGTACCGCGTCGGCGAATCCGACCGGGACCTGCTCGGCCGGCCCCGGACGTGGATCACCGTCGTCGCCGCGGCGGCCATGCTCGCCGCCGGGGTGCAGCAGTACGGGTTCGGCGCGGTCGTGCCGTCGCTGAGCCGGCTGCCCGGCTGGACCTTCGGCGGGATCGTCCTTTCGCTCGCGGTGTGGGCCGTCTGCCAGGCAGGGGTCGCGTTCCCCGTGGCGTGGCTCCGCGAACGCGGCCTCCTTCCCGCACCTGCGGCGCTGGCCGTCGGCGCGGTCCTGTGCGCCGCCGGGCTCGTGACGCTCGGCCACGCGACCGGCCTGCCGGCGGTGTTCCTCGGCTACTCCGTGCTCGGCGGGCTCGGCACCGGCCTGGTCTACGCCACCTGCGTCGGCGCCGTGCTCGCCTGGTTCCCGGACCGCACCGGCCCCCGCGCCGGCCTCGTGAGCGGGGCTTTCGCCTGCGGCAGCGTCCCCTTCGTGGTGCTCGCCGCCGCCCTGCCGGCCGCGCGTCCGGTGCTCTTGGACGTCACCGCCGCCGTCGTGTTCGCCGTCATCGCCGGGGCGGCCGCGCTGCTGCGGTACCCGCCGCGGCACTGGTGGCCCGCGACCCCCGAACCCCGGGTGTGGGCGCTCGACCGGGCGCACAACCGGCGCCCCGCGGTCCGGCACTACCGGCCGGCGGAGTTGTTCCGGTGCCGGACGACGCTTTCGCTGTACCTCGTGGTCGTGCTCGCGGCCGCCGTCCTCCTGTTCGACCTGGCCTACCTGGCCACGTTCACCGCCGCACGCAGCGGGCCCGGGCTCGCCGCCGCCGCGCTGGCGTTGCTCGCCGCGGCCACCGGCGGCGGTCGTGTCCTCATCGGACGGCTCGCCGACCGCATCGGCCGGCACCGGATCCTGCGCTTCGCCCTGCTCGCCGGCGGGGTCGCCCAGTTCGTGCTGTTCTACTCCGGTGACCACCGGCACGCCGCCGGCCTGCTGGTGGGCGTCGCGCTGGCCGGTCTCGGCAACGGGTGCTGCTACACGCTGCTCATCGGCCTGGTGCGCGAGTACTTCGGCGAGGAGTCGGCGGCGCAGAACTTCGGAATCCTCTACAGCGCCAAGGCCGTCGGCGCCGTGGTCGGGATCGGGACGGCCACGCTGCTCGTGACGGAGCAGGGGTTCGTCGCGGCCGGGGTGCTGAGCCTGGCCGGCGCGGTGCTGTCCGGACGGCTGACCCAGCCGGGCCGCCCCGAGTCGCTGCTGCCGGTGGCGTGACGTGGGGCGGATGACCAGCAGGCGGCGGGTGCTGCGCGTCCACGACGGCGGGCACACCGCACGGCCGGACACGCTGACGGTCGAAGAACCCCTCGAAATCCGGGTCGCCGGGAAAGCGCTGACGATCACGATGCGGACACCGGGCGACGACTTCGACCTCGCCGCCGGATTCCTGGTGGGCGAGGGCGTGGTCCGCGCGGTGGCCGACATCCGCTCGATCCGCTACTGCGCCGGCGCCACGGCGGACGGCGGCAACACCTACAACGTCCTCGACGTCGTGCTCGCCGACGGCGTCGCCCCACCGGACGGCTCTCTGGAGCGCAACTTCTACACGACGTCCTCGTGCGGGCTGTGCGGCAAGGCGAGCCTGGACGCCGTGCGCACGACGGTCGCTTGGCCGGTCGCCGAAGATGCGTTCGCGACGGACCCGGCGACCCTGGCCTCGCTGCCGGGCGAACTCCGCGCGGCGCAACGGGTCTTCGACCGCACCGGCGGCCTCCACGCGGCGGGCCTGTTCGACGCCGAGGGGAAGCTGCGGTGCCTGCGCGAGGACGTCGGACGGCACAACGCGGTGGACAAGGTCGTCGGCTGGGCCACCCGGGAGGGCGAGCTGCCGCTGTCCGGCACGGCGCTGATGGTGAGCGGGCGGGCGTCGTTCGAGCTGGTGCAGAAGGCGGCGATGGCCGGGATCCCGATGCTGGCCGCGGTGTCGGCGCCGTCGTCGCTGGCGGTGGACCTGGCCGCCGAGCTCGGCTTGACGCTGGTGGGATTCCTGCGCGGGACGTCGATGAACGTCTACACGCGACCGGACCGCCTCGGCCTTCAGGCGAGCTGACCCAGCAGGGCGGCGACGCCGGGGCCGGCCTCGGCCCGGTGCACGGCGGCGAGCTGCCAGGCAACGGGCCGCTCGAACCGCCGCACGGTGAGTTCCGGGAACCGCGCGGCGGCGGACGCGGGCAGGACACAGACGGCGAGCCCGGCCCGGACCAGCCCGGCGGCCACCGCGAGATCGTCGACTTCGAGGGAGACCCGGCGCTCCGGGAAGGCGCGGTCGACCGCCTCCCGGATCGCCCAGCCGGCCGGGAAGTCCACCGAGGAGAGATCGGCGAGGTCGGCGGGGGCCGGGCGCGCGTCGCCGGGCGCGGTGGCGAGGACCAGCTCTTCAGCGGGTAGCGCGGTGGTGGCGAGGGTGGTTGCTCGGCTTGCCCGGTGCGCGGGGGAGGCCGGCGTGCCGGCCGCCACACCGGCAACATCGCGGCCGTCCGGCCCGGATGCCGAGGTCAGCGCCATGTTCACAAGAGACTCTTCCAGGCCGCGCTCCACCTCCTCCGGCCACACCTGCCGGACCTCTACCACCAAGCTCGGGTGCGCGTGCCGTAGTCCCGTCAGCACCCGGTGCAGATCCACCAGCAAACCCGGGCACACCCCGAGCCGGACCCGGCCCTCCACCGGGCAGACCACCGCCCGCGCCCGTTCCGCCGCCTCGAGCGCGGCCCGCGCGGCGGGGACGAACGCCTCGCCCGCGGGCGTCAGGACGACCCGGTGCGTCGTGCGGTGGAACAGCGGCGTGCCCAGATCCCGCTCCAGCGCGCGGACCACTGTGGACACCGTCGACTGGACCGTCCGCAGGCGCTGGGCGGCCGCCGTGAACCCGCCTTCCTCGGCGACCGCCACCACCACCGCCAGCTGGCGCAGCTCCATCAGCCCAGCAGCTCGCGGGCCAGCGCCGCCGTCTCACTCGGCGTACGGCCGACCCGGATGCCCGCCGCTTCCAGGGCCGCCTTCTTCGCTGCCGCCGTGCCCGCCGAACCCGAAACGATCGCACCCGCGTGGCCCATCGTCTTGCCCTCCGGGGCGGTGAACCCGGCGACGTAGCCGACGACCGGCTTCGAGACGTTGGCGCGCACGAACTCCGCGGCCCGTTCCTCGGCGTCGCCGCCGATCTCGCCGATCAGCACGATCAGGTCGGTGTCCGGGTCCTTCTCGAACGCTTCGACCGCGTCGATGTGCGTGGTCCCGATGATCGGGTCGCCGCCGATGCCCACACAGGTCGAGAACCCGACGTCCCGCAGCTCGTGCATGAGCTGGTAGGTCAGCGTGCCGGACTTCGACACCAGCCCGGTCCGGCCCGGGCCGGTGATGTCGGCCGGGATGATCCCCGCGTTCGACCGGCCGGGGGAGATGATGCCCGGGCAGTTCGGGCCGATGATCCGGGTCCGCCCGCCGGCCGCGACGGCGTGCGCCCACAGCCGCGCGCTGTCGTGCACCGGGACGCCTTCGGTGATCACCACCGCGAGCCCGATGCCCGCGTCCACCGCTTCGATCACGGCGTCGGCCACGAAGGGCGGCGGGACGAACAACACGCAGACGTCGGCGCCGGCCGAGGCCATCGACTCCGCGACACTGCCGAAGACGGGCAGCGCACGGCCGGCGAACTCCACCTGCTGCCCGGCCTTTCGCGGGTTGACGCCGCCGACGACGTTCGTCCCGGCGGCCAGCATCCGCCGCGTGTGCTTCGCGCCTTCGGAACCCGTGATGCCGGAGACGACGATCCGGCTGTTCTCGTCCAGGAAGATGGCCACGGCTCAGACCTCCGCGATCGCGAGCTTCGCCGCCTCGCGGGCGGCGTCGTCCATGGTGGCCACCACGGTGACCAGGGGGTGGGCGGCGTCGGCGAGGATCCGCCTGCCTTCGGTGACGTTGTTGCCGTCGAGCCGGACGACCAGCGGCTTCGACGCGCGCGCCCCGAGGATCTCCAGTGAGCGCACGATCCCGGTCGCCACCGCGTCGCACGCGGTGATGCCGCCGAAGACGTTGACGAACACACTGCGCACCTGCGGGTCGCCGAGGATGACGGTCAGCCCGTCGACCATCACCTGCGCCGACGCCCCGCCGCCGATGTCGAGGAAGTTCGCCGGCCCGCGGGCGCCCGCCTCGGCCGCGGCTGCCGCCACCACGTCCAAAGTGGACATGACGAGCCCGGCGCCGTTGCCGATCACGCCGATGTCGCCGTCGAGCTTGACGTAGTTGAGGCCCTTCGCGCGCGCGGACCGCTCGAGCGGATGACCGTCCGAAGTGTCGTCGAACGACGAGGAACGGCGGAAAGACGCGTTGTCGTCCAGGGTGATCTTGCCGTCCAGCGCGACGATCCCGGTGGCCGTCAGTGCCAGGGGATTGACTTCGACGAGCGTGCAGTCCTCGGCGACGAACACGTCCCACAGCTTCTCGGCGACGCCGGCGACCTCGCCGCGGACGTCGGCGGGGAACGCGGCGGCCACCGCGGCCGAGTCGACGCCGGTCAGGGGATCCACCGGCACGCGGATCAGGGCGTCCGGCCGGGTGGCCGCGACCTCCTCGATCTCCATCCCGCCTTCGACGGACGCCATGGCGAGGAACGTCCGCCCGGCGCGGTCGAGCAGGAAGGAGAGGTAGTACTCGTCGTCGATCTTGCTCGCCTCGGTCACCAGCACGCGGTGCACGGTGTGGCCCTTGATGTCCATCCCGAGGATGTCGTCCGCGGCCTGCTCCGCGTCGTCGGCGGTGTGCACCACCCGGACGCCGCCCGCCTTGCCGCGGCCGCCGGTCTTCACCTGAGCCTTGACCACCACCGGGCCGCCGAGCGCGGCGGCCGCGGAACGAGCCTCGGCGGGATCGGCGACGACGCGGCCGCGGGGGACCGGCACGCCGTGCTTCTCGAAGAGCTCGCGGGCTTCGTGTTCGAAGAGGTCCATGCGGGAGCGTCCTTTCCGCGGCGGGGCAGGGCGAAGGGCGTGGAGTGGTGGTCCGCGGGGGCCGGTTTCGAGTCCGGAAAAACCCTGCGGATGGCCCTGGACACGGGCTGCTTGAAGAGTGACTATATGCCTACCCCATACGGTATGCAATCTACAGTCTGCCGCGAAGGGGCCGCTGACCTCGGAGAAGGCGACACGCACCGCCGGACAAGAGAGATCCGGTGGCGGACCAGAGGAGTTGAGCCATGGCGCTGACCACGACCGGCACGACCGCGGGGGAGAGTGCCGCAGCGACCGACGGCGCCGAGCCCGCACCCGCCGAAATATCCGGCGGCCACCTCGTCGCCAAGGCGTTGAAGGCCGAAGGGGTCGACACGATCTTCACCCTGTGCGGCGGGCACATCATCGACATCTACGACGGCTGCGTCGACGAAGGCATCGAGGTCATCGACGTCCGCCACGAACAGGTCGCGGCGCACGCGGCCGACGGCTACGCGCGGATCACCGGCAAGCCCGGCTGCGCGGTGGTCACCGCCGGACCGGGCACCACCGATGCCGTCACCGGCGTCGCGAACGCCCTGCGCGCGGAAAGCCCGATGCTGCTGATCGGCGGCCAGGGCGCCCTGACCCAGCACAAGATGGGGTCCCTCCAGGACCTCCCGCACGTGGACATGATGACGCCGATCACCAAGTTCGCCGCCACCGTCCCGCACACCGCCCGCGTGGCCGACCTCGTGAGCATGGCCTTCCGCGAGGCCTACGCCGGCGCGCCGGGACCGTCCTTCCTGGAGATCCCGCGTGACGTCCTCGACGCGCGCGTACCCCTGGCGCAGGCACGCATCCCCGAAGCGGGCCGCTACCGCGCCTCGACGAAGAACGCGGGCGACCCCGCCGACGTCGAGAAGCTCGCCGACCTGTTGGTGCACGCCAAGAAACCGGCCATCCTGCTCGGCAGCCAGGTCTGGACCACGCGGGCGACCGGCCCGGCGACCGAGCTGGTCCGCACGCTCAACATCCCGGCCTACATGAACGGCGCCGGCCGCGGCACGCTGCCGCCGGGCGACCCGCACCACTTCCAGCTCTCGCGCCGGTACGCCTTCGACAACGCCGACGTCATCGTCATCGTCGGCACCCCGTTCGACTTCCGGATGGGCTACGGCAAGCGGCTGTCGAAGGACGCCACCGTCGTCCAGATCGACCTCGACTACCGCACGGTCGGCAAGAACCGCGACGTCGACCTCGGCATCGTCGGCGACGCCGGCCAGGTCCTCGCCGCCGTCGCCGAGGCCGCGTCCGGCCGCACCGACAACGGCGCCGTCGGCCGCAAGACCTGGCTCGAAGAACTCCAGGCCGTGGAGGAGAAGGCCAAGCAGAAGCGGCTGCCGCTGCAGCACTCCGACGCGCGCCCGATCCACCCGTACCGGCTGGTCCACGAGATCAACGAGTTCCTCACCGAGGACTCGATCTACATCGGCGACGGCGGCGACATCGTCACCTTCTCCGGCCAGGTCGTCCAGCCGAAGTCGCCCGGCCACTGGATGGACCCCGGTCCACTCGGGACGCTCGGCGTCGGCATCCCCTTCGTCCTGGCGGCCAAGCACGCGCGCCCGGACAAGGAGGTCGTCGCCCTCTTCGGTGACGGCGCCTTCAGCCTCACCGGCTGGGACTTCGAGACGCTGGTGCGGTTCAACCTGCCGTTCGTCGGGATCGTCGGCAACAACTCGTCGATGAACCAGATCCGTTACGGCCAGGCCGCGAAGTACGGGCTGCCGCGCGAACGCGTCGGCAACACCCTCGGCGACGTCCGCTACGACGAGTTCGCGCGGATGCTGGGTGGTCACGGCGAAGAAGTCCGCGACCCCGCCGACATCGGGCCGGCGCTGCTGCGGGCGCGCGAGTCCGGCCTGCCGTCGCTGATCAACGTCTGGGTCGATCCCGACGTGTACGCCCCCGGAACCATGAACCAGACCATGTACAAGTGAGCGGAGGCCAGAGCATGGGCAAGGCACTGGAGGGCGTCCGCGTCCTCGACATGACCCACGTGCAGTCCGGTCCGTCGTCGACGCAGCTGCTCGCCTGGCTGGGCGCGGACGTGATCAAGCTGGAAACCCCCGGCCGCGGCGACATCACCCGCGGGCAGCTGCGCGACCTGCCCGGGGTGGACAGCCTCTACTTCACGATGCTGAACGCCAACAAGCGCAGCATCACGCTCAACATGAAAAGCGCCGAAGGCAAGGAGATCTTCGAAAAGCTCGTGTCCGGAGTGGACGTCCTGGTGGAAAACTTCGGACCCGGTGTCGTCGACCGGTTCGGCTATCCCTGGGAGAAGCTGGCCGCGCTCAACCCGCGGCTGGTCTACGCCTCCATCAAGGGTTTCGGCCCCGGCCGGTACGCCGACTTCAAGGCCTACGAAGTGGTCGCGCAGGCGATGGGCGGCGCGATGAGCACCACCGGCTTCGAGGACGGGCCGCCGACCGCGACCGGTGCGCAGATCGGCGACTCCGGCACCGGCATCCACCTGGTGGCCGCCATCCTCGCCGCGTTGTACCAGCGGACCTCCACCGGCCGCGGCCAGCGCGTCCAGGTCGCCATGCAGGACGCCGTGCTCAACCTGTGCCGGGTCAAGCTGCGCGACCAGCAGCGGCTGGCCCACGGTCCGCTGGGGGAGTACCCGAACGACCAGTTCGGCGACGAGGTCCCGCGCTCGGGCAACGCCTCCGGCGGCGGCCAGCCGGGCTGGGCGGTGAAGTGCGCGCCCGGCGGGCCGAACGACTACATCTACGTGATCGTCCAGCCACCCGGCTGGGCGCCACTCGCCCGCCTGATCGGGAAGGCCGAATTGGCCGACGACCCGGCCTGGGCCACCCCCGAGGTCCGGTTGTCCAAACTGGACAAGATGTTCGCGCTCGTCGAGGAGTGGACCGAGAAGCACACCAAGTGGGAAGTGATGGAGAAGCTGAACGCCCACAACATCCCCTGCGGCCCGATCCTGTCCACCAAGGAGCTGATCGAGGACGAGACTCTGGCCGAGCTCGGCTCGGTCGTCGAGGTCCCGCACCCCGAGCGCGGCAGCTTCAAGACCGTCGGCTGCCCGCTGAAGCTGTCCGACTCGCCCGTGGAGATCGAACGGTCGCCGCTGCTCGGCGAGCACAACGACGAGGTACTGACCGAACTCGGCTACAGCGAAGCGGAACTCGACAAGTTCCGCGCGGCGGGGGTGATCTGACGTGGGCGATCGCGCGGCGGTCGAGAAGATCCTGGAGCAGGCGGCGGCCGAGGGCCGGGCGTCGCTGACCGCGCCCGAGGGGCGTGCGGTCTGCGAGGCCTACGGCATCCCGACGCCGGCCGAGCGCCTGGCCACCACGGCCGAGGAGGCCGTTGCCCACGCCGAAGCCATCGGGCAGCCGGTGGTGCTCAAGATCGTCTCGCCGGACATCCTGCACAAGACCGAGGCGGGCGGCGTGCTCGTCGGCCTGAAGGACGCCGAAGCGGTGACGGCGGGCTTCGCGCAGATCATCGACAGCGCGAAGAACTACGACCCACAAGCGCGGATCCTCGGTGTCCAGGTGCAGCAGATGCTCACCGAGGGCCAGGAGGTGATCATCGGCGCGGTCACCGACCCGACGTTCGGCAAGGTCGTCGCGTTCGGCCTCGGCGGCGTGCTGGTCGAGGTGCTCAAGGACGTCACCTTCCGGCTGGCACCGACGAGCACCGAAGAGGCCCGCTCGATGATCGACGGGATCCAAGCGGCCGAGATCCTCCGGGGCGTCCGTGGCGCGGATCCGGTCGACCGCGAGGCTCTCGCCGCCGTGATCACCGGCCTCGGCGAGCTGGTCACCGACTTCCCGCAGCTGTCGGAAGTGGACCTGAACCCGGTGCTCGCGACGGCGCGGGGCGCCACCGCGGTCGACGTCCGGATCCTGGTCGACCCGGACGCGGCGAAGGAGCCGGTCCGGTTCACCCAGGAGGAGATCCTCGCGTCGATGACCCGGATCATGAAACCGGCGTCGGTCGCCGTGATCGGGGCGTCGGCCGAGGCCGGGAAGATCGGCAACTCGGTGATGAAGAACCTGGTCGACGGCGGCTACGCGGGCGAGATCCACCCGATCAACCCCAAGGCCGCCGAGATCCTCGACCGCAAGGCCTACCCGAGCATCGCCGACGTGCCCGGCGACGTCGACGTCGCCGTGTTCGCCATCCCGGCCAAGTTCGTCCCCGCGGCGCTCGAAGAGGCCGGGAAGAAGGGCGTGGCCGGAGCGATCCTCATCCCGTCGGGCTTCGGCGAGACCGGCAACGTGGAGCTGCAGGACGAGGTCGTCGCGATCGCCCGCAAGCACGGCGTCCGCATCCTCGGCCCGAACATCTACGGCTACTACTACACGCCGGAAAACCTGTCGGCGACCTTCTGCACGCCCTACGACGTCAAGGGCGGCGTGGCTCTCTCGTCGCAGAGCGGCGGCATCGGGATGGCGATCCTCGGCTTCAGCCGCTCGGCGAAGATGGGCGTCTCCTCGATCGTCGGCGTGGGCAACAAGGCCGACCTCGACGAGGACGACCTGCTCACCTTCTTCGAGCACGACGAGAACACCGAGCTCATCGCGATGCACCTCGAAGACCTCAAGGACGGCCGGTCGTTCGCGGAGACGGCGAAGCGGGTTTCGAAGCGCAAGCCGGTCGTCGTCCTCAAGGCCGGCCGGACGTCCCAGGGCGCCAAGGCGGCGAGCTCGCACACCGGCGCGCTGGCCGGCGACGACAAGGTCTACGACGACATCCTCCGCCAGAGCGGCGTGATCCGGGCGCCTGGGCTGAACGACCTGCTCGAGTACGCCCGCGGCATCCCGCTGCTGCCCACGCCGCAGGGCGAGAACGTCGTGATCATCACCGGCGCCGGCGGCTCGGGCGTGCTGCTGTCGGACGCCTGCGTCGACAACGGCCTCGACCTGATGGCGATCCCGCCGGACCTCGACACGGCGTTCCGGAAGTTCATCCCGCCCTTCGGCGCGGCCGGCAATCCGGTGGACATCACCGGCGGCGAACCGCCCTCGACCTACCGCAACACGATCGCGCTGGGCCTCGAGGACGACCGCATCCACGCCCTGATCCTGGGCTACTGGCACACCATCGTCACCCCGCCGATGGTGTTCGCGGAACTGGTGTCCGAAGTGGTCGGCGAGTACCGGGCGAAGGGCATCCACAAGCCCGTCGTCGCGTCGCTGTCCGGCGACGTCGAAGTCGAGGACGCCAGCGACTACCTCTACGAACACGGCGTCGTCGCGTACCCGTACACGACCGAGAAGCCCGTGGCGGTGCTCGGCGCGAAGTACCGCTGGGCACGGGCCGCGGGCCTGCTTTGAGCGTCCTCCACAGGGGCTGGCCCACTTACCAGGAAAGGACGAAGATCCCACCGCACGACGGCAACAGAGGGACATGAGTCAACGGTGACGAAAGAGAACTCTCATGACCGCAGCCACGTACCAGGAGATCACCGACAAGAACGGAAGAACCTACCGGGTCGGTGAATCCGACCGGGACATCATGGGCAGGCCACGGTGGACGATGGTCGTCCTGCCCTGGGTGGCCATGATGGCCATCAGCTCCTCCGAATACGCGTTCACTTCGGCCGAGGACACCTTGTCCGCGGCGCACGGCTGGCACGGCGCCCACATCTTCTGGCTGCTGGCCGTCTGGGTCTTCTTCCAGGCCGCGGTCGCGTTCCCCGCGGGGAAACTGCGGGAAAGCGGCAAGCTGTCCGCCCGGTCGGCGATGCTCCTCGGCTCCGCGGGCACCGTGCTGGGCTACCTGGCGCTGGCCTACGCACCGAGCGTCTTCTGGGCCTACCTCGGCTTCGGCCTGTTCGGCGGGGGCGGCGCCGGGTTCGTCTACGCGACCTGCATCAACATGGTCGGCAAGTGGTACCCGGAGCGCAAGGGCGGGAAGACCGGTTTCGTCAACGGCGGGTTCGCCTACGGCTCGGTCCCGTTCATCTTCATCTTCACGAACTACCTCGACCTGGGCAACTACGGCACCATCCTGCCCGCGGTCGGGCTGTTCCTGGCCGCCGCCGTCGCGGTCAGCGGGTTCTTCTTCCGCGACCCGCCGAAGAACTGGTGGCCGGCGCACGTCGACCCGCTCAAGGTCCCGGACGACCCGCGCGTGCGCCGGTCGCTGGCGAAGAACCCGCCCGCGGTCAAGCAGTTCACGCCGCGGGAGGCGCTCAAGACCGGGATGCTGCCGCTGATGTGGATCTGCCTGCTGTGCACGGCGGGTGTCAACATCTTCGGCATCTCCGCGCAGGTCCCCTTCGGCAAGGAGATGGGCTTCGCGGGCGGCATCGTCGCGCTGGCGATGAGCCTCAAGGCGGTCATCAACGGCGCCGGGCGCGGGGTGATCGGCTGGATCTCCGACCGCTACGGGCGGCGGCAGACGCTGCTGCTGGTCTGCGTGGTGCTCGGCCTCGCCCAGATCGCGGTGTACCTGTCCGGCTCGCTCGGCAGCATGCCGTTGTTCCTGCTGGCGTCGATGGTCTCCGGGTTCGGCGGCGGGGCGATCTTCCCGCTGTTCGCCGCGCTGACCGCGGACTACTTCGGGGAGAACAACAACGCCAGCAACTACGGCCTGGTCTACAGCTCGAAGCTCGTCTCCGGGATCGTGGGCGCGGGCCTCGGGAAGCTGGTCATCGACGGGTGGGGCTACGGCCCGGCCTTCTACCTGGCCGCGGGGACGAGCCTGCTCGCCGCCGGCCTCGCCCTCTTCCTGCGCCAGCCGGGCCGCAAGCCCGGCGGGATGCGTCACGGGCTCGCCGAAACCGGGCTCGTCGCGCGCCCCGCCACCGGCTGACCCCGCTACCGGCAAGGAAACCGAATCGGCGTGGACGAAAGAGATCACTCATGACCGAGTACCAGGAGATAGTCGACGAGAACGGCAGGGTGTACCGGGTCGGTGAGACCCCGCACGACATCATGGGGCGCTCACGCGGCTGGATGGTGTGGCTGCCCTGGATCGCCATGATGGCGGTCAGCGTGTTCGAGTACGGCTGGGGCGCCGTCGAAGGCACCCTGGAGCAGAAGTACGGCTGGACGCTGTCGGACGCGTTCTGGCTGGCCAGCATCTGGGCGGTGTTCCAGGCCGCGGTGGCGTTCCCGGCCGGGCGCCTGCGGGAGAAGAACATCGTGTCGGCGCGCACGGCCATGCTCGCCGGCGCGATGTGCAGCGCGATCGGCTACTTCACCATCTCGCACAGCGGCAACCTCGTGCTGGCGTTCGCCGGCTACTCGGTGCTCGGCGGGATCGGGGCCGGGCTGGTGTACGCGACCTGCATCAACATGGTCGGCAAGTGGTATCCCGAGAAGCGCGGGGCACGGACCGGGTTCGTGAACGGCGGCTTCGCGTACGGCGCCGTCCCGTTCATCTACGTGTTCGCGGCCTTCCTCACCCCGGCCAACTACTCGGTGATCCTCGACGTCATGGGCGTGTACATGCTCGTCGCCGTCGGGATCTGCGGCTTCCTGTTCAAGGACCCGCCGAAGAGCTGGTGGCCGCAGGACGTCGACCCGCTCGCCTGGGTCCGCGACCGGAAGTCCACGACCGGGGGACTGGCCAAGAACCCGCCCGCGGTGAAGCAGTTCTCGCCGGGAGAAGCGGTCCGGACCGGGATGCTGCCGCTGATGTGGGTGTGCCTGGTCATCATCGGCGGGGTTTCGCTGTTCGGCATCAACTTCCAGGTGCCGTTCGCGAAGGTGAGCCACTTCGGCGCGTTCGTCGCCGCCTCTTCGGCCGGCGTGCTGGCGGTCGTCAACGGCACCGGCCGCGCGGTCGTCGGCTGGGCGTCGGACAAGCTCGGCCGGCGGCAGACGCTGACGCTGGTGCTGGTGATCGCGGCCGTCGCGCAGTTCGGCGTGCTGTACGCCGGGAACACCCACAACCTGGTGCTGTTCATGGTGTTCGCGTTCCTGACGGGCTTCGGTGGCGGCGCGTTCTACCCGCTGTTCGCGGCGCTGGTGCCGGACTACTTCGGCGAGAACAACAACGCGTCGAACTACGGGCTGGTCTACAGCGCGAAGCTGGTCGGTGGCGTCGGCGGCGGCGGGCTCGCCGCGGGTGTGATCAGCGTGTGGGGCTACACGGGCGCGTACATCCTCGCCGGGTGCATCGCGCTGCTTTCGGCGGTGCTGACGCTGTTCCTGCGCCAGCCGGGCCGGCCGCGTCACCAGCTCGCCGAAACCGAGCTGGTGACGCGACCCTCCGCCGCGGCCGGCGGCTGATCCGGTGATCGCTCCCCGGTGCGGCCGAACTCAGGACCGGGGAGCGTCCGGACGTTCGTGGTAAGCCTGGCGGGTCCGTTCGGTGTGCTTGGCCATGATCTTCTCGGCCGTGTCGGTGTCCTGGGCGGAGATGGCCTGGATCAGTTCCTCGTGCTCGTGCCAGGCGTCCTGGCCGCGAGGCCGCGCGATCGGCGTGTAGTACCAGCGGACCCGGCGGTCGACCAGGCCGATCAGCTCCGCCAGCACCTTGTTGCCGGACAGCTCGGTGATGAACGCGTGCAGGGCGGCGTTGGCGGCGACCAGGCCTTCGGTGTCCTCGGCGGCCAGCGCCTCGAGCCCGGCCCGCTGCAACTCCTGCAGGCGGGTGACGTCGGCGGCGGTGGCCCGGCCGGCGGCGAGCTTCGCGGAGTGCGTCTCCAGCACGCTGCGGACGCTCAGCAGCTGGTCGGCCTCTTCGTCGGTCGGCAGGTGCACGAACGCGCCCTGGGCGGGGCGGAGGTCGACCCAGCCTTCGCTCTGCAGCCGCTGCAGGGCTTCGCGGACGGGCTGCCTGCTGACCCCCAGGTACTCGGCGAGGTCGGCCTCGACCAGGTGCTGCCCAGGCTCGAGGGTGCGGTTGATGATCAGCTCGGCGAGGGCCTCGTAGACGACCTGCCGCAGCGGCGCGGGCCGTTCGACGCGCTTGGCGGCGGTCGAGCTGAGCGAGCCCTTGGCCGTGCGGCGGCCGGTCGGGCCGCGGTCGGGCAGCGGGGAAGCGGGCTGGCTCACGGGACACCTCGAGTCGGGGCGGAAGCGATCATCTGTCCCCAGGATACAGGTTTTGGTATGCAAAATCCCGGAACTCACCCGCCGGGGGCGGTTTTGGGTCGATGTGGATCAGCGTGCCCGGCGGAAGTGACCCCATGTGTCTGATTTGTCGCTCTTCTCTGCGCCGCCCGAGTGGGAAGTCGCCGGGATCTGGTCTGGATCAAGAATCCAGGATACTGTATGCAATATCGTTGGACCTTGGAGGCGCGTCATGAAGGTGGCTGTTCTCGGGGCCGGGGCGATCGGCGCCTACGTCGGGGCCGCGCTGCACCGCGGCGGGACCGAGGTGCACCTCATCGCCCGCCGGGCCCACCTCGCGGCGATGCGCGAGCACGGCGTCCGGGTGCTCAGCCCGCGCGGCGACTTCACCGCCCACCCGCACGTCACCGACGACCCCGCCGAAGTGGGCGAGGTGGACTTCGTGTTCCTCGGCCTGAAGGCCAACTCCTACGCCTCGTGCGGCAAGCTGCTCGCCCCGTTGCTCGGCCCGGAGACCGCGATCGTGGCGGCGCAGAACGGCATCCCGTGGTGGTACTTCCACGGCCTGCGCGGACACCCGCTCGAAGGGCAGCGGGTCGAGACCGTCGACCCCGGCGGCTCGGTGACCGCCGTGCTCGAGCTGCGCCGGGCGATCGGCTGCGTCGTCTACTGCTCGACGGTCATCGAGGAGCCGGGCGTCATCCGGCACCTGGAAGGCACGCGGTTCTCCCTCGGCGAGCCGGACGGCGAGATCTCGGCGCGCGCCAAGGTGCTCAGCGCGGCGATGATCGCCGGTGGCCTCAAGGCGCCGGTCGAGGCCGACCTGCGCAACGACATCTGGATCAAGCTGATGGGCAACGTCGCCTTCAACCCCCTGTCGGCGCTCACCCGGGCGACCATGGCCCAGATGTGCGAGCACGAGGACACTCGCGCGCTCGTCGCCACGATGATGACCGAGGCCCTGGCCATCGCCCGGGCGGCCGGCGCCGACCCGCAGATCTCCGTCGAGAAGCGCATCGACGGCGCCTGGCGCGTCGGCCACCACAAGACGTCGATGCTGCAGGACCTCGAAGCCGGCAAGCCCCTGGAAATCGACGCGATCATCGGCGCGGTCGTCGAGCTGGCCGGCCTCACCGGTGTGCCCGCGCCCGCCCTGCGGCACGTCCACGCCGCGATTTCACTCCTCGACCACACCAGCAAAGTCCCTGTCGGGTCGCACTGACCGGAGGTCCCCGTGAAGCGCAGGAACACCGAGCCGTACGTCCGGCTCACCCGGCCCCTGGTGCGCGATTCCGGCGTGCTGCGGCCGGCCACCTGGGAAGAAGCCCTCGACCGGGCCGCTGCCGGGATCCGCCGCACCCTGGACGGCAAGGGGCCCGAGGCGTTCGGGATGTTCTCGTGCGCCCGCGCCACCAACGAGATGAACTTCGTCGCGCAGAAGTTCACCCGCGCGGTGATCGGCACGAACAACGTCGACTCGTGCAACCGCACCTGCCACGCGCCGAGCGTCGCCGGGCTGGCCCGGGTGTTCGGCAGCGGCGGCGGCACGTCCTCCTACCAGGAGATCGAGGACGCCGACGTCATCGTGATCTGGGGCGGCAACCCGCGGGAGGCGCACCCGATCTTCTTCCAGCACGTGCTCAAGGCCGTCCACAAGGGAGTGAAGCTCTTCGTGGTCGACCCACGGCAGACCAGCACCGCAAGCTGGGCGCACCGGCAGCTGCAGCTCGAGGTCGGCACCGACATCCCGCTCGCCCACGCCATCGCCCGGGAGATCATCCACTCCGGACTCGCCAACACGACCTTCATCGAACGGGCCACCGAGGGGTTCGCCGAGTTCGCCGCGTCGGTCGAGCCGTGGACCCTGGAGGTCGCGGAGAAGACCACCGGCGTCCCGGCCGAGCTGATCCGCGAACTGGCGGTCGCGTTCGCCCGCGCGGACCGCGCCCAGCTGTCCTGGACCCTCGGCATCACCGAGCACCACAACGGCACCGACAACGTCCTCGCCCTGATCAACCTCTCCCTGCTGGCCGGGCAGGTCGGCCGGTACGGCGCCGGGCTGAACCCGCTGCGCGGGCAGAACAACGTCCAGGGCGGCGGCGACATGGGCGCCATCCCGGACCGGCTCCCCGGCTTCCAGGACGTCCTCGACGCGGACGTCCGCGCGAAGTTCGACACCGCGTGGGGTTCGTCGATCCCGCCGCACCAGGGCTTGAACCTGACGCAGATGCTCGACGCGATGGAACGCGGCGCCCTGACCTGCGTGTACATCATCGGCGAGAACCCCGTGCAGTCCGAAGCGGACTGCGAGCACACGATCAAGCGGCTGGCGAACGTCGACCACCTGGTCGTGCAGGACATCTTCCTGACCAAGACCGCGCAGCTGGCCGACGTCGTCCTGCCCGCGACGGCCGCCTGGTGCGAGAGCGACGGCACGTTCACCAACTCCGAACGGCGGGTCCAGCGCGTCCGCAAGGCCCTCGAACCACCGGAAGGCGCCCGCGACGACATCGAACTGCTGTCGGAGCTCGCCCGCCGGCTCGGGCACGACTGGCACTACACCGGCGGCGAAGAGGTCTGGGACGAACTGCGGTCGCTGTCGCCGATGCACGCCGGGATGTCGTACGCGCGCCTCGAAGAGCTCGGTGGCATCCAATGGCCGTGCTTCTCCGAAGACACCCTCGAACCGACGTTCCTGCACGCCCGGCTCTGGGCCGAAGACCCGGCCGAACGCGGCCGCCCGGCGCCGTTCACGGTCATCGAACACAGCCCGCCGGTCGACCTGCTCACCGAGGAGTTCCCGATCCGGCTCACCACCGGACGGCGCCTGGACTCGTACAACACCGGCGTCCAGTCCGGCGGGTTCCCGTCGCCGCTGCGCCAGGGAGAGACCCTCGACCTCTGCCCGGAGGACGCGCGATCGCTCGGCGTCGAGCCCGACGAGCTGGTCCGGATCTCGTCCCGGCGGGGCGCGATCGTGGCACCGGTGCGGCTGGACAAGGGGCTGAAGCCCGGGCTGGCGTTCATGACCTTCCACTTCCCGGACGAGGTCGACGTCAACGTCATCACCATCGAAGCGACCTGCCCGATCGCCGGGACGGCCGAGTACAAGGCCGCGGCCATCCGGGTCGACAAGCTCCCGCTGGAGGTCTGAAGTGGACCTCAAGCTGCTCGACGCCATCGCGTCGCACGAAGAACAGGAGGCGCTCGCCGGGTTCGCCGGCGGCGGCCGCGACCAGCTGCTCCCCGCACTGCACGCGGTCAACGACCGGGTCGGCTGGCTCAGCCAGGGCGCGCTGAACCTCATCTGCGAGACGCTGCACGTGCCGCCTGCCGACGCGTACGGCGTGGCGAGCTTCTACTCGCTGTTCGCCCTCCAGGAACGCCCGGAGCGGGTGGTGCACGTGTGCACCGACCTCGCCTGCCGGATCAGCGGCGCGGAGACGGTGTGCGACGTCCTCACCGAGCACGTCGGCGCCGCGGGGAAGGCGCGCGGCGGGGTCACGTGGCTGCGCAGCCCGTGCCTCGGCGTGTGCGAACGGGCCCCCGCGGCGCTGACGTTCCAGGCCGGCGACCCGGCGGCGACCGAGCTGCTCGCCCCGGCGACCGGCGCGTCGGCCGTGCTCGCCGCCCAGCGAGCGCCCGCGGGCCAAGGGGCGCCGCCGGTCATCCACCAGCGGGACGGGCTTCGGCTGCTGCGCCGGGTCGGCGTCGTCGATCCGTCCAGTTTGGACGACTACCGGGCGACCGGCGGCTACGCGGCGCTGCGCAACGCCCTGCGGATGGGGCAGGCCGCGGTCATCCGCGAGGTCACCGACTCCGGCCTGCTCGGCCGTGGCGGCGCCGCGTTCCCGACCGGACGCAAGTGGGCGGCCACCGCCGCGCAGCCCGCCGGGCCGCACTACCTCGTGTGCAACGCCGACGAGAGCGAACCCGGCACGTTCAAGGACCGGGTGCTCCTGGAGGGCGACCCGTTCGCGCTGGTGGAGTCGATGACGATCGCGGCGTACGCGATCGGCGCGAGCCGGGGGTTCGTCTACCTGCGCGGTGAGTACCCGCGGGCCCTGCGGCTGCTGCGCAACGCGCTGGAGGTGTGCCGCGAACGCGGGTTCCTCGGCGCGGACGTCATGGGTCACGAAGGGTTCTCGTTCGACATCGAGATCCGGCGCGGCGCGGGCGCCTACATCTGCGGCGAGGAGACCGCGATCTTCAACTCGATCGAGGGCTTCCGCGGCGAACCCCGCACGAAACCGCCGTTCCCGGTCGAGCAGGGGCTGTTCGGCAAGCCGACGGTGGTGAACAACGTCGAGACCCTCGTCAACGTCCCGCTGATCCTCACCGAAGGGGCGGCCGCGTACCGCGCGATCGGCACGGAGGCCTCGGCCGGGCCGAAGCTGTTCTGCCTGTCCGGCAACGTCGAACGGCCGGGCGTCTACGAGGTGCCGTTCGGAACTTCCTTGCGCGAACTGCTGGCGTTGGCCGGGGGAGTACCGGAGGGCCGCTCGCTGCGCGCGATCCTCTTGGGCGGCGCGGCCGGCGGGTTCGTCCGGCCGGACGAGCTGGACCTGCCGCTGACGTTCGAGGACGCGCGGGCGGCGAAGACGACGCTCGGCTCGGGCGTCGTCCTGGTCCTCGACGACCTCGTGGACCTGGGCGGGTTCCTGCTGCGGATCGCCGGGTTCTTCCGCGACGAGTCGTGTGGGCAGTGCGTCCCCTGCCGGATCGGGACGGTACGCCAGGAGGAGGCGATCCGGCGCGTCCTGGCGGCCAAGTCCGACGAGCGGCCGCTGCTGCGGGAAGTCGGCGGGGTGATGCGCGACTCGTCGATCTGCGGCCTCGGCCAGACCGCGTGGAACGCCATCGAATCGGCCATCGACCGCCTGGGAGCCCTGAAATGACCATTGTGGACATCGGAATCCCCAAGCGCCTCGTCGAGTTCACTGTGGACGGATCAACGGTCCGCGTCCCCGAAGGCTCGACGATCCTCGAGGCGTGCACGGCGGCGGGCAAGGACATCCCGACGCTGTGCTACGGCGACACCCTGGAACCGGCGAACGCCTGCCGCGTCTGCATGGTCGAAGTCGAGGGCTCCCGGACGCTCGTGCCGTCTTGCTCGCGAAAGGCGGAGCCGGGCATGGTGGTGCACACCGATTCGGAGCGGACGCGCACGAGCCGAAAGGTCGTCCTCGAACTCCTGGCGTCCGCGACGGACCTGTCGACGACACCCGGCGTCGCGGAGTGGATCGCGGAAACCGGCGCGGACCCGGACCGCTTCGGCCCGGACGCCGCGACCGTGGCCCAACCGGCGCTGGTGGACAACGAGCTGTACGTCCGGGACTACGGGAAGTGCATCCTCTGCTACAAGTGCGTCGACGCGTGTGGCGACCAGTGGCAGAACTCGTTCGCGATCAGCGTGGCCGGCCGCGGTTTCGACGCCCGGATCTCGACGGAGTTCGCGAACCCGCTGCCGGACAGCGCCTGCGTGTACTGCGGCAACTGCGTCGAGGTCTGCCCGACCGGCGCGCTCAGCTTCAAGCGCGAGTACGACAAGCGCGAAGACGGCACCTGGGACGAGTCGCGGCAGCGGCGGACCACGACCGTGTGCACGTTCTGCGGTGTCGGCTGCAACCTCACGCTGCACGTCCAGGACAACGAGATCGTGAAGGTGACTTCGCCGCACGAGAGCTCGGTGACGCACGGGAACCTCTGCATCAAGGGCCGCTTCGGCTGGCAGCACGTCCAGAACAGGTAGCGGCACCGTCTTCCTGAAGGCGCCGCGGCTCGTCGAGCCGCGGCGCCTTCGCCGTCTCGGCGTTGACCTCGGTGCAGGTCAGCGGCTATTCTCGATATGCGAAAGAAAAATTCCGGATAGCGAAATTCGAGGTCGCGATGCCTGAAGGTCACTCCCTGCCGTACGTCGCCAACCTGTCGATCCTGTTCAAGGAGGTCCCGCTCCTCGAGCGTGCCGCCGCCGCGCGGGACGCCGGGTTCACCGACGTCGAGTACTGGTGGCCGTTCGGCTCGGCGGTGCCGGGGCGCGACGAGGTCGACGCGTTCGTGCGGAGCCTCGACGGGGTGCGCCTGCGCGGGTTGAACTTCTACGCCGGGGACATGGCCGCGGGGGAGCGGGGCCTGGTGAGCTGGCTCGGCCGGGAGGCGGCGTTCGCCGACAGCCTGGTCGTCGCCCTCGGCATCGCCGAACGCACCGGTTGCCGCAGCTTCAACGCGCTCTACGGCAACCGGCTCGACGGCGAAGACCCGGCCAAGCAGGACGACCTGGCCCGGGCACACCTGGACAAGGCCGCCGACGCCGCCGCCCGGATCGGCGCGCAGCTGGTCCTCGAACCGCTCTCCGGCGCGGACCGCTACCCGCTCAAGACCGCCGCGGACGCCGTGGCCGTGCTCGACGACCTCGGGCGCGAAAACGTGCGGTTGCTGGCCGACCTCTACCACCTGGCCGTCAACGGCGACGACCTGGACGCGCTCGCGACGCAGCACGTCGCCCGGATCGGGCACGTGCAGATCGCCGACGCGCCCGGTCGCCACCAGCCCGGCACCGGCGAGCTGGACATCGACGGGCACCTCGCGAAGCTGCAGAACGCGGGTTACGCGGGCTTCGTCGGGATCGAGTACGTCCCGGAGCCCGACACGCTCACGTCGCTGGCCTGGCTGCCGAAAACCCGAAGGGGACGAGCATGAAACTGGGATTCATCGGACTGGGCGTGATGGGCGCCCCGATGGCCGCGCACCTGGTCGCGGCCGGGCACGACGTCAGCGGCTACGACGTCACGCCGGCCGCGGGGGAGAAGCTGGCCGCCGCCGGCGGACGCGCGGCGACCGGCGTCGCCGACGCGGTGACCGGGGCCGACGTGGTGATCACGATGCTGCCGAACCACCCGCAGGTCGAGGACGTCGTGCTGGCCGACGGCGGTGTCCTCGACACCGCCGAGCCGGGCACGCTGCTGATCGACATGAGCACCATCCGGCCCGAGACGTCGATCGCGATCGCGGAAGCCGCGCGGGACCGGAAGATCCGCGTCCTCGACGCCCCCGTCTCGGGCGGGCAGGCCGGGGCCGAACAGGCGTCGCTGTCCATCATGGTCGGCGGTTCCGCGGAAGACTTCGAAGCCGCCAAACCGGTCCTGGAGGCCGTCGGCAAGACGATCGTGCACGTCGGCCCGCACGGCGCCGGCCAGGTCGTGAAGGCGGCGAACCAGCTGGTCGTCGGCGGGATCTACGGTCTGGTCGCCGAGGCGATCGTGCTGCTGGAAGCGTCCGGTGTGGACGCCGCCACGGGGCTCGACGTGCTCGCGGGCGGGCTCGCCGGCAGCCGCATCCTGGAGCTCAAGCGCCAGTCCATGGTGGACCGGCAGTTCGCGCCCGGCTTCCGGATCGACCTGCACCACAAGGACATGGGGATCGCGCTGGCCGCCGCCCGGCAGGCCGGCGTCGCGCTCCCGCTCACCGGGCTGGTCGCCCAGCTCGTCGCCGCCGGCCGCGCCATGGGGTACGGCGCCGAAGACCACTCGGCCTTGCTGAAGGTCGTCGAACAGTTGTCGGGCCGCGTCCCGGCGGAGGTGTGACATGCCCCGGATCCCCGCGATGCAGGCGGTCGTCGACGTCCTGGAGAGCGAAGGCGTCGACACCGTCTTCGGCTGCCCCGGCGCCGCCATCCTCCCGCTGTATAACGCCCTACAAGGCCGGGCGATCGAGCACCTGATCGTCCGCCACGAAGAGGGCGCGACGCACATGGCCGACGGCTGGGCCAGGACGAACGGCAGGGTCGGCGTTGCCATCGGCACATCCGGCCCGGCCGGGACGAACATGATCACCGGGCTCTACACCGCGCACGCGGACTCGATCCCGATGATCTGCATCACCGGTCAGGCCGCCACGACCAAGCTGCACCAGGAGGCCTTCCAGGCGGTCGACATCGTCGAGATCGCCAAGCCGGTGACGAAGTGGGCGGTGCAGGTCAAGGAGGCCGCGCAGCTGCCGTGGATCTTCCGCGAGGCGTTCCGGGTGGCCCGGTCCGGCCGGCCCGGCCCGGTGCTCATCGACCTGCCGATCGACGTCCAGAAGCAGGACATCGAGTGGGACTCCTCGATCGACTCGCCGCTGCCGGTCACCAGGGTGACCCCGGCACCCGCGCGGGTCGAGCGCGCGCTGGACCTGCTGCTGGCCGCCGAACGCCCGCTGATCCTGGCCGGTGGCGGGGTCGTGCTCGGCGAGGCGAGCGAGCAGCTGCGTGCCGCCGCCGAGCGGCTGGACGTCCCGGTGCAGGTGACGCTGATGGGCAAGGGCAGCTTCCCCGAGGACCACGAGCTGTTCGCCGGGATGGCCGGCATCCAGACGTCCCAGCGCTGGGCGAACGCGGCCTTCCTCGAATCGGACCTGGTCCTGGCGCTGGGGGCGCGCTTCGGCGACCGGCACACCGGCGAGCTGTCGGTCTACCGCGGCGACCGGAAGTTCGTCCACGTCGACATCGAGCCCACCCAGCTGGGCAAGGTGTTCGGCCCCGACCTCGGGATCGTCTCGGACACGCGGGAGTTCCTCGACGCGCTGCTCACGGCGCTGGAGAAGCGCTCGGTGCCGCCACGGCGCGAGTGGGTCGGGCGGATCGGCGAGCTCAAGGAAGCGCTGCCCCGGCGGGACGACTTCGACAGCCTGCCGATCAAGGCGCCGCGGGTGTTCAAGGAGATCAACGAAACCTTCGGCGAAGACACCTACTTCGTCACCGCGATCGGGCTCTACCAGATCTGGTCGGGCCAGTTCCAGAAGGCGCACAAGCCGCGGCACTACCAGGTGTGCGGCCAGGCGGGCCCGCTCGGCTGGGAGATCCCGGCCGCGATCGGCGTCAAGAAGGCGCGGCCCGACGCCGAAGTCGTCGGGGTGGTCGGGGACTACTCGTTCCAGTTCCTCGTCGAGGAGCTGGCGGTCGCCGCCCAGTACGACGTCGGGTTCGTGCTGATCATGCTCAACAACGAGTACCTCGGCCTGATCCGCCAGGCCGAGACCGGCTACGAGATGAACTTCGAGGTCGACATCCACTACGACGCGATCGGCACGGACAACGTGAAGATCATGGAGGCCTACGGCTGCTCGGGCACCCGGGTGCACGAGCCGGGGGAGATCCGGACGTCCCTGGAGTGGGCGCGCAAGGAGGCCGAGCGCACCAGCCGCCCGGTCCTGGTGGAAATCATGATCGAACGCGAGGGCAACGCCGCCATGGGGGCCGCCCTCGACGCCGTCCGCGAGTTCGAACCCTGCTGACGCTCGTGAGTGGTAATTCGGGTTCTAACCCGAATTACCACTCACGAGCCCGCGCGTGACCACGGCCGCCGCACGAGACCCTGACCTCGTGCGGCGGCCTTTCCGTGTCCGCGACCAGGGTGTTGTCGGAAAGTACAAACCGGGGCCGCAAATTCACCCGTCTTTCAGGGGTTTTGCCGTGGCCCCGGCCACACCCGAGCGTGTGTACTCCTTGACGAAGCAGCCCCGAAAGGACGTCCACAGTGGAATTCCTCCGACCCGCCTCGCTGGCCGACGCGCTCGCCGCGCGTGCCGCGAACCCCGGTGCGGTCCCGATCGCCGGCGGCACGGACGTGATGGTCGAGCTCAACTTCGACCACCGCCGTCCCGAAGCCCTGCTCGACCTCGGCCGCGTCGCCGAGCTCCACGAGCACGGCACCGACGGCGGCCGGATCCGGATCGGCGCGGCCGTGCCCTACGCCCGGATCATCACCGAGCTCGGCGCGCAGCTGCCCGGGCTGGCGATGGCCGCGCGGACCGTCGGGTCCCCGCAGATCCGCAACCGCGGTTCCGTAGGGGGCAATCTGGGCGCGGCTTCACCCGCGGGCGACTCGCACCCGGCGCTCCTGGCCGCCGACGCAGAGGTCGAAATCGCCTCGGTGCGCGGGACCCGGATTGTCGCGGCGAAGGACTTCTACACCGGCGTGAAGCGGAACGTCCTGGAGGCGGACGAGCTGATCACGGCCGTGCTCGTCGAACCGGCCACGGGACCGCAGCAGTTCAGCAAGATCGGCACCCGCAACGCGATGGTGATCGCGGTCGTCGCCTTCGGGCTGGCGCTGCACCCCGCCGAAAAACGGGTCGGCACCGGCGTCGGCTCGGCCGCGCCCACGCCGCGCCGGGCTGTCGAAGCCGAAAAGTTCTTGGCCGGGGAGCTGGACTGGGAGTCGCCGCGGGCGCTGACCGACTCGGTCAAACGCCGCTTCGGCGACCTGGTCGCCGCTGCCGCCGCGCCGATCGACGACGTGCGCGGCAGCGCGGCCTACCGGCGGCACGCGCTCGGCGTGATGGCGCGAAGGACGCTGACCTGGGCCTGGACCGAATACTGCGAGGGGAGCGCGAAGTGCGCGTGAACGTCACCGTCAACGGCGAATCCCGCCGGGCGGACAACGTCTGGGAAGGCGAAAGCCTGCTCTACGTGCTGCGCGAGCGGCTCGGCCTCCCCGGCTCGAAGAACGCCTGCGAGCAGGGCGAATGCGGCTCCTGCACGGTCTACCTCGACGGCGTCCCGGCGTGTGCGTGCCTGGTCGCGGCCGGGCAGGCCGAGGGCCGCGAGGTCGTCACGGTCGAGGGCCTGGCCGAGGGCGAGACCCTCGACCCGGTGCAGGAGGCGTTCGTCGAGCACGGCGCGGTCCAGTGCGGCTTCTGCACGCCCGGCCTGCTGGTGGCCGCGCACGACCTGATCGAGCGGAACCCCGAGCCGTCCGACGTCGAGATCCGCGAGGCTCTCGCCGGGAACCTCTGCCGCTGCACCGGCTACGAGAAGATCCTCGACGCCGTCCGTGACGCCGCCGCGAAGAAGGCCGTGCGATGAGCGCCCCGGCCCGCTCCCCGCAGGAGCTGCACGACACGATCGCCGGTGGCATCGGCGAGAGCCCGCTGCGCCCGGACGGCACGCTGAAGGTCCGTGGCGAGTTCGCCTACTCCTCGGACCTCTGGCACGAGGACATGCTGTGGGGCGCCACCCTGCGCAGCCCGCACCCGCACGCCCGGATCGTCCGCCTCGACGTCTCCCGCGCGCTGGCCCAGCCGGGCGTGCACGCGGTGCTGACGCACGAGGACGTTCCGGGCGAGAACGTCTACGGCCTGAAGTTCCAGGACACCCCGGCGCTGGCCGAAGGCCTCGTGCGCTACCAGGGTGAACCGGTCGCCATCCTGGCCGCCGACGACCCGGAGATCGCGCGGCAGGCGCTGAAGGAGATCGTCGTCGAGTACGACGTCCTCGAACCGGTCACCGACCCCGAGCGGGCCGCACACGACGACACCCTGCCGAAGCTGCACCCGGGCGGGAACCTGGTTCGCCACCAGCGGATCGTCAAGGGCGACCCGGCCGCGACCGCGGACGTCGTCGTCTCCGGCGTGTACGAGATCGGGATGCAGGACCAGGCCTTCCTCGGGCCGGAGTCCGGGCTGGCGGTGCCGGCCGAGGACGGCGGCGTCGACCTCTACCTGGCGACCCAGTGGCTGCACGTCGACCAGCGCCAGACGGCGAAGGCCCTCGGCCTGCCCCTGGAGAAGGTCCGGCTGACGCTGTCCGGCGTCGGCGGCGCGTTCGGTGGCCGCGAGGACCTGTCGATGCAGATCCACTCGTGCATGCTGGCTCTGCGCACCGGACGCCCGGTGAAAATGAGCTACAACCGCCTCGAATCGTTCTTCGGGCACGTCCACCGGCACCCGGCGAAGATGTACTACGAGCACGGGGCGACTCGCGACGGCAAGCTCGTCTACGTCCGCGCGAAGCTGTATTTCGACGGTGGGGCGTATGCGTCCAAGACGCCGGTCGTGGTCGGCAACGGCACCACGCTGAGCGTCGGTCCCTACGACGTCCCGAACGCGCACATCGAAGGCTGGGGCGTCTACACGAACAACCCGACCTGCGGCGCCATGCGCGGCCTCGGCGCGGTGCAGCCGACGTACGCCTACGAGTCCCAAATGGACAAACTGGCCGCCGCGCTGGGCATGGATCCCGCCGAACTGCGGATCCGCAACGCGCTCAGCGAAGGGTCCACTGTGGTCACCGGCCAGGTGGTCGACTTCCCGGCGCCGGTCGCGGAACTCGTCCAGCGGGTCCGCGACCTGCCGCTGCCGCCCGCGCCCGCCGGTGACCGCGACATCCGCGAGCTGCCCGGCGGCGCGTCCAACACCACCCACGGCGAAGGGGTGGTGCGCGGGGTCGGCTACGGCGTCACGATCAAGAACATTTCCTACGCCGAGGGTCTCGACGACTATTCGACCGCCCGGGTCCGGCTCGAGGTGATCGGCGGCGAGGCGGTGGCGATGGTCCACACCGCGGCCGCCGAGGTCGGCCAGGGCCTGGTGACGCTGCAGCAGCAGATCGCCCGCACCGAACTCGGCTTGACGCGGGTGAGCGTGCACCCGGCCGACACGAGCGTCGGCGACGCCGGCTCCAGCTCGGCGTCGCGCCAGACGTACGTCACCGGCGGTGCGGTCCGCAACGCCTGCCGCGCGGTCGCCGAGGCCGTCTACGCGCGGCTCGGGGTGCCCGCCGAGGGCATGTCCCTGACCGGCGGGAAGGTCGTCGCGGCCGACGGCGAAGTCGTCGCCGACCTGGCCGAGCTGCTGGCGGACACCGCGATCGAGGAGACCCGCGAGTTCCACCACCGCCCGACCCACCCCCTTGACCCAGAGACCGGCCAGGGCGACGCCCACGTGCAGTACGGCTTCTCCGCCCACCGCGCGGTGGTCGACGTCGACCTGGACCTCGGGCTGGTCAAGGTGGTGCAGCTGGACTGCGCCCAGGACGTCGGCAAGGCGATGAACCCCGACGCCGTGGTCGCCCAGATCCAGGGCGGCTCGGCCCAAGGCCTCGGCCTCGCCGTGATGGAGGAGATCCTGGTCGAAGGCGGCAAGGTGCGGAACCCGTCGTTCACCGACTACCTCATCCCGACGATCCTCGACATGCCGCCGATGCGCGTCGAAGTCCTCGAGCGCCCCGACCCGCACGCGCCCTACGGCGTCCGCGGCGTCGGCGAGCCGCCCACGATCTCGGCCACGCCCGCGGTCGCCAACGCCATCCGCGCGGCCACCGGCCTGGAGCTGCCGCGCGTCCCGATCCGCCCCGAGCACATCACTGGAGTTTGAGATGACCACGTCGATTTCGGCCGAGACCGAATGGCTCGACGAAGCCGTCCGCATCGCGGAGACGAACGTCGCGAACGGCGGCGGCCCGTTCGGCGCGCTGATCGTGCGCGACGGTGAGATCGTCGCGACCGGCGTCAACCGCGTCACCGCGAACCTCGACCCGACCGCGCACGCCGAAGTCGTCGCGATCCGCGCGGCCTGCCAGGAACTCGGCACGTTCAAGCTCGACGGCTGCGTGCTCGTCTCCAGCTGCGAGCCGTGCCCGATGTGCCTGTCCTCGGCGCTGTGGGCGCGGGTGGACAAGGTCGTCTACGCGGCCGACCGCCATGATGCGGCCAAGGCCGGGTTCGACGACCGCGCCTTCTACGAACTCTTCGACCGCCCGCGCGAGACGTGGACGGTACCCGTGACGCGACTGTCCGCAAAGGACGGTTTCGCCCCCTTCGCGGCCTGGCTCGACAAGAGCGACCGCACCGACTACTGACCCACAAGGCCAGCTGACCGGAGCACAACCGAATCGAACGTCCCGCTCGCCCAGGCACGGCGCTGTGCCTTGGCCTGGCCGAGCACACCCACCGGCAAGGGCAGGACGCATGACCCAGACCGAAGTCCCCACCCCAGTAGTCGACGAAGTACCCCCGCAACGGCGAACTTTCCTCGAGCGACTCTTCGAGCTGCGCGCGCGGCAGAGCACGATCGGCCGCGAAGTCCGCGGCGGTGTCACCACGTTCGTCGCGATGGCCTACATCGTGCTGCTCAACCCGCTGATCCTCGGCGCCTCCGCCGACATCACCGGCGCCCGGCTCTCGGCCGCGCAGGTGACCACGGCGACCGCGCTCGCGGCCGCGGTGATGACCGTCCTCATGGGACTCGTCGGCAACGCGCCCCTCGCCTTGGCGGCCGGGCTCGGCATCAACGGCATCGTCGCCTTCCAGATGGCGCCGTCGATGACCTGGGCGCAGGCGTTCGGGCTGGTCGTGCTCGAAGGCGTCTGCATCGTGCTGATGGCCGTCAGCGGTGTCCGCGAGCGGATCATGAACGCCATCCCGCGGCCGCTCAAAACGGCGATCACGGTCGGGATCGGGCTCTACATCGCCCTGGTCGGGCTGGTCAGCGCCGGGTTCGTGACCCGGGTGCCGGACTCGGCGCAAACCACGGTCCCGGTGCGGCTCGGAGCGAGCGGGCACCTGCACGGCTGGCCGATCGTCGTGTTCTGCTTCGGCCTGCTGCTGATGATCGTGCTGGTGGCCCGCAAGGTCCCGGGCGCGGTGCTGATCAGCATCGGGGCGGCCACCGTGCTCGCCGTCGTGCTGCACCAGGGGTTCGGGGTCGGCGGCTGGGGGCTCACGACACCGGCCCTGCCCGACCACGTCGTCGCCGCACCCGACTTCGGGCTCTTCGGCCACGTCGACCTCTTCGGCGGGTTCGCCTCGGCCGGCGCGCTGGCCGCCACGGTCTTCCTGTTCACGCTGGTGCTGTCCGGCTTCTTCGACGCGATGGGCACGATCACGAGCGTCTCCGACGAAGCCGGCCTGTCGAAGAACGGGAAAGTGCCGCGGATGGGCCGCATCCTGCTGGTCGACGGCGCGGGCGCGTTCGCCGGCGGCGTCACCGGCTCCTCACCGAACACGGTGTTCCTCGAATCGGCGGCCGGCGTCGGTGAGGGGGCGCGGACCGGGCTCGCGAGCGTCGTCACCGGCCTGCTGTTCGCCGGGACGCTGCTGTTCACGCCGCTGGCCGGGGTCGTCCCGGCGCAGGCCGCGGCGCCCGCGCTGGTCGTCATCGGCGGGATGATGGTCGCGCAGTGCCGGACCATTCCGTGGCACGACCCGGACTACACGATCCCGGTGTTCCTCACCGCGGCGCTGATCCCGTTCACCTACTCGATCACCAACGGCGTCGGCGCGGGCCTGATCGCGTTCGTGCTGATCAAGACCGGCCGCGGCAAGTGGCGCGAGGCCGGCTGGCTGCTGTCCCTGCTGGCGCTGGTGTTCGCGGTGTACTTCGCCATCGACGGTGTCGAAACCCTGTTCCGGTAAGGAGTTCCCGTGCCCCTGATGTTCTTCAACGGCGGTGCCATGCGTGGCGGGCCGCTGCATCACCTGCTCGACGGATCGCCGTTCGTGGCGGTGGCGGACACCGCGCCGAAGTACCGGTTCTACGCCGTCGGCGACCAGTGCCCGGCGCTGTACCCGGTGTCGCACGGCGGCGCGGCGGTCACCGGCGAGGTCTACGACGTCTCCCTGGACGCCTTGCGGGACAAGGTGCTCCCGGCCGAGCCGCACGAGCTGGAGCTGGGTGTGGTGGAGCTGGCGGACGGCAGTTCGGCGTTCGCGATGCTGCTGCGTCGGCCGTACACCTCGCACGTGGCCCTGCGGGACATCACCGAGATCGGCGACTGGCGGGCCTTCAAGGCGAGCGCGTGAAGGTCCTGGTCGCCCCGGACAAGTTCAAGGGGTCGCTGACCGCGCGGGAGGTGGCGTCGGCGGTGGCCTCCGGTCTCGCCGACGTCCATCCCTCGGCAGTGGTTCGGACCCTCCCGGTGGCCGACGGCGGCGAGGGCACGGTGGACGCGGCCGTCGCGGCGGGCTTCCGCCGCGTCCGGGTCCCGGCCCGCGGGCCGACGGGAGCACCGGTGACGGCGTCCTACGCGGTGCGCGGGGACACCGCGGTGGTCGAGCTGGCCGAGGCGTCCGGGCTGCACCGGCTGCCCGGCGCCCCGGCTCCGCTCAGCGCGACGAGCGCGGGAACCGGGGACGTCATCGCGGCGGCCGTGCGGGCCGGGTGCCGCCGGATCGTGCTCGGCGTCGGCGGCAGTGCCTGCACCGACGGTGGCGCGGGCATGCTGGCGGCGCTGGGCGCGCGGCTCCTCGACGACACCGGGCGTGAGCTTCCCCCGGGTGGCGAGGCCCTTTCCCGGCTCGCCTCGCTGGACGTGGCGCGGGTGCCCGAAGTGGACATCGAGCTGGCGAGCGACGTGGACAACCCGCTGTACGGCCCGCGTGGAGCGGCCGCTGTCTACGGTCCGCAGAAGGGCGCGTCCCCCGGCGATGTCGAGACTCTGGACGCCGCGTTGCGGCACTGGGCGTCGATCGCCGGACCTGAGTTCGCGGAGCGGCCGGGAGCCGGAGCGGCCGGGGGAGTGGGCTTCGCGGCGATGGCCGTGCTGGGCGCCCGCACGCGGCCCGGCATCGAGCTCCTGCTCGACCTCCTCGGGTTCGAGGCGGCCCTGGCCGGCACCTCGCTGGTGATCACCGGCGAGGGATCACTCGACGAGCAGACGTTGTCCGGCAAGGCCCCGGCCGGGGTGGCCCGGGCCGTGGCGGCGCAGGGCATCCCCTGCATCGCGGTGTCCGGACGCTGCCGGCTGTCCCCGGCGAAGCTGGCGGAGGCGGGCATCGCGGCCGCGTACGCGCTGACGGATCTGGAGCCTGACCCGGCGCGCTGCATGGCGGAGGCGGCGCCGCTGCTGCGCCGCCTGGCTCACCGAGTGGCGCTCGACCACTTCGCGCCGTCCAGGTGATACCGAAGAGTTGTTACCATCGTAACCATGGCAACGAAGACGGCGGAGGACACGCGCGCACGCATCCTCGAGGCGGCGGCGGCCCTGCTGGTGGCGGAGGGCCGCGACGGCCTGTCAACCCGCGCGGTGAGCGCGGCGGCGGGCGTCCAGCCCCCGGCGCTGTACCGCCTCTTCGGCGACAAGGACGGCCTCCTGGACGCGGTGGCGGCGTACGGATTCGACGAGTACCTGAAGAGCAAGCGCGCCATGGGGTCGACGAACGACCCGGTCGAGGACCTCCGCAACGGCTGGGACCTGCACATCGAGTTCGGCGTGTCCCGCCCCGAGTTCTACGTCCTGATGTACGGCGACGCCCGCCCGGGCCGCACCTCACCGGCGGCGAGGGAAGCGGAGGCGATGCTGCGGACCGTCGTCGAGCGCGTAGCGGCAGCGGGCCGCCTCCGGGTGAGCGTCGACCGAGCCGGAAGGTTGATGCACGCGGCCGGAATGGGAGTGGTCCTGACCCACATCGCAACCCCGGAGGACAGGCGAGACCCGGAGCTGTCGCCAACGGCCCGCGAGACGGTACTGGCCCGCATCTTGACGGGAGGAACAGAACCACAAGGTTCAACCCTCCCCGAGCGCGCGATAGCGCTGAGGGCCGGCCTCGAAGGAGCAACGGCCCTGACAGAAGCGGAGCGAACCCTCATGGCCGAGTGGCTGGACCGCATAGCCGACGCGTAGAAAGCCGGACCACCCCCGGCAAACAACACAACGCGACTCACAACGCGAACCGGACCCGGCAGGCACTACAAGGCACCCCCACAACGCGAACCAGCCCCCACGCAACCCAGGCCCCCCGCAACCCCGATCCGAAGCCAGAACACGGCCGGCGGCGCCGGGTCAAGGCACGCTTTCCCGCCTTGACGCGGTGCTGCCGGCCGTAGTCACAATGACCGCTTCGGGGTTGCGGACAGCAACCACAATCCGAGGCGGGGTTGCGGACGGCAACCACAACCCAACGCAGGCTCGCAGATACCCAAACCAAGCCTGAATCGATCCAGCCCGATCGGACATTGCCTGTCGCGACCCAACCCCGCAATATGTTGCGACCAACAACATATCGAACGACAACGCCGTCGGAGGACCCCGATGATCAGGTGGAAAGCCGTCCTGGCCTGCGCCGGAACCACCATCCTGCTGGCCGCGACCCTCCAGGGAACAGCCAACGCAACCGGAACGGCAACAGACTGCTGCGGCGGCGGAGCTTCCTGGGCAACGGGCAACAAGTCGGCGCTGGGCACGTCCACGACCACAGCGAGCCCGGTCTGGTTCACCGTCGCGAACGGCGTCGCATCAGAGGTCTTCTACCCCCGCGCCGACGTCCCCAACATGCAGGACATGCAGTACATCGTCACCGACGGCTCGACGTTCGTGGACCTGGAACGCGACGCCACGAACCACGTCGTGACGATGCCCGACGAGAAGGCGCTCCAGTACACGATCACCAACACCGCGAAGAGCGGCAAGTACCGGATCACCACGGACTACGTGACCGACCCGGCGAGGGCATCGCTGGTCACGAACACCCGCTTCCAGTCCCTGGACGGCGGCACCTACCGCCTCTACCTCCTGGCCAACCCGTCGATGGCGGGCGGCGGAGCGAACGACAACGCCTGGTGGGACTCGACCGGCGCCCTGCTGGCGAGCGGAACGGAAACCCTGTTCGGCGGCACCGCCACCACCGTCGTCTCGGCACTCCGCGCCTCGACCGGCTTCACCGCGCACGACAACGGCTACACGGGCGCGGCCAGCGACTGCCTGGTCGACCTTCGCGCGGACAGGACGCTGACCAACCAGTTCGACAACATCTCCGGCACCGGCAACGTGGTCCAGTGCGGCCAGATCCCGGTCGGAACGGACACGACGTTCACCGTCGCCCTCGGCTACGGCGGCACCGCGGCCGCCGCCTCCTCGGCCGCAAGCGGATCGCTGACCAGCGGGTTCGCCGCCGTGTCGGCGTCCTACCGCAGCGGCTGGAACTCCTACGTGGGGAGCCTCAAGCCCGCCCCGGCCAGCGTTTCCGGGGACACGCAACGGCGTCGCACCTACTACGTGGCGGCGATGGCGCTGAAGACGGCGGAAGACAAACAACACCCGGGCGCGAGCGTCGCGGGCCTGGCGACGCCGTGGGGCGACTTCACGAACGGCGACCACCTCAACGACGGCTACCACCGGGTCTGGGGCCGTGACCTCTACCAGCAGGCGACCGGCCTGCTCGCCGCGGGCGACAGCGCCCAGGCCAAGCGGATGGCCCAGTTCCTCTGGAACTCGCAGTGGATCGGCAGCCCCACCGCCGGCGACGGCACGACTTACCCGGCGGGCTCGTTCCCCCGCTACAGCCCGGTGTCCGGCGTCGCCGGGGCGAGCGCCCAGCAGCTCGGCTGCTGCGAACAGCTGGACCAGGACGCCAACGCGATCCTGCTGGCCTGGCTGACCGGCGTCACCGACGCCTCGACCTACGCCAAGGTGAAGACGACGGCGAACCACATCGTCGCCACCGGCCCGGACACCACCGAGCGCTGGGAAGAGCAGTACGGCAAGTCGCCCTCCTCGGTGGCCGCGGAGATCGCCGGGCTGGTCGCGGCCGGGGCCATCGCGCGGGCCAACGGTGACACCGCGAGCGCGACGTCCTGGGAGTCCACAGCGGACTCCTGGCGGAACTCCCTGGCCGGCTGGACCGTGACGACGTCGGGGTACTGGGGCGGCCACACGTATTACGAACGCCTCGACCGGGCCGGCAATCCGAACGACACCGCGACGATCTGCTTCGACGAAGGCTGCTTCTACGAGCACGACGTCACCGACTTCGGCTTCCTCGACCTGGTCCGGCTCGGCATCCGCCCGGCCGGGGACGCGACGATCGCGAACTCGGTGGCCCCGACGGCCGCGGCGTCGGACGGCAACTCGGCGGTGCAGGTGACGCTCCCGAACGGGGACGTCTACTTCCACCGCTACCCGCACGACAACTACGGCGAGAGCACCGCGAACTGCAGTGGCTGGCCGGCCGGCGGCACCCAGCGCTTCGGGCGGCTGTGGCCGGTGCTGTCGGGGGAGCGCGGGCAGTACGAGCTCGCCAACGGCCGTTCGGCGGCGGTGTACCTGAAGTCCATGGCGGACTCGGTCAACGACGGCTACTTCGTGCCCGAACAGGTCTGGGATCGCGCGGACGTCGGCTGCTTCGGCCTCGGCCGCCCGACCGGCAGCGCGGGCCCGCTGATGTGGGCCGAGGGCCAGTACCTGCGGCTGGCCCAGAGCATGGACGCGGGCCGCAATCTCGACACCCCGTCGATCGTCAAGACCCGCTACGGCACCTGACCCGCCGGAGGGACGACACGCCCCCTCGTCGTGTCGTCCCTCCAGGCACGCGTGTCGTCCGTTCCGTCACCGCACCAGGCGGACGGTTTTCGCGGCGGGGGCGAAGGTCGCCGTCTGGCCGCGGGTGAGGGCGACGGTGTCGGCTTCGAGACCGTCGCCGAACGCCACCAGGCGATCGGATTCGACCTCGACCGTCAGCGGCGCCCGCGTCAGTTCCCCTTCGGTGCAGGTGGTCCCCGTTGTCGGCGAGGGCCACGCCTCCCGCACGAACCAGACCAGCCGGGCCTCGCCGGGGGCCGGCAGGGACACGCCGCTGCGGCGTTCCCGCCACACCGACCCGCACCAGCCGGTGGCCCCGGTGCCGGTGCCGACCAGGATCCCCGAGGACGCCTGGCGTTCCGGCCGCCCGCCACCGACCCCCAGCCGGTAGCGGGCCGTCTGGTGCCCGGCGTGCCCGAGGTAGATCTCGTTGAGGGCGAGCAGCCGCTGGCCGTCGTCCGCGGTGAGCTCGGCCATCGTCCGGTGCTCGACGTCGGTCGTGGAGCGGATCAGGTCCGCGACGGCCTCGACCGGGTGTTTGACGAGGACACCGGGTTGGCCGGGGGCGACGCCGATCACCGGCTGGCCGTCGAGGTACTTGGCCACGTTGGCGATGAGGCCGTCCTGCCCGACCACGACGACGACGTCCTCCGGGGTGAAGAGGAACCGGTCGAGGTCCGCGCGCTCGACCTCGCCTCGGCGCCAGTCCAGCGGGATGGCGGCACTGGCCGCGGCGAGGGCGGCGCGCAGGGCCGTGTCCGCCGCGGTCACCTCGGCGAGGTCGCGGCCGCGGGTGCGCAGGAAGAACTCGGCCTGGCCGCGGGTGCCGTGCCGGGCGACGAGCTCGTCGAGTTCGGTGCGGCGGTGGACGAGCACGACCCGCGGCGCGAGGCTCACGAGCGCACGCCCAGCTTCGTCAGCAACGGCGTGAGCAGGTCCGGCGTCAGCACCAGGCTGTCGATCTGCGGCAGGTTCCCGGCCAGCTCCTTCAGCGCCAGCCCGGTCAGCACGCCCTCGGGCAGATCGCGGTACGCGGCCAGCCGGGCGGCCTCGCCCGCCGCTTCGGCTTCACCGAGCGCACGCTTCCCGTCGGCCTTCACCTGCGTCAGCCGCTCTTCGCGCGAAGCCTGCGCCTCCGTCTCGATCCGGTTCGCCGCCGCGGCTTCCTCGGCCTGACGCCGGGCGTTCGCGCCGCGCTGGGCGAGCAGCTGTTCCTCGCGGCGGGCCAGCTCGATCTGGTTCTGCAGCTCGTTTTCGCTGATCGCGCGCTCGCGTTCGACGGCGAGCGCACGCCGTTCGAAGGTCGCGCGGTCGGCCTCCTGCTGCACCTTCTCCCGCGCGGTCGTCTGGAGCGCCTTCTCGACCTCGGGCTCGGCCCGGATCGCGACCACGCGGACGTCGATCACGGCCGAGCCGGTCTGCGCGAGCCGGGTGTCCTCTTCGGCCAGGCCGGCGCGGATCCGGTCGCGGACCGCGCGGACGCCGTCGACGAGGGCGGTGGCCAGGGGAGTGCGGGTCAGCACCTCGACCGCGTACTGCTGGACGTTTTCGGTGAGCAGCCCGCTGATCTGCGCCAGGGGATCGCTTCGCCAGCGGCCGGTGTCCGGGTCGATGGAGAAGTCGATGCGCTGCGCGGCCAGCGCCGGGTCCTCGATCCGGAAGGTGAGGGCGAGCTGGACGGTGACGTCCTGGAAGTCGGCCGTGCGGGCGTGGAACAGCAGCGGGAGTTCGCGGTCGTCGACCGGCACTTCCGAGACGACCGCGGTGAGCGGCCGGTACCAGAACGACAGCCCGACGCCGTCGTGCGCGAGCTTGCCGCGGCGGTAGTGCCGGATGTGCACGGTGGGGGCACCGCGCAGGTGCCGGAACCCGAACCGGCGGTCGATGTCGGCCATGGAGCCTCCTCTTATCGTCGTGGTGACGATATGGGGTGGACTGGCTAATCGTCAAGATGACGATTAGGGTGGGTGGCATGGGTCACCCACCGTTCGCCGTCACCGTGGACCTGGTCGTGCTCACCCTGACCGGAGACGAGCTGTGTGCGCTGCTGGTCCGCCGGGGCGTGGAGCCGTACCTCGGCGAGTGGGCGCTGCCCGGCGGGTTCGTCCGCGAGGACGAGGACCTCCCGGACGCGGCGCGCCGCGAGCTGGCCGAGGAGACCGGGCTGGCCCCGGGGACCGTCCACATCGAACAGCTCGCGGGCTACGGCACGCCGGACCGGGACCCGCGGATGCGGGTGGTGACGGTGGCGTACCTGGCACTGGCGCCGGACCTGCCGGTGCCGCGCGCGGGCACGGACGCGGCGGAGGCTCGCTGGGCACCGGTCCGGGCACTGCGGGCGGAGCGCCTGGCCTTCGACCACGACCGCATCCTTCGTGACGGCGTCGAACGTGCCCGGGCGAAACTGGAGTACTCCCCGCTGGCGACGGCGTTCTGCGCACCGGAGTTCACGGTCGCGGAGCTGCGCCGGGTGTACGAGCTGGTGTGGGACACCCGGTTGGACCCGCGCAACTTCCACCGCAAGGTGACGGGAGCGGAGGGGTTGCTGGAGCCGACGGGCCGGACGACAACGCGTGACGGCGGCCGCCCGGCCCAGCTGTACCGGCGAGGAGCGGCGGAGGTGCTGTACCCGCCGATGCTGCGCAGCTGAGCGCTAGCGGCCCGCCACCGCCCGGAACCACAGCGTGAACTCCGTCTTCTGCGGCACCAGCCGGTACCGCGGCAGCACCCCCGGCCCGCAGGACGCCGTCCCCAGCCCGTGCTGGGCCACGTCCAACGTCAGGTGCACCACGTCGTCCGGGACCAGGTCGTCGGTGTGCCGCGCCTCCTCCAGCGCCGCCGCGGTCCAGCGGCGGGCCGTGAAGTCGAAGACCGGGTCTCCGTCCACACGGATTCCGGCGCCGTCCGGATCGGTGAGGCGGGCCCAGCGGACCGCCGTGCGGTTGCCGTTCTCCTGCGGGTACACGTACGGCGTCTGCAGGCCGTCGACGCTGCTGGAAAACCGGCCGATCCGGGCCGCCTGGCGGCTGTCCGGGTACGCCTCGCCCGGGCCGCCGCCGAACCACTCCGCCGAGCCCAGTGCGCCCGGGATCGCCATCGCGAGGCCGAGCCGGGGGAGGGTACCGGGGAAGTCGCCGTCCGGGGTCACCTCGACCCGCAGCCGCAGGCGGTCGTCGAACGCCGTCCACGTGTAGTCGGCGAACAGCCCGAACGGCTGGGCCGGCGGCGCCACGCGGGTGCGCACCACCAGTTCCTCGCCGTCGGCGTCGACCGCGATCACCCGGTGCTGCATGCGGTGCAGGCCGGCCTCGCGCCACTGGTCGGCGGCCGGCCGCCCGGCGAACGTGCCGCGGTCGTTGTCGGTCGTCGCGCGCCAGACGTCGAGGCGCGGGCCGCGCACCGCGTGCTCGCCGAGCGCCGCCAGGACGCCGGTCGCCGGGTCGAACCTGCCGGCCCCGAGCACCAGCCGCCCGCCGGTGCGGAAGACCGGTCCGCGCGGCGGCAGCGGCGCCGCGACCGGTGCCGCTGACACCGCCAGCTGTCCCCACCCGACGACGTGCCCCGCAGGCGCCCACGCCGTCGCCGAGGTCAGCGCCGCCGACACCGTCAACCACGACTCCCCGCCGGTCGCGGGCAACCCGGGCAGCGGGACCACAGTGCTCTGTCCGGATGGGACGGGAGGAACGTCGAGAACGCCTTCGGCGACAGCGATTCCTTCGTCCTCCAGCGACCAGGTGAACGTCAGGTGCCCGGTGCTCACGAAGTCGTAGTGGTTGCTCACCCGGATCCCGGCCGCGTCCGCGTCGATCCGCACCGGCTCGATCACCTTCGCGAATTCGAGCAGCCCCGGCGACGGCGTCCGGTCGGGGAAGACCAGGCCGTCGATGACGAAGTTGCCGTCGTGGAGCGGCTCACCGAAGTCCCCGCCGTAGGCGAAGTGCCCGTCGGCGGCGAGGCCGTGGTCGATCCACTCCCAGACGAACCCGCCCTGGCAGTTCGGGTAGCGCTCGAACAGCTCGCGGTACTCCAGCAGCCCGCCCGGGCCGTTGCCCATCGCGTGCCCGTATTCGCACTGCAGGAACGGCAGGTCCCGCCGGCGCTCGTTGGCGTCTTCGCGGCGGCCGATCCGCTCGACGTCCTCGTGCGTGGCGTACATCCGGCTGTGCACGTCCACGTATTCGCAGTCGTGGTCGCCTTCGTAGTGGACCGGCCGCGTCGGGTCGCGGTGGCGCACCCACTCGGCCATCCGCGCGAGGTTCTCGCCGGTGTGGCTTTCGTTGCCCAGCGACCAGAGGATCACGCTCGGCCGGTTCTTGTCCCGCTCCACCGTGCGCCGCATCCGGTCGAGGTACGCCTCGGCCCACACGGGCTCGTCGCTGGGGTTGCCGGCCCAGCCCAGCGGCTCGAAGCCGTGGGTCTCCAGGTCGCACTCGTCGATCACCCACAGGCCGTGGGTGTCGCACAGCTCGAGGAACGCCGGGTCGGGCGGGTAGTGGCTGGTCCGGACGGCGTTGACGTTGTGCCGCTTCATCAGCAGGACGTCGGCCAGCGCCGTCTCCGGGGAGACCACACGTCCGGTGCGCGGGTCGTGCTCGTGGCGGTTGACCCCGCGCAGCATCAGCGGACGGCCGTTGACCTTGAGCTGCCCGCCGGAGATGGTCACCGTCCGGAACCCAATGCGCATCGGGACCCGCTCGGCCGCGGTGGCCAGCGTGCCTTCGTACAGCCGCGGGGTCTCGGCGCTCCACGGCTCGACCGGCAGCTCCAGCGCAGCCCCCGCCGGGTGCCCGGTGACGCCCAGCTCGGGGATGTCCAGCAGGACGTCCGGGCCGGTTTCGACCCGGACCGTGCCCAGGCCGGTGGTGTGGTCGTAGTCGGCGCGGACCCAGTAGTCGCCGATGCCGCCGTCCGGGCGGGCGAGCAGGGTGACGGCGCGGAAGATGCCCGAGGCCCACCACATGTCCTGGTCTTCGAGGTAACTGCCCGCCGACCACTGGTGCACGCGCACCACGAGGACGTTCCCGGCCGGCCGCAGCAGCGGTCCCACCTCGAACTCGGACGGCAGCCTGCTGCCCTGCGTGACGCCGAGTTCGGTGCCGTTGAGCCAGATCCGGCCGCACGAATCGATGCCGTCGAAGCGCAGCACGGCGGACCCGGCCGGCCAGTCGCCGGGCAGGTCGAACCGCAGCCGGTGGTCGCCGGTCGGGTTGTCCGAAGGCACGTGCGGCGGGTCGACCGGGAACGGGTAGGGCACGTTCGTGTAGGCCGGGCGCCCGTGGCCGTGCAGCTGCCACAGCGACGGCACCGGCAGCTCGTCCCACGCCGCATCGTCGAACCCCTCGGCTTCGATCCCCGCCGGCGCGGCCGCGAGGCTCGGCGACAGCCGGAACCGCCAGGTGCCGTTCAGTGACAACGATGGCGCGTCGGAGGTGAAGGCCGCGCGCGGCGGAAGGGAACCGCGGCCGGGGCCGGGGTCTTCGAGGTACGACATGGGGTCCTTTCCGCGCTCGACACGCGCCCGAGAACGTTCCCGTGAACGTTCACGGACCGCTCCGCAGTGTGCTTCCCGGCGGGGTCGGGTGTCAAGGGATCAGGCGGATTCGCGCAGGTGGAGGCGGGCGCGGACGATCATGTCGGCGGGTTCGAGGGGTGCCGCGCCGGTGACCAGCCGGGCCGCCTGCTCGACGGCCAGCGCCCCGACCGCCCGGGTGTCGATCGCGACGCTCGAGAGCTCCGGCTCGACCAGCGTGCCCAGGGCGAGGCCGTCGAACCCGATCACGGCGAGGTCGGCGGGCACGCGCAGGCCGAACCGGCGGCCCTCGCGCAGGGCACCGATGGCCATCACGTCGTTGAAGGCGAAGAGGGCGGTGACGTCGGGGTGGGCGGCGAGCAGGGCGGCCAGCGCCGCGCCACCGCCGTCCACGGTCTGGGCGCCGCCGGTGATCCACCCGGGGTGCACCGGGACGCCGCACTCCGCGGCTGCCCGCAGGAACCACCGGCGGCGGACGGTCGGGGCCGGGCGGCCGTCGAGCATGCCGATCCGCCGGTGCCCGCGCGAGACGAGGTGGGCGACGGCCTCGCGGACGCCCTCCTCGCCGTCGACCACGACACCGCTGAACCGCGGGGTGCGCGGCTCGCGGTCGATCAGGACGACCGGGATGCCGGCGGTTAGGCGCTCGAGGTCGTCGTCGGACCGGCCGAAGTAGCCGGTGACGGCGTCGACCTGGGCGCCGATCACCCGCAGCGTGGCGAGCTCCTGGTCGGGGTCGTCGGCGGTGTCGTGCACGACGACGTGCCAGCCGCGGGACCGGGCCGCCTCCAGCGCGCCGGAGGCGACCTCGGTGAAGAACGGGTTGAGCAGGTCCGGCACGACGAGGCCGATCGTGGTGGTGTCCGGCCGGACCAGGCCGCGGGCGAAGCGGCTGGGGCGGTACCCGAGCTCGCGGACGGCGTCCAGGACGCGCTGCTTGGTCGAGCCGTCGATCTCGGCCTTGTCGTTCAGCGCCCGTGACACCGTCTGCCGGGAAACCCCGGCCGAGCGGGCGACGTCGTGGATCGTCACCCGCCGGGGCTCCGTGGTTCCGGGCACCGCCCCACCTCCTCGTCCGGAGGTCGAGTATGCCCGCTACCCGGTCGTGGTGCGTTCGCGGCGCTTCACGAAGCGCCAGCCCACCGCCAGGACCACCGCGAGCACCGGGATCGAGGAGAACGCGATCTTCTCCGCGCCGTCGGAGAAGCCCATCAGCACCACCACGAGGGCCAGGAACGCGAGTGTCGCCCAGCCGCTGTAGGGCGCCCACGGCATCCGGTACGACGGGCGCTCCAGCTCGCCGCGCAGGGCGGCCTGGCGCAGCCGCAGCTGGCAGAAGATCAGCGTCGCCCAGGTGCTGATCACGCCCAGGGACGCGATCGCGATGGCGATGTCGAACGCCTCCTTCGGCACCAGGTAGTTCAGCACCACACCCAGCACGTAGGCGACCGACGTGAAGAGGATGCCGCCGTAGGGCACCTGACGGCGGCTCATCCGGCTGACGAACGACGGCGCTTCGCCCTTTTCGGCCAGCGAACGCAGGATCCGGCCCGTCGAATAGAGACCGGAGTTGACGCTGGACAATGCGGCCGTCAGGACGACCGCGTTCATCACGTCGCCGATGCCCGGGATGCCGAGCCGGCTGAACACGGTGACGAACGGGCTCTCGTCGCCGCTGTAGAACGGCCACGGCAGCAGCATCGCCAGCAGCAGCACCGAGCCGACGTAGAACACGCCGATCCGCCAGACCACGCCGTTGATCGCCTTCGGCAGCACCTGGCGCGGATTCTTCGTTTCGCCGGCCGCGATGCCGACGACCTCGATGGCCGAATAGGCGAAGATCACCGCCTGCAGCGTCATCAGCGCGACGCCGATGCCCGCCGGGAAGAGTCCACTGTGGCCGGTCAGGTTGTGCGGGCCGGCGGGCGCGCCGCCGATGTCCGCGCTCGTCAGCACCAGGCCGGCGCCGACGACCAGGAAGACGACGATGGCCAGCACCTTGACCACCGAGAACCAGAACTCCAGCTCGCCGAACACCTTGACCGAAAGCAGGTTCACCATCAGCAAAACGCCCAGTGCGATCAGCGCGGTGAGCCACTGCGGCACGTCCGGCAGCCACTTGTGGACGTAGATGGCGACCGCGGTGATCTCGGCGATCCCGGTCATCGCCCAGTTCACCCAGTACATCCAGCCGGAGGCGAAGCCGGCCCACGGCCCGATGAACTTCCGCGCGTAGGTGACGAAACTGCCGGAGCTGGGCTCGTGGAGGACGAGTTCGCCGAGCGCGCGCATCACGAAGTAGGCGGCGATTCCGCAGATCGCGTAGGAGAAGACCAGCGACGGGCCGACCTGGTGGAGCTTGCCGCCGGCGCCGAGGAAGAGCCCGACGCCGATCGCGCCGCCGATGGCGATCATCTGCACTTGGCGGTTGCCCAGCGCTTTCGAGTAGCTTTCACCTTTTTCGGTGAGCAGCGAGGAATCCATGGTCAACGGACGCTAGAGCGGTGTGCAGCAGATCACCAAGCGGACTAAGGAAGACTTAAGGTGTGCCGGAGATCACTGCGGAGTTCGTCCGCTATTCCGCGGATCCGATTTGGCACGGGGTGCCCGCGGCCCGCGCCGGAGCGGGTTCTACGCTCGGGCCCGTGGACCTCGCGGCGCTGCTGGACCGGATAGCCGACGACGTCGCGTCCGACGTCGGCCGCGGCGCCGTCGCGGACTACATTCCCGCGCTGGCCAGGGTCGAGCCGGGGCGGTTCGGCATGGCGGTGGCCGAAGTGGACGGTGCGGTGCACGGCGTCGGCGACTGGGAGCACCCGTTCTCGGTGCAGAGCATGTCCAAAGTGTTCACCCTGGCCCTGACCCTTTCGCGCGGCGACGGCGTGTGGGCGCGGGTCGGCCGCGAACCGTCGGGTGACCCGTTCAATTCGCTGGTGCAGCTGGAACACGAGGACGGCATTCCCCGGAACCCGTTCATCAACGCGGGCGCGCTGGTGGTGACCGACGAACTCGCCCGCCACGGCGACGCGGCGGAGGCACTGCTCGCGTTCCTCCGGCAGGAGAGCGGGCGGCCGGGGATCGCGGTGGACCCCGAGGTGGCGGCGTCGGAGGCGGGGCACGCCGACCGCAACCGCGCCCTCGCGTACTTCATGGCCTCCTACGGCAACATGCGCCACCCGGTGCCGTCGGTGCTCGACCAGTACGTCCGCCAGTGTTCGATCGCGATGAGCTGCGCCGACATCGCCCGGTCGGCGTTGTTCCTGGCCCGCCACGGCATCCGCAACGACGGCTCGCGCCTGCTCGGGCTGAGCGCGGCGAAGCGCATCAACGCGGTGATGCTGACGTGCGGAACGTACGACGCGGCGGGCGAGTTCGCCTACCGCGTGGGGCTGCCGGGCAAGAGCGGCGTGGGCGGCGGCATCGTGGCGATCGTCCCGGGCCGCTGCGCGGTGTGCGTGTGGAGCCCGGGGCTGGACGCGCGTGGCAACTCCGTCGCCGGGGTCGCCGCGCTGGACCGGTTCACCACGCTGACCGGCTGGTCGATCTTCTGACCTCAGCGCAGGTAGTTGTAGACGGTGGCCCGCGAGATCCCGAGCAGGTCGGTCAGCACCGGTACCGCGTTCTTCAGCTCCAGGAACCCTCGCTCCTTCAGTAACCGCACCAGGTCCTTCTTCGCCGCCGCCGGGAGACTGCGTGGGGTGTGGCCGCGCTCGGCCGCGTGGTCCTCGACCAGGGCTCGCAGCTCGTCGGCCGTCCGGGCGCGGAGGGATTCGGTGAGCGGGGCCGGCTCGTCGGCGGCGGCGAGGCGGGTCAGCGCGTGGGCCGCCGAGCCGAGCAGGGACACGTCGAGGTTGAGGCACAGTGCCGCGACGTACTCGCCGCTCGAGTTGCGGAGGCCGATCGACGTGCTCTTCGCGGGCCGGCCGTCCGGGAAGCGGTTCGGGTAGTTCTGCAGCACGTCCGGGAACGCCGGATCGGCGATCCGGGCCAGGCCCAGCTCGGTGGCCGGGTCGCCGACCGCGCGGCCGGACAGGCCGCCCTCGATCGCGCGTACCGCGTGGGCCGGGTCGCGCAGGTCGTGCAGCACCACCTCGCACAGGCCCGGGAACATCCGGCCGACGGCGTGGGCGATCTTCGCGGCCTCGCGCAGCAGCAGCTCGTCCTCGGTCATCCGATCAGCTCCCGCAGCTTGTCCGCCGCCTTGAGGCCGGAGCCGGTGAGCACGACCACCGTGGTCTCGCCGGGCCGGATGGCTCCGCGTGCGCGGAAGACGTCGATCGCCGCCGCGGCCGTCGCGCTGGTCGGCTCCGCGTACAGGCCGAGGGACGCCAGGCGGCGGGCGGCCGCGGCGATGGCGGCTTCGTCGATCGCCGCGGTGTCGCCGCCCGAGCGCCGGATGGCCGCGACGACCTCCGGCAGCCGCACCGGACGGCGGATCGCCGTGCCCTCCGCGACGGTCGGGGCGAACCCGGGCGGCCGGCGATCGTGGAAAGCCGCGTCGATGGGGGAGCAGTTGCGTGGCTGAGCGACGAGCAGGCGCGGGCGGCGCGCGATGGACCCGGCTTTGAAGAGCTCCTCGAACCCGAGGTCGCAGCCCAGCACGATGCTGCCCGCACCGGCCACGGTGACGACGGCGTCCGGCGCGCGGAAGCCGAGGTCTTCCCACAGCTCGTACGCGAGGGTCTTGGTGCCCTGCAGGAAGAACGGGTGCCAGTTGTGGCTGGCGTAGGTGGTGCGGTCCGAGCGGCGGACGGCCTCGGCGGCGGTGTCGTCGCGGGTGTCGGGGACCAGCTCGACGGTCGCGCCGTACGCGCGGGTCTGCAGCACCTTCGCCGGTGACGTTCCCGCCGGAGCGAGGACGGTCGCCGAGATCCCGGCCGCGGCGCTGTAGGCCGCCACCGACGAGCCGCCGTTGCCGGAACTGTCCTCCAGCAGCTCGCGCACCCCGGCACCGGCCAGTGCGGACACCATGACGCTGGAGCCGCGGTCCTTGAAGCTGCCGGTCGGGCTGAACCACTCGAGCTTGAACCGGACCTCGGTGCCGTCCCACGCCTGCGGGACGAGCGGGGTGCAGCCTTCCCCGAGCGAGACCGGGCGGAGGTCGCCGGGCAGCGCGGCCCGGTAGCGCCAGAGCGAGCGGACGGCCGTGTCGACGTCCTCCCGGTGCAGGCCGGGCCCGGCGGCGACGGTGAGCGGGGCACCGTCGTCACCCCGCCAGCGCCGGGGGTCACCGGGGTAGCGGGTCCCCGACCGCTCGTCGGTGTACCAGTACTCCACCGTCACCTCCAGATGTGGACGAACAGTCCAAGCTTAGACGTACTGTCTAGTGCTACTCCCGAGTATGCGAAATGTCTTCAGCTTCTTCTCAGGAAAAGGTTGTAACGCGGAGACGGAAAATAACGATCACCGGGGTCGGCCGGCGTACCGCTGGTGGTGGCCCCAATACCGCGCGTCGTGCCCGGCGGCCGGCGGGTGGGCACTGACGTCCACGTTCGTGGTCTTGTGAGCACCGAGAACCCCGGCGAACCGCCCATCCACAGTGGACTTGCGTAACCCGCCGGGGAGGGTCGAGCGCATTTCTCGGCGATTCTTGTGACACTCGGGAAAGGTGTGCGTAAATCGCGGGAAACAATGCGTGAAGAGCGGGGTGCACGGATCGGTGAAGTGAACGTATTCGCCCGTCTGCTTTACCGGTGGGATAAGCGCCGGGGGTACCGGGAAACACCGGACCCGACGGACGGCGTGGCCCGGACCGGCGAACGACCGCGCGTCCACCAGGCGGGATGGCTTGCGCCGTCCGGCGGTGCACGTCGGGTGGACCACGCTGCCGAACGGGTCCACCGCGGTGCGGATGGGCAATGGTGGCACCCGGTGGCGGCGGGGAACGTGACGGCGACGTTAAATTCTTGCGCCGTCAGCCTGGTCGCTCCCGAATTTTCTGAACCTTAGCTACGAAATCGTGGTGGGTTGTTGACGGCACGGAAGGAACCCGCTTAAGTACACCCCGTTACCCTTCACCCTTTCGTGCGTAGCGGGAGTTCCCATGCGTCTCTCGAAAGACGACTCCGTGCCGGCCGGGCTGGTCGTCGCCGTGTCGCCGCTGCGATGGCCGTCGGCGCGCGGGGTCGCCGCCGCCGCGCGGGGAGGCGGGCTCGGCGTGCTCGACCTCACCGCCGGTGGCGCCTCGGCCGCCGACGAGCTCGCGCTGCTCGGCGAATGGGGTGTCCCGGCGTTCGGGGTCCGGCTGGCGGGGCCGGCGGACCTGCCCGACGCGGTGACCACCGTGCTGCTGACCGAAGGCGCCGAATGCACGCCGCAGGACTTCCCGGGCCGTCGGGTGCTCGCGGAGGTCACTTCCCGTGCGGCGGCCGTCCGGGCGGTCGCCGCGGGTGCCCACGGCCTGATCGCCCGCGGGCACGAATGCGGTGGGCCGGTCGGGGAACTGAGCACCTTCGTGCTGCTGCAGGCCCTGCTTGCCGAAGACGGCCCGGGCGTCCCGGTGTGGGCGGCGGGCGGCATCGGCCCGCACACCGCCGCGGCCGCCGTCGCCGGTGGCGCGGCCGGCGTCGTCGTCGACACCCAGCTCGCCCTGCTGCCGGAAGCCGAACTCCCGTCGGCGCTCACCACCGCCCTCACCGGCCTCGACGGCTCGGAGACGACCGTCGCCGACGGCGTCCGCGTGCTGGCCCGGCGGGGTACCGAACCGCTCGAAGCCGGTCAGGACGTCTTCCTCGCCACCCGGTTCCGCGACCGCTGGGGCACGGTGACCGCGGCGGTGCGCGGCCTGGCCGACGCCGTCGGCGAGGCCTTGCGCCTGCCGGACGCGGTGCTGGGCCCGGGCAGCGCGGGCAGCCGCGCGCTCGGCACGGCGCTGCCGGTCGCCCAGGGCCCGATGACCCGGGTCAGCGACCAGCCCGCCTTCGCGGCCGAGGTCGCCGCCGGTGGCGCGCTGCCGTTCATCGCGCTGGCCCTGTCCGGCCCCGAACAGACCCGCGACGTGCTGGAACGAACCCGCGCGGCCGTCGGCGACGCGCCCTGGGGCGTGGGTGTCCTCGGCTTCGCCGCCGACGACGTCAAGGCCGCGCAGCTGGCGGTCATCCGCGAACTCCGGCCGACGCACGCGATCATCGCCGGCGGCCGGCCCGCCCAGGCGGTGGTGCTGGAAGAGGCCGGCATCGCCACCTTCCTGCACGTGCCGTCGCCGGGACTGCTGAAGCAGTTCCTCGAAGCCGGCGCCCGCAAGTTCGTCTTCGAAGGCTCGGAATGCGGTGGCCACGTCGGCCCACGCACCAGCTTCCCCCTGTGGGAGGCCCAGCTCGGCGTCCTGGCCGACTTCCTCGAAGCCACGCCGGACGCCGCCACCGACCTGCAGCTGCTGTTCGCCGGCGGCATCCACGACGAGCGCTCGGCCGCGATGGTGGCCGCCCTCGCCGCCCCGGTGGCCGCGCGCGGAGCGGCGATCGGGGTGCTGATGGGCACCGCCTACCTCTTCACGCGCGAAGCCGTCGACGCGGGCGCCGTGCTCCCGCTCTTCCAGCGCAGCCTCCTCGAAGCCGAGCACACCGATCTCCTCGAAACCGCGCCGGGGCACGCCACCCGCTGCGTGCGCAGCCCGTTCACCGAGGAGTACGCGGCGATCAAGGCGGACCTCGCCGAGCGCGGCGTGCCGAGCCGCGACGCCTGGGAGCAGCTGGAGACGCTCAACGTCGGGCGGCTCCGCCTGGCGAGCAAGGGCATCGAGCGCGTCGGCGCCGAGCTGCGGGACGTCGGCGAAGACCGCCAGCTGGCCGAAGGCATGTTCATGGCGGGCGAGGTCGCCGTGCTGCGCTCGGCCGTCACCACGATCGCCGACCTGCACACCGCGGTCGGCGAGGGGGCGAACGCGTTCCTGCGGGCGCGGGCCGCCGAGTTCGGCGGCGCCGAGACCGAACCGCTCGCGCCCGAGCCGCTGGACATCGCCATCGTCGGCATGGCCTGCATGTTCCCGCAGGCCCCCGACCTGGCCGCGTTCTGGGCGAACGTCCTGGCCGGCACCGATGCGGTCACCGAGGTGCCCCCGCAGCGCTGGGACACCTCGCTGTACTACGACCCCGAGGGACAGGGGGAGCGGACGCCGTCGCGCTGGGGCGGGTTTCTCCCGGAAATCGGCTTCGACCCGCTGAAGTACGGCATCCCGCCGTCGTCGCTGGCCAGTATCGAACCCGTGCAGCTGCTGGCGCTGGAGGCCGCGCACCGCGCGCTGGCCGACGCGGGGTACGCCGACCGCGCGTTCGACCGCGCCCGCACGTCGGTGGTGTTCGGCGCCGAAGCGGGCAGCGACCTGTCGAACGCGATGACCCTGCGCAGCGTGCTGCCGTCCTACCTGGGCGAACTCCCGGCCGAACTGGACGAACGGCTGCCGCGGATCACCGAGGACTCCTTCCCGGGCGTGCTCGCCAACGTCATCGCCGGGCGGATCGCCAACCGCCTCGACCTGGGCGGGGCCAACTACACCGTGGACGCCGCGTGCGCCTCCTCGCTGACCGCGGTCGACGTCGCCTGCAAGGAACTGACCGCCGGCACCAGCGACCTCGTCCTCTGCGGCGGCGCCGACCTGCACAACGGCATCAACGACTACCTCCTGTTCGCCTCGGCGCACGCCCTCTCGCCGACCGGCCGGTCGGCCACGTTCGACAGCGCGGCCGACGGCATCGCGCTCGGCGAAGGCGTCGCCTGCATCGCCCTGAAACGCCTGGCCGACGCCGAACGCGACGGCGACCGGGTGTACGCCGTGATCAAGGGCGTCGGCGCGGCTTCGGACGGCCGCGCACTGGGGCTGACGGCACCGCGGCCCGAGGGCCAGCACACCGCGCTGACCCGCGCCTACCGCAACGCCGGCGTCTCGCCCGCGCGCGTCGGGCTGGTCGAGGCGCACGGCACCGGCACCGTCGTCGGCGACCGGACCGAACTGGGCACCCTGACGAAGGTGTTCACCGAGGCCGGCGCCGCACCCGGCGCGTGCACGATCGGCTCGGTGAAGTCGCAGATCGGCCACACCAAGTGCGCCGCGGGCCTGGCCGGGCTGATCAAGGCCGCCCTCTCCGTGCACACCGGCGTCAAGCCGCCGACGCTGCACCTCTCGGCACCGAACCCGGCGTGGGACCCCGAGACCAGCCCGTTCGTGTTCCAGTCGGCCGCGCAGCCCTGGACCGCGCCGCCGGCCGAGCGGCTCGCCGGGGTCAGCGCGTTCGGCTTCGGCGGCACCAACTTCCACGTGGTGCTCGCCGCCCACGACGGCGTCCCGCCCGCGCAGACCGCGGACGAATGGCCCGCGGAGCTGTTCACCTTCACGACGGAGACCGCGGCGCGAGCCCTGCTCGAACTGGCCACCGACGTCCCGGCGGGCCGGGAGCCGTGGCGGCTGCGGGACCTCGCCCTCGCCGCGTCCCGGCGGGCCGAAGCCGCGGGCGGGCGGATCCGGCTCGCCGTCGTCGCGTCCACTGTGGACGAGCTGGCCGGGCTGCTGCGGCAGGCGCTGGCCGGGCAGGACGTCCAGGGCGTGTTCCGCGTCGGCGCGGACGAACCCGGTGCCGTCGCGGTGCTGTTCCCCGGTCAGGGCAGCCAGCGGCCGGGGATGTTCGCCGAGCTGTTCGTCGCCTTCCCGGAGCTGCAGCGCTACCTGCGCCTGGACCCGGCGACGGCCGAGGTCGTCTTCGGTCCGGCGGTGTTCGGGGAGCCGGCGCGGCAGGCGCTGGCCGAGCGGGTCACCGACACCCGCGTCGCCCAGCCCGCGCTCGGCATCACCGGCCTGGCCGCGTTCCGGCTGCTGAGCCGCGCCGGCCTGCGGCCCGCGATGCTCGGCGGCCACAGCTACGGCGAACTGACGGCGCTGGCGGCGGCCGGGGCGTTCACCCCGGAAGCCCTGCTGCACGCCAGCCACGCCCGGGCCGGGGCGATCGCCGACGCGGTGCCGCCGGACGACCCGGGCGCGATGGCCGCGGTCTCGGCGGGCGCCGCGCAGACGGGGAAGGTCCTCGCCGACGCGGGGCTCGGCACGGTCGTGCTGGCCAACCACAACTCGCCCAAGCAGACGGTGATCTCCGGGCCCACCGCCGACGTCGAAGCCGCGGTCGGGCACCTGCGCGCCGCCGGGCTCGGCGCGAAGCGGATCCAGGTCGCGTGCGCGTTCCACAGCTCCCTGGTGGCACCGGCCGGGGAGGCGTTCGGCCGGGCCCTGGACGCGATCGGCGTCGTGCCGCCCGCGGTCCCGGTGTACGGCAACCGGACGGCCGGGCCGTACCCGGATTCGCCGGACGCGATCCGCGGCGAGCTGGCCGCCCAGCTGGGCGCGCCGGTCCGGTTCGTGGAGCAGGTCGAGGCGATGTACGCGGCCGGGGCGCGCGTGTTCGTCGAGGCCGGGCCCGGGGCCGTGCTGGCCAGGCAGGTCGCCGCCATCCTCGGTGACCGGCCGCACCGGACGGTCGGGTTCGAACAGCCGGGCCGCCGCGGCTTGCCGGGGTTCCTCGGCGCGCTGGCCCAGCTGGCGGTGTCCGGGGTGCCCGTCGAGACGGGCTGGTTGTTCCGCGGCCGGGACGCGGTGGACGCCTCCGCCGCGCCACGGCCGAAGCGTCCGGGGTGGACGGTCGACGGCCACTTGCTGCGCGCGGCGGACGGCACGATCCCGGCGGGCGCCCTCCGCCCGGCGGAGCGGGTCTCGCTCGGCCTGTCGACGGCGGCGCCCGCCGCGGCGACCTCGGAGGCGATGGTCGCGGACTTCCTGCGCACCAGCCGCGAGATGATCGCGGCGCAGCGGGACGTGCTCCTGGGCTTCCTCGGCACCGACGCGCCCGCGGAAGTCCGGGCGCCGATCACGGTGCCGGTCATCGAGCAACCCACCGTGGTGCCGGTCGCGGCGCCGAAAACGGCCTCGGTGCTCGACCTGGTGGTCGAGGTGATCGGGGAGCGGACCGGGTATCCGGTGGAGATGATCGAGCCGGACCTCGATCTGGAAGCCGACCTGAGCGTGGATTCGATCAAGCGGGCGGAGATCGCGGGTGAGCTGGCGTCGCGTCTGGGGCTGGTCGGCGGTGACGTGGAGGAGTTCGCCAAGGCTCGCACCGCCGCGGCGATCGCGCAATTGATCGGCGAGGAACCCGCCGAGGTGGCGCCGGTGGCCTCGGTGCTGGAGACCGTGGTGGCGGTGATCGGGGAGCGGACCGGGTATCCGGTGGAGATGATCGAGCCGGACCTCGATCTGGAAGCCGACCTGAGCGTGGATTCGATCAAGCGGGCCGAGATCGCGGGCGAGCTGGCATCGCGTCTGGGGCTGGCCGGCGGTGACGTGGAGGAGTTCGCCAAGGCTCGCACCGCCGCGGCGATCGCCGAGCTGGTCGGTGGGGCGGGGCCGGGCGCATCCCCCGAGCTCTCGCCGGAACCGGTGCCGGCGGTGCCCCTCGGGCAGAGCTCGCCCGAGCCGTCGGCTCCGGCCGCGCTCGAAACCCACCGCCCAGCCGAGCCCGCGCCGCTCATCGTTGCGCCGAAACGCCTGGTGATGGCCGAAACCGAGCTTTCGCCGGCCGAGGCTCCCGATGTCGCCGGGCGGAAGTTCCTGCTCGTCGGCCGTGGGCCGCTCGCCGAGGCCGTTCGAGGCCGGCTCACCGGGCTGGGTGCGTCGGCCGAGGTCGCCGACGAGGTCCGCGCCGGGTTCGACGGTGTCCTGTTCCTGGCGGGGACCGTGCTGCCCGCCGCCTTCCCGCAGTACCAAGCCGCCCTTGCGACGCGGCCGGCCTGGCTGCTGACCGCCGGGCCCGGCGAGGGCCTGCGCGGGTTCCACCGCAGCCTCGCCCGCGAATACCCCGCCACCCTCACCCGCGTGGTCGAGCTGTCCCCGGACGAACCGGCCGGAGACCAAGCCGCCGCGCTGGTCCAGGAGCTGTCCACTGTGGACTCCGAACCCGTCGTCGTTCGTGCCGGCGAGCGCCGGACCGGCTTCCGGATGACCGAGCTGGACCTCGGCCCGCTCGGCAGCAGCGGCGCGGGCCCGGCGGGTGACGGCGCCGCCGAAGCCACGGCGATCGGCCTCCACCGCGACTCGGTCGTCCTGCTCGTCGGGGGCGCCAGGGGCATCACCGCCCGGTTCGCCACCACCCTGGCCGCGGCCGTCCGCTGCCGGATCGAGCTGCTCGGCCGCACCCCGGTGCCCGCGGCCGAGGACGAACACCCTGCGGCCAAGACGGCCAAGGACCTCCGCGCGGCGCTCATCGAGGCCGGGCTGAAGAGCCCCGCCGAAATCGAACGGACCGTCCGCCGGATCCTGGGTGAACGCGAAGTCCGGCAAACCCTGGCCAAGCTCGAAGCGCTCGGCAGCCCGGTGCGCTACCAATCGGTCGACATGCTCGACGCCGAAGCCGTGCACCGCGCGGTCAAGGAGATCCACGCCGAGCACGGCCGGCTCGACGGCATCGTCTACGCGGCCGGCGTCATCGAGGACAAGCTCGTCGCCGAGAAGACGCCGGAGTCGTTCGAGCGCGTGTACGGCACGAAGGTCGACGGCGCCCGCACCCTCCTGGAGGCGACCGCCGACCTGCCCGACGAGCCGGCGTTCGTGGTCCTCTTCGGCAGCATCGCCGCTGCGCTCGGCAACCGCGGCCAGTCCGACTACGCCGCCGCCAACGACGCCCTCGAGACGCTGGGCCGCCAGTGGCCGGCCGGGCGGGCGGTGACCGTCCACTGGGGACCGTGGGCCCCGACCGGCGAGCACGACGGCATGGTGACCCCCGAGCTGATGCGCGACTACGCCCGCCGCGGCATCGCGCTGATCGATCCGGAGGAAGGCACCCTCGGCCTGCTGCGCGAGCTGGCCTGGGGCCGTCCGGACACCGGCGCCGTCGTCCACACGGCGTCCGGGTGGTGACCGGCATGCGGGTTGCCATTGTCGGGATGTCGGTGCTGCTGCCCGGCGCCCCCGACCTGGCGAGCTACTGGCGCAACCTGACCGGCGGCGTCGACGCGATCACCGACGTGCCGCCCGGGAAGTGGGACCTCGCGCACTACGCGCCGGACGAGCAGCGCCGGGCCGACCGGCTCTACTGCCGGCGCGGCGGGTTCGTCGACGAACTGGCCGAAGTGGACGTCACCGGCTTCGGGATCATGCCGAACTCCGTGCCCGCCACCGAGCCCGACCAGCTGATCGCCCTGCGGGTCGCGGCGCAGGCCGTCGCGGACGCGGGTGGCCCGGACCGCCTGCCCGCCGACCGCGCGAAGGTCGGCGTGGTGCTCGGCCGCGGCGGCTACCTGACGCCGGGCCTGGTCCGCCTCGACCAGCGCGTCCGCACCGCGAGCCAGCTCGTCCGCACCCTCGGCGAGCTGCTGCCGGACCTGGACGCCGAGCGGCTCGACGCCGTCCGGCAGGCCTTCACCGACCAGCTCGGGCCGGAGGCACCCGAGTCCGCGATCGGGCTGGTGCCGAACCTGGCCGCCTCCCGGCTGGCCAACCGCCTCGACCTGCGCGGCCCGGCGTACACGGTGGACGCGGCGTGCGCGTCCTCGCTGATCGCCGTCGACCACGCCGTGCGGGAGCTGGCCACCGGCCGGTGCGACGCCGTCCTCGCCGGCGGGGTGCACCACTGCCACGACATCACGTTCTGGAGCGTGTTCACCCAGCTCGGCGCGCTGTCGCCGTCCGAGCGGATCCGGCCGTTCCACCGCGACGCCGACGGGGTGCTGATCGGCGAAGGCACCGGCGTCGTCGTCCTCAAGCGTCTCGAAGACGCCCAGCGCGACGGTGACCGCGTCTACGCCGTGATCACCGGCACCGGCGTCGCCTCCGACGGGCGGACGGCGAGCCTGGCCAGCCCCGACTCCGGCGGCCAGGTCCGGGCCGTCCGCCAGGCGTGGGCCGCGGCGGGCCTCGATCCGGCCGCCCCGGACTCCATCGGCCTGCTGGAGGCGCACGGCACCGCGACCCCGGCCGGCGACGCGGCGGAACTCGCCACCCTCGCCGAGGTCTTCGGGGCACGGGGGAGCGCGGTGCTCGGCTCGGTCAAGTCGATGATCGGCCACACGATGCCCGCGGCGGGGATCGCCGGGCTCGTCAAGGCGGCACTGGCCGTGCACCACGGCGTCCTCCTGCCCACCCTGCACTGCGAAGACCCCCATCCGGCGCTGGCGGACACCCGATTCTCGACTTTGGACGCCGCCGAGCCGTGGAACGCGGCGGTGCGCCGGGCCGGGGTCAACGCGTTCGGCTTCGGCGGGATCAACGCCCACGTCGTCCTGGAGCAGGCGCCGGGCCGCGCGAAGCCGGCCGTGGTGCGCGAGCCCGAACGCGTGCTGCGGCTCGCCGCGCCGACCGTCGAGGCGCTGCGCGAAGCGTTCGACCGGCCCGGCACCCGGGAAACCGGCGAAGGACCGGTCCGGCTCGGCATCGTCGACCCGACGGAGAAGCGGCTGGCGCTGGCCAAGAAGGTGCTCGCGCGGGGCCGGGCCTGGCGCGGCCGCAACGACGTCTGGTTCACCGACCGCCCCCTGCTCGGGCCGGGCGGCGGCAAGATCGCTTTCCTCTTCCCCGGCCTGGAGTCGGAGCTCACGCTGAACTGCGGCGACGTCGCCCGGCACTTCGGCCTGCGGTGGCAGCACGCGGACGTCGAGGTCGGCGACGTCGGACGGCAGGGGGCCGCGGTGTTCGAGCTGGGCAGGCTGCTGCACGCCGCGCTCGGCCGGCTCGGCGTCATGCCGGACGCCGTCGCCGGGCACAGCCTGGGCGAGTGGACGGCGATGGCCGTCGCCGGCGTCCACGCCGAAGAAGAGATCGATGCCTTCCTCGCCGGGTTCGACCCGGATGCGCTCGTCGTCCCCGGGCTCGCCTTCGCCGCGATCGGCGCGCCCGCGCCGCGGGTGCTGGCGGAGCTGGGCGGGCGGACGGACGTCGTCCTGTCCCACGACAACTCCCCGAACCAGGCCATGATCTGCGGTCCGGAAGCGGCGGTCGGCGTGCTCGTGCAGCGGTTCCGGGACGCCGGGATCGTGGCGCAGGTGCTGCCCTTCCGGTCCGGCTTCCACACCCCGATGCTGCGGCCGTACCTGGACCCGATCCGTGACGCGGCCGAGCGCTTCACGCTGCACCCGCCCGCCCTGCCGCTCTGGTCGGCGACCACGGTGTCGGAGTACCCGGCGGACGAGGCGGAGGTCCGCGAGCTGTTCGTGCGGCACCTGCTGCAGCCGGTGCGGTTCCGCCCGCTCGTGCGGGCGCTGCACGACGCCGGGTTCCGCGCGTTCGTCCAGGTGGGCGCCGGCCAGCTGGGCTCCCTGGTCGGCGACACCCTGCACGGCGAGGAGCACCTCGTCGTGGCGGCGCATTCGGGGCAGCGTCCCGGGCTGGCGCAGCTGCGCCGGGTCGCGACCGCGCTGTGGACCGATGGCCACGACGTCGACTTCGCCCGCCTGCCCGGCGAGCGCCCGGCCGTTCCGAAGGCGGTCAAGCTCGACCTCGGCGGCCGCCTGATCTCGCTCGACGAACAGGTTCGCGCGCGGATCGCGCTGCCCGCCGCCCGCCGGACCGGCGTGGACGACCTGGCCGCGAAGGGCCCGCTCGCGGCGGAGTTCGCCGCCCTGCTGGCCGACACCGCCGAGCTGGCGTCCACCGTCCTCGCCGGCCGCCCCGACGCGTCACTTTCGCGGGAAAGTGACGGCTCAGGCCGGAGCTTGCCCGTGAAAGCTCAGCCGCCACGGGAGCTGGACACCACGCTCACCGTGTCGATCGAGGCGATGCCGTACCTGCTCGACCACTGCTTCTTCAAGCAGCCGCCCCAGGCCGACCCGGGTGACCGCTGGCCGGTCGTCCCGGCCACCACGGTGATCGACCACCTGATGCGGTTCGCCGAGCAGGCCGCGCCCGGTCGGCTCGCGGTGGCCGTGCACGACGTGCGGCTCAGCCAGTGGATCACCGCGGTCCCGGCGGTCACCGTGCCGGTGCGCGTCCGGCCACAGGGCACCGACCGGGTGCACGCGGCCATCGCCGGCTACTCGCAGGCCGTCGTGGAACTCGCTCCGCGGTACCCGGCCGGCGCGCCCGCTCCGTGGCGGTTCCCGGCGTCGGCCGAACAGGTGCCCGAGACGACCGCGGCGCAGCTGTACGACGAGCGCTGGATGTTCCACGGTCCGCGGTTCCAGGGCGTCACCGAGCTGACCGCGGTCGGCGAACGGCACGTGCGGGCCGTGCTGACCACGCCCGCCGCGCCCGGCGCGCTGCTCGACAACGTCGGCCAGGTGCTCGGCTACTGGATCATGTCCCGGTTGCCCGAGCGGACCACCGTCTTCCCGGTCGCGATGGGCGAGATCCGGTTCCACGGCCCGCACCCGGCTCCCGGGGACCGCCTGGAGTGCCTGGTCCGGATCACCGGGCTGACCGACGAGTTCCTCGACGCCGACATGCAGCTCGTCCACCGCGGCGGTGTCTGGGCGGAGTTCACCGGCTGGCGCGACCGGCGGTTCGACAGCACCGCGCACATCCGCCAGGCCGACCGCACGCCCGAGCGCTCGACGCTGTCGCACGAGCAGCCGGGTGGCTGGGCGCTGGTGCGCGAGCAGTGGCCGGACCTGGCCACCCGCGAGCTGATCATGCGCAACTACCTCGCCGGCCCCGAGCGCGACGCCTACGACCGCCGTCCCCCGCGCGGGCGGCGCCAGTGGCTGCTCGGCCGGATCGCGGCCAAGGACGCCGTCCGCCAGTTCCTCTGGGCCCGCGGCGAACCCGAGATGTTCCCCGCCGAGCTGCGGATCGGCAACGACGAGGCCGGCCGGCCGTTCGCGACCGGCGCCTACGGCCGGGAGCTGCCGCCGGTGACGATCTCCGTGGCGCACCGCGCCGAAGCCGGGGTCTCGATCGCTCGATTCGGGCCGTGCGGCATCGACATCGAAGAGGTCGTCCCGCGCGCGGAGGCCACTGTGGAGGCCGCGCTCGGCCCCGGCGAGCTGGCGCTCTTCGCGAACCTGACCGGCGACCCGGAGCAGTGGTTCGCCCGGTTCTGGACCGCGAAGGAGGCCGTCGCGAAACTGCGCGGCACCGGGCTGCGCGGCGAACCCCGCGACTTCGAGGTCGTCGCGGCGACCCCGGACGAGCTGACCGTCCGCGTCGCCGGCCGCGCGTACCGCGTGTGCTGCGCCGACGTCGAAAACCCGCCGGGTGCCCCACCGCGCCGCTACGTCGTCGCCTGGACCGAAGAGACGAAGGAGACTGCCGGATGAGCATCGAGACCACGGCCCCGAACGAGGTGACCGTGCTCGCCCAGCTGAGCGGCATGCTGCGGGAGCTGCTCGAGGAGTACGGGCTGGACGACACGGAAATCACCATGGACACGACCTTCCACGACGACCTCGAACTGGAGAGCGTCGACCTGGTGGCGCTGTCCGGGCAGCTGCGCGAGCACTACGGCGACCGCGTCAACTTCGCGACCTTCATCGCCGAACGCGACCTGGACGAGATCATCGCGCTGACCGTCGGCGAGCTCGTCCGCCACATCGTCGTCTCCCTGCGGGCGACGGCGTGAGCCGGATCCGCGCGGGCGAGCTGGACGTGCACGTCCAGCGGCTCACCCCGGACGTGCCGGCGGACGGGGACGCGCCGATCGTGGTGTGCGTCCACGGCCTGCTCACCGACAGCCTGGCCAGTTACTACTTCACGCTCGGCCCCGCCTTCGCCGAGCGCGGGCTCGACGTGCTGATGTACGACCTGCGCGGGCACGGCCGCACGACGCGGCCGTCGTCCGGGTACCACCTGGAGCGGTTCGTCGACGACCTCGTCGCGGTCCTCGACGCGTGCGACGTCACCCGGCCGGTGCACGTCGTCGGCAACTCCTTCGGCGCGTCGGTGGCGTTCGGGCTGGCGGCCGCGCGGCCGGACCGGGTGGCGAGTGTCGTGGTGATCGAAGGCGAACCGCCGACCGAGGAGTGGACCCGGCACATGGCCGACGGCCTCGCCGACGCCAAGACCCGGCTGGCGATCGACGAGGTGATCGGCTGGATCGCCGAGAACCACGGCGCGCACACCGCACGGCTGTCGAAGGCCGCGAACAAGATCCTGCAGACCACCACGATCGCCGAGGACATCCCGCGCAGCGCGACGATCGCGGCGGACCTCTCGGCGGTGCGCTGCCCGGTGTTCGCGATCTTCGGCGGCGACTCGGGGCTGGCGGCGCAGGTCCCGCACTTCGAGTCGCACCTGGTGGGTGGGTGCCGCACCGTCGTGCTGCCCGACCAGGGCCATTCGGTGCTGGTCGAGCGGACCGCGGAGGTCATCGAGCTGGTCTCCGGGTGGGTCCGCGACACCGCGCGCACGCAGGCGCGGGTGCGGTAGTGGCCCGGTTCCTCTTCGTCGTCCCGCCCCTGGTCGGGCACGTCAACCCGGCCGTCGGCGTGGCGGCCGAGCTCACCGCGCGCGGCCACGAAGTCGCCTGGGCGGGCCACGACGAACTGCTGTGGCAGCTGGCCGGCCCGGACGCGCTGGTGTTCGCGTGCGCCGTGCCGCGAGACCAGCCCGAGCGCCCGGCCGAGCTGAAAGGGCCGGCGGCGCTGCGCTTCCTGTGGCAGGACTTCCTCGTCCCGCTGGCCGACGCGATGGCCCCCGGCGTGGCCGCGGCGATCGACGCCTTCGAGCCGCACGTCGTGGTGGCCGACCAGCAGGCGCTGGCCGGCGGCCTGCTCGCCGACGCCCGCGGCCTGCCGTGGGTCACGTCGGCGACGACGTCGGCCGAGCTCGTCGACCCCCTCGCCGGGATGCTGAAGGTCGGGGAGTGGGTCGCCGCGCTGCTCGACGGGCTGCGCACGCGGATCGCCGGCGGCCGGGGCGTGGCCGATCCGCGGTTCTCGCCCCACGGCGTCCTCGCCTTCACCACCCGCGAACTGCTCGGCGCGGCCGCGCTGCCGCCGTCGGTCCGGCTGGTCGGGCCCGCCATCGGCGCGCGGCCGTCCACATCGGACTTCCCGTGGGAGTGGCTCGACCCGCTGCGGCCGACGGTGCTGGTCTCCCTCGGCACGGCGAACACGACCGCGGGTGCCGGCTTCCTGACGGCGACGGCGGAGGCGTTCGCCGGGCTGCCCGCGCGCGCGGTGATCGCCGACCCGGGCAGCGTGCTCGGCGAGGTCCCCCCGAACGTCCTGGTGCGGCCGCGGGTCCCGCAGCTGCCACTGCTGTCGCGGGTCGACGCGGTGCTCTGCCACGCCGGCCACAACACCGTCTGCGAAACGCTGTGGCACGGCCTGCCGCTGGTGGTCGCCCCGATCCGCGACGACCAGCCCATCGTGGCCGCCCAGGTGGTCGCGGCGGGCGCGGGGATCCGCCTGCGGTTCGGTCGCGCGGACGCGCCCCGCATCGCGGCGGCGGTCGAGGAAGCACTGACGGAACCGTCGTACCGCCGCGCGGCCGAAGCCGTGGCGGCGTCGTTCCGCGCGGCGGGCGGAAGCGCCGCGGCGGCCGGGCACCTGGAACAGCTGGCGTTGGAAAGCCTGGCGCACCTTTCGCTCTGAAGTCTTTGTTTACAGGGAAAAACGAAGTCGTTAGCGTCGCCGGGATGACTGTTTCCGAATGTCGTGCCGAGGACGTTCCCGTGCTGCTCGCGTCGGCCGCGGCCTTGTTCGCCGAGGACGGCGGGCGCCACGACCCGTTCATGGACACCGGCTGGCCCGCCCGTGAAGGCGAGGCCTATTACGCCGGGCTCGTCGACGATCCGCAGTGCCTGTGCCTGCTGGCCGACGGCGGCGCGGGCCACCTGATCGGGCGGCTGCGCCGGCCGGACCCGCTGCGGCCCGACGCCGTGACCGCCGTGCTCGAGAGCATGCGCGTCGCTCCGGAGCGCCGTCGGGAGGGCGTGGGCGGGGCGCTCGTGGACCGGTTTCTCACCTGGGCCCGCGAGCGCGGCGCGAACGAAATGACTGTGCAGGCGTACGCGCAGAACACCGGTGCACTCGATTTCTACCGTGCGCACGGGTTCCGCCCGTTTCTGGTGGCGTTGACGCGCAGCTGAGCCGGTCCGGCGTCACACTGGGAGGCATGGGCTTCCTGGACGGGCGGGCCGTCGTGATCACCGGTGCCGGACGTGGGCTGGGGCGGGCTTTCGCGCGGCACGCCGCCGGGACCGGGGCCGCGGTCGTCGTCAACGACGTCGACGCGGAACCGGCCCGCGAGACGGTGGCCGCGATCGTCGCGGACGGCGGGACCGCGGTGCCGAGCGTCGGCTCGGTGGCCGACGCGGACTACGCCCGGTCGCTGATTTCCCTCTGCCGCAGCCGGTTCGGGTCCCTGGACGGGCTGGTCAACAACGCCGCCGTCGGCTACCACGCGGCGCCGTGGGAAGACGACGATCCCGAGCGGACCCGGGCGCTGGTCGAGACCAACGTCCTGGGGCCGCTCCACTGTGGCACCGCGGCCGCGAAGGTCATGTGCGCGCAGGGCCGCGGCGTCATCGTGAACGTGACGTCGGGGTCCATGATCGGCCAGGCCCGTGCCGCCGCGTACTCGGCGTCGAAGGGCGCGGTGGCCTCGATGACCTACTCCTGGGCCACCGACCTGGCGGAACACGGGGTGCGCGTCAACGCCGTCAGCCCGATCGCCTGGACCCGGCTGATGGCGGCCGACCCGAAGGGGAACCCCGACGCGCCACCACCGGAACGGGTGGCGCCGCTGGTGACCTACCTGCTCAGCGACCTCTCCGCCGGCGTCACCGGGCAGGTGCTGCGGCTCGCCGACGGGCACCTGCACGCCGTCCGCCAGCCCGCGATCATCCGGCCCGTGCTGCACCGGGAGAGCTGGACGGTCGCGGAGATCGCCGCGGCCGTCGGCGGCGAGCTCGTGCTCGAGTCACCGCCGCGGGAACGCTGGACCCTTTGAGCGGCCCGGACCACCGGAACGGGTGGCTATCCACAGTGGACGCCGGCACTAGCTTGGAGAGATGACGGCCACCGCGGAGGTCACCCCCGGCGCCGTGGCGCCGCCCGCACTGAGCCGCGGCCGGGTCAACGCCGTGTTCGGCGCCGTGCTGCTCGGCATGCTCCTGGCGGCGCTGGACCAGACCATCGTCGGAACGGCGCTGCCCACCATCGTCGGCGACCTCGGCGGCGCCGGGCACCTGTCCTGGGTGGTGACGTCGTACCTGCTGGCCGAGACCATCATGACGGTGGTCGTCGGCAAACTGGGCGACCTGTTCGGCCGCAAGCTGATGTTCCAGCTGTCGGTGATCGTGTTCGGCGTCGGCTCGTTCTGCGCCGGGTTCGCCGACAGCATGGTCTGGCTGATCGTCTGGCGCGCGGTGCAGGGCCTGGGTGGCGGCGGGCTGATGGTGACCTCGACCGCGCTCATCGCCGACGTCGTCCCGCTGCGCGAGCGCGGCAAGTACCAGGGCGTGCTCGGCTCGGTGTTCGGCGTGGTGACGGTGGCGGGCCCGATGCTCGGCGGCTTCTTCGTCGACCACCTGTCGTGGCGGTGGGCGTTCTACGTCAACATCCCGCTGGTCGTCGTGGTGCTGGTGGTCGCGTCCTCGGCGATGCCGAACGCCCGCGCGGCGATCAAGCCGGTGATCGACTACCTCGGCATCCTGCTCATCGGCCTCGCCGCGACCGGCCTGACCCTGGTCACCAGCTGGGGCGGCACGCAGTACGCGTGGGGATCGCCGGTGATCATCGGGATGGCGATCGGCTCGGTGGTGCTGCTGGCCGCGTTCGTCTTCGTGGAACTGCGGGCGAAGGAACCGATGCTGCCGATGCGGCTGTTCCGCAACCCGGTGTTCACCGTCGGCGGGATCATGAGTTTCGTCGTCGGCTTCGCGATGCTCGGCGCGCTGTCGTACCTGCCGACGTACATGCAGTACGTCCAGGGCACGTCCGCGACGACGTCCGGCGTCCGGCTGCTGCCGATGGTGCTGGCGTTGCTCGTCGCGTCGATCGCGGCGGGCAACGCGGTGAGCCGCACCGGGCGGTACAAGGTCTTCCCGCTGGCCGGGGCGGCGGGCATGACGCTCGGGCTGTACCTGCTTTCCCGGCTGGACACCGACACGGGGTTCTGGGAGGCGTCGGCGTACATGGCCGTGCTGGGGCTCGGCATCGGCCTCGGGATGCAGGTGCTGACCATCGCGGTGCAGAACACCGTGGACTACGCGGACCTCGGCGTGGCGACCTCGGGCGTGACGTTCCTGCGTTCGATCGGCAGCTCGTTCGGCGCGGCGATCTTCGGCACGGTGTACGCGAACCAGCTGACGCCCAAGCTGGCCGCCCTTCCGGTGCCGCCGGGAGCCGACCCGCGGGCGCTGCAGGTGCCGACGGCGTTGCACGCCCTGCCGGAGTCGGTGTCGGCCCCGGTGATCCGCGCGTACAGCGACTCCCTGCACGTCGTGTTCCTGGCGGCGGCCCCGGTCGGCCTGGTGGCCCTCGTGCTGGCGTTCTTCCTGAAGGAGGTCCCGCTGCGCGACACGGCCCGCGCGGCGGCGCCGGACCTGGGCGACGGCTTCGCGATGCCGGAGGCCCGCACCGACGACCGCGAGCTCGAACGCGCGGTCGCGACGCTGTTCTTCCGCGAACGCCGGAAGGTGGCCCCGGCGATCATCGAGCGCGCCGGGGAGACCTCGACGAAGGCGGGATCTGGTGCCTGCTGCAGGTCCACCTGCGGGAACGCCGCGGTGCGCCGGCCACGCTGCGGGCGATCGGGGAGCACTTCGGCGTGCCGGCGCAGGTGCTGGAGCCGGCGTTCAACCGCCTGGAGCTGACGGGCCACCTGCGCTACACCCGCGACGGCTGGGAGCTGACGCCCTCGGGCCGGCAGGAGTTCGGGAAGGTGGTCCAGGCCTGGCACGACTGGCTCGCCGAACGCCTCGGCGACTGGGGTCCCGGTAGCCGGGCGGAGCTGGACGCGGCGATCGGGCGGGTCGCGGCCCGGCTGATGGACCAGAGCGCGGAGTCCCGCACCTACGGCCGCCACGCCCTCGCCTGACTGGCTGATGCGGCCGGCCGGCGACGCTTGCGAGCCCGGCTCATAGGGCGAGTCGCGTGGGTCAGCGGCGCCAGAAGTCGTGCGGGGTGCGGCCCGGCCGGAAGCCGCACGACTCCACCAGGGCCGCCGCCTGCTTGAAACCGTGGCCGACCAGGCCCGGCTCGTGGGCGTCGCTGCCGAACGCCACCGCCTCGCCGCCCACCTCGAACCACCAGCGCACCACCTCGCCCGGCAGCGGCACCTTCGTGTTCACCTCCAGTGCGCGGCCGCTCGCCCGCAACGCCCGCAGCACCGTCCGGAACTCCTCCTCGAAGTCCGCCGCCACGAACGGGGGGCCTTCGCCCGGCCACGAGCGCAGCGCGTAGTCGATGTGGGCCAGCACCGCGAAGCCCGCCGTCGACTCGACCAGGCCCAGCACCTCGCCGAGGTAGGCGCGCAGCAACTCGCCCGGCGGCCGGCCCGAAACCACCGTCAGCTCGTGGTGGTGCTCGCCGTCCGGGAGGGAGTGCACCGAGCCGAGCACGCGGTCGAAGTCGTGGGCCGCCAGCAGGGCGTCGGCGCGGGGGCGGTGCCAGTGCGGCTCGCTGAGCTCCACGCCCGACAGGATCCGCAGCCGGGGGAACCGCGCGCGGCACTCCTCGACGCACGCCAGGTACCCCGCGACGTCCAGCTCCGGCGGCTCCAGGACGCCGTCCGGGCGCAGCCGCACCCGGAAGTGGTCCGGCAGCAGCGGCCGGACCGGCTCCGGCATCAGCCACGGCGTCAGGTCGGCGTGCTCGGTGAACGCCACCGACGGCAGGCCCAGCTCGACGGCCCGCGCGCACGAGCCGGCCATCGAGCCGGTGACCGTGTCCCAGGACCATTCGGTGTGGACGTGACCGTCCGTCGGAAGGCTCACCAGCCCGATTGTGCACTAGCGTCTCCACTATGGCGCAGAAGTCGGCGGCAGTGGAGCTCGAAGTCGGCCCGCACACCGTGCGGATCTCCAACCCGGACCGGGTCTACTTCCCGGCCCGCGGCGAGACCAAGCTCGACCTGGTCAACTACTACCTCTCGGTCGGCGACGGCATCGTCAACGCCCTGCGGGAACGCCCGTGCATGCTGCACCGTTTCCCGTCCGGCGTGGCGGGGGAGAAGGTGCACCAGAAGCGCGTGCCGAACGGGGCGCCGCCGTGGCTGGAGACCGTCCGGGTCACCTTCCCGCGCTACAACCGGCACGCCGACGAACTGTGTGTCACCGAGCTCGCGCACGTGGCGTGGGCGGTGCAGATGTCCACTGTGGAGTTCCATCCGTGGAACTCGCGGCGGGCCGACACCGAGAAGCCCGACGAATGGCGGATCGATCTCGACCCGATGCCCGATTGTGGTTACGACCGCGTGCGCCGGGTCGCGCATGTCGCCCACGAGATCCTCGACGAGCTCGGTGCGGTCGGGTGGCCGAAGACGTCCGGTGGTCGTGGCCTGCACATCTACGTCCGGATCGAACCCCGGTGGGGCTTCCAGGAGGTCCGTCGGGCGGCGCTCGCCTTCGCGCACGAGGTCGAACGGCGGGCTCCCGACGACGTCACGACCACTTGGTGGCGCAAGGACCGCGACCCGCGGCTGCTCTTCGTCGACTACAACCAGAACGCCCGCGACCACACCATCGCGAGCGCCTACTCGGTACGCGGTAATCCTGAAGGCACGGTTTCGACGCCGATCCGCTGGGAAGAAATCGATGCGGCCGAGCCGGGGGACTTCACGATCGCCACGGTCCCGGCGCGGTTCGCCGAGCTGGGCGATCTGCACGCCGGTATCGACAAGGCCGTGTTCTCGCTTGAGCCGTTGCTCGAGTGGGCTGATCGGGATGGTCTCGAGGAGCCACCTGAGCCCGGATGATCTTCGCAACCCCGAAGCCGGTGGGTCGTGCGGTCAGTCCAGGCGCTCGATGATCGTTGCGTTCGCCAGCCCGCCTGCCTCGCACATCGTCTGCAGGCCGTAGCGGCCGCCCGTCTGCTCCAGGACCGACAGGAGCGTCGTCGCCAGGCGGGCTCCGCTGCCTCCGAGGGGGTGGCCGAGGGCTATCGCGCCGCCGTTGATGTTGACCTTCGCCAGGTCCGCGCCGGTTTCTTGCTGCCACGCCAGTACCACGCTGGCGAATGCCTCGTTGACCTCGAACGCGTCGATGTCCGCCACCTCGAGGCCCGCTCGTGCCAGGACCTTGCGGGTGGCCGGGATGATGCCGGTCAGCATCAGCAGCGGGTCGTCGCCCGCCACGGCGAAACTGTGGATGCGGGCTCGCGGCCTCAAGCCCAGGGCGGCCGCCGTCTCGCTGCTGGTGATCAGCAGTGCTGCCGCGCCGTCGTTGATCGGGGATGAGTTGCCCGCGGTGATGTGCCAGCCCAGGTATGGGAAGCGCTGCTCCCAGATGTCCGCGCGGAACGCCGGCTTCAGGCCGGCGAGGATCTCCGGTGTGGTGCCGGGGCGGACCGTCTCGTCGGTCGTCACCTCGCGCAGCGTTCCGTCCGGTCCGGGGGCCTTCAGCGGTGCCACTTCGGCCGCGAACCTGCCGTCCGCCCAGGCCTTGGCCGCGCGCTGGTGGCTTTGCGCGGAGAACTCGTCCAGCTGCTCCCGGGTGAAACCCCACTTCGCCGCGATGAGCTCCGCGCTGATGCCCTGCGGCACCAGGCCGTCCGGGTAACGGGCGGCGACCTGCGGGCCGAACGGGTCGCGCCCGGCCACCTGGCTGCCCATCGGGACCCGGCTCATCGACTCCACGCCGGAGGCGATCACGACGTCGTACGCACCCGCGATCACGCCCTGCGCGGCGAAGTGGATCGCCTGCTGGCTGCTGCCGCACTGGCGGTCGACGGTCACCGCCGGCACCGATTCCGGCAGCCCGGCGGCGAGCGCCGCCCAGCGGGCCGTGTTCATGCTCTGCTCGCCGATCTGGCCGACCGCGCCGCTGATCACGTCGTCGATCCGGGCCGGGTCGAGACCGGTGCGCTCGACCAGCGCACGCAGGGCGTGGGCGTGCAGGTCCACCGGGTGCACCCCGGCGAGCGTTCCGTTCGGCTTGCCCTTGCCGATCGGGGTCCGTACCGCGTCGACGATCACCGCGTCCGTCATGGCGTCTGCCTCCTCGCAGATCGGGATGCCTTCGGTATACGCCGGGTCAGTTGGAATCCACAACTCTGCTGTTCGGCACGTCACAGGTGGTTGACGTGCTAGGTTGGATTTTCAATCTCGTGGAGGTGGCATGGTCCGGCGTGGTCGCGAGTGTTCCGTCGCCGAGGCGCTCGAGGTCGTCGGCGAGCGGTGGAGCCTCCTCGCGCTGCGCGAGATCATGCTGGGGGAGCGGCGGTTCAACCAGATCGCCGAGAACACCGGCGCCAGCCGGGACATCCTGGCCGCCCGGCTGCGGAAGCTCGTCGACGCCGGCGTGCTGGAGAAGGTGCAGTACGAAGCCCACCCGCCGCGCCACGAGTACCACCCGACCGAAGCCGGCCGGGCGCTGCAGCCGATCCTGCTCGGCCTGATGGCCTGGGGCGACAAGTACGTCCACCAGGGCGAACCGCCGACCCTCTGGCGCCACGCCTGCGGCGAGGACCTCGAGCCGGCCACGGTCTGCGCGCACTGCGGCGGCCCGGTGAACGCCCCGGGCACCCGCGCGATCCGGCTCGGCGCCGTGCACTGACTCCTCTCTCGAAAAGGCCTCCTCGCATCCCCTGCGAGGAGGCCTTTTCCGCGTCCGGCCGTTGACTTGTGGCCGCCGTCACTGTAACTCTTGAACGAATCAATGCAAGAACCTGACAGTTGACCGGCAGATCGCGTCAGCCGTCGGGAAGATTCCGGTTTCGCTCCGAGTCGTCTCCCTCCTCCCCGGATCAGAGGAACCGCATGAGAACGAAGCGAGTGTTGTCACCCGCGGCTGCCTTCGCCGCCCTGTCCCTGCTCCTGACCGCGCCCGCGGCGCCGGCAGCCCCGGCCGCCGCGCCCGGCGTCCAGCCCGCGGTGCAAGCCGCCGCCGCGACCTACACCGCCAGCAGCCAGCTCGCCGGCTATCCCGTGTCGAACGTCGGCGACGGCAACCAGGACACCTACTGGGAAAGCACGAACAACCAGTTCCCCCAGTGGGTCCAGGCGGATCTCGGCACGCCGACGGACGTCGCGCAGCTCGTGCTCAAGCTGCCGGCCGCGAACTGGAGCGCCCGGACCGAGACCTTCAGCGTCCAGGGCAGCACCGACGGGACCACCTTCACCGACCTGAAGCCCTCGGCCGGGTACGTGTTCGACCCGGCCAAGGCCAACACGGTCGCCGTGGACGTCACCGGCAAGCCCCGGTACGTCCGGTTGAACATCACCGCGAACACCGGCTGGCCCGCCGCCCAGCTGTCGGAGTTCGAGGTGCACGGCCCCGCCGGCGGCGACACCCAGCCGCCGTCCGCGCCCGGCAACCTCGCCTACACCCAGCCCGCGAGTGGCCAGATCCGGCTGACCTGGTCGGCGTCGACGGACAACACGGGTGTCGCCGGCTACGACGTCTACGCGAACGGCCAGCTCCGCGGCAGCGTCGCCGGGAACGTCCTGACCTACACCGACACCCAGCCCGACAGCGCCACCGTCTCGTACTTCGTCCGCGCGAAGGACGCCGCGGGCAACCAGTCGGCCACCAGCGACACGGTGACGCGCAACGGCACCCAGGCCGGGACGAACCTCGCGCCGGGCAAGCCGATCACGGCGTCCTCGGAGTGGACGTACGTGGCGGCCAACGCCAACGACGACTCCGTGGCCACCTACTGGGAGGGCGGCGGCGGGACCTACCCGAACCTGCTCACCGTCGCGCTCGGGGCGAACGCCGACCTGAACCAGGTCGTGGTCAAGCTCAACCCCGATCCGGCGTGGGGCCCGCGGACCCAGACGATCGCCGTCGAAGGCCGTGAGCAGAGTGCGTCCGCCTTCACCACGCTGGCCGCCGCGCAGACCTACAGCTTCAGCCCGGCGACCGGCAACACGGTGACGATCCCGCTCGGCGGCCGGGCCGCCGACGTCCGCCTGCGCGTCACCGCCAACTCGGGCGCCGGCGGCGGGCAGGCCGCGGAGTTCCAGGTCTTCGGCGTCCCCGCACCCAACCCGGACCTGACCATCTCGGGCGTGTCGTGGTCGCCGCAGAACCCGGTGGAGACGGACGCGATCACCGTTTCGGCGACCGTCCGCAACGCCGGGACGGTGGCCTCCGGCGCGACGAACGTCAACCTCTACCTGGGAACCACCAAGGTCGGCACGGCGAACGTCGGCGCGCTCGCGGCCGGCGCGTCGGCGACGGTGTCGGCGAACATCGGCACCCGGGACGCGGGCAGCTACCAGCTGACCGCCAAGGTCGACGAAGCGAACGCCGTCATCGAGCAGAACGAGGCCAACAACTCCTACACGAGCTCGGCGGCGCTGGTCGTCAGCCCGGTGCAGAGCTCCGACCTGGTCGCGGCCACGGCGTGGTCGCCGGGCAACCCGTCCGCGGGCAACACGGTCACCTTCACCACGACCCTGCGCAACCAGGGAACCGTGGCCAGTGCGGGCGGCGCCCACGGCGTCACGGTGACGATCGCCGACCAGAACGGCACCGTCGTGAAGACACTGACCGGCAGCTACACCGGAGCCATCGCCGCCGGCGCGACCGCCGCGCCGGTGACCGTCGGCACCTGGACCGCGGCCAACGGCCGCTACACCGTCAAGACGGTCGTCGCGAACGACGCCAACGAACTGCCCGTCAAGCAGGGCAACAACACCAGCACGCAGGCGCTCTTCGTCGGCCGCGGCGCGAACATGCCCTACGACATGGACGAGGCCGAGGACGGCGTGCTCGCCGGCGGCGCGGCCGTGGTCGGCCCGAACCGCACGATCGGCGACCTCGCGGGTGAAGCCTCGGGCCGCAAGGCCGTGACGCTGAACTCGACCGGCTCCTCGGTGGAGTTCACCACCCGCGCGGCGACCAACACCCTGGTCACCCGGTTCTCCATCCCGGACTCCGCGGGCGGTGGCGGCATCGATGCGACGTTGAACGTCTACGTCGACGGCACCTTCCTCAAGGCGATCGACCTGACCTCGCACTACGCGTGGCTCTACGGCGCCGAAACGGGCCCGGGCAACTCGCCGGGCGCCGGGCCGCGGCACATCTACGACGAGGCGAGCACCCTGCTCGGCACCACCGTGCCCGCCGGCCACAAGATCAAGCTGCAGAAGGACGCGGCCAACAGCACGAACTACGCGATCGACTTCGTCAGCTTCGAGCAGGCCACCGCGGCCGCCAACCCGGACCCGGCGCACTTCGCGACGCCGGCCGGGTTCACCCAGCAGGACGTGCAGGCCGCCCTCGACAAGGCCCGGCAGGACACCACCCTCACCGGGGTCTACCTCCCGGCCGGGAACTACGCGCTGTCGGGCAAGCTGAACGTCTACGGCAAGGCTGTCACGGTCATCGGCGCCGGGCCGTGGTTCACGAAGTTCTCCGCGCCTTCGGGCCAGGAGAACACCGACATCGGCATCGACGTCCAGTCGAGTGCCAACGGCTCGACGTTCAGCGGGTTCGCGGTGTTCGGGAACTACACCTCCCGCATCGACGGCCCCGGCAAGGTGTTCAACCTGACCAACGTGGCCAACCTGACGATCGACAACATCTGGGTCGAACACCAGGTGGTCATGGTCTGGGGCACCAACGTGGACAACACCACGATCAAGAACTCCCGGATCCGCGACACCTTCGCCGACGGCGTCAACCTGACGAACGGGAGCACCGGCAACCACGTCACGAACATCGAGGCCCGGTCCACCGGTGACGACAGCTTCGCGCTGTTCGCCGCCACGGACCTCAACCCGGGCAACCAGTACGACAACGTGTTCGAGAACCTCACCGCGCTCACCCCGTGGCGCGCGGCCGGGCTGGCGGTCTACGGCGGGTACAACAACACCTTCCGCAACCTCTACATCGCGGACACGCTGACGTACTCGGCGATCACGATCAGCTCGCTCGACTTCGGCTACCCGTTCCTCGGGTTCGGGCCGCAGCCGACGACGGTCCAGAACGCCTCGCTCGTCCGGGACGGCGGCCACTTCTGGGGCCAGCAGACCTTCCCGGCGATCTGGCTGTTCTCCGCGTCCAAGGAGTTCCGCGGCATCCGGGTGTCCGATGTGGACATCCAGAGCCCGACCTACAGCGGCATCATGTTCCAGACCAAGTACAACGGCGGTCCGGAGCACCCGGTCGAGGACACCGTGCTGGCGAACGTGTCGATCACCGGCGCCCACCGGAGCGGGGACGCCTTCGACGCCAAGTCCGGGATCGGGATCTGGGCCAACGAGCTGCCGGAACCGGGCCAGGGCCCGGCCGTCGGCTCGGCGACCTTCACCGGGCTGACCCTGGCCGACAACGCCGAGGACATCCGCAACCGCACCACCACGTTCACCATCAACCGCAACTGAGTCCGCCCGGGTGCGCCCGCCGGGAAACCGTTTCCCGGCGGGCACAGCCGTGCCAGGATGGCGCCGGAGGTGGTCGACGTGCGGATCCTGGTCACCGGCGGCACCGGGCAGCTCGGCTCGGCGGTCGTGGCGCAGCTGCGCGCGGCGGGCGAGGAAGTCCGCGTGCTGAGCAGGCGGGCCGCCCCGGACGTCGTCCGCGGCGACCTGCGGACCGGGCGGGGCGTCGACACCGCCATCGCCGGGGCCGACGTGGTCGTCCACTGCGCCACCGACTACTTCGGCCGGGAGACCCAGCTCGCGCGGACGCTGATCGAGGCGGCGCGGTGGGCCGGCGGCCCGCACCTGGTGTACGTCTCGATCGTCGGCGTCGACCGGGTCCCGCTCGGCTACTACCGGGCCAAGCACGAGACCGAGGAGCTCTTCGCGACCTCGGGCCTGCCGTACACGATCCAGCGGGCCACCCAGTTCCACGGCCTGGTCCGCGCCCTCCTTTCCGGCGCCTCCCGGCTGCCGGTGGTGCCGGTGCCGCGGATCTCCTTCCAGCCCGTCGACGTCCGGGACGTCGCCCGCCGGCTCGCCGGGCACGCGCTGGGCGATCCGGTGGGCCGGGCGCCGGACTTCGGCGGCCCGGAGATCCTCGCCGCGGCCGAGCTGGCCCAGGCGGTCGGGGAGGCGACCGGGCGGCACCGGCGGATCGTGCCGCTGAAGGTGCCGGGGGAGACGTTCCGGGCGTACGCCGATGGCGGGCACCTGACCCCCGGCCACCGCGACGGCGACATCACCTTCCGCGATTACCTGGCCGAGCGAGCCGCTCACGGGTGACCCGGCCGGGCACGTGGTGGCACGCCCCGGCACCTCGATCACGGTCCGGCCAAGTTGAGGCGGTTCCTCCGGAAAAGGTGTAGTGTTCAACTACTTTCTATCGACCGGAGGTGACCGTGAACGTCGTCCTGTGGATCGCGGCGGGCCTGCTCGCTGCGCTGTACCTCGGCGCCGGGGGCATGAAGCTCGCCACTCCGCGCGAGAAGCTGCTGGAAAACCCCAACATGGGGTGGGCGGGCGACTTCTCCGAGGCTGCCGTGAAGGGCATCGGCGCGGTGGAGGTCCTGGGCGCGATCGGGCTGATCCTGCCGCAGGCGCTGGACATCGCCCCGGTGCTGACGCCGCTGGCCGCGACGGGGCTGGTCATTGTCCAGGCCGGGGCGATCGTCGTGCACGTGCGCCGCAAGGAGACCAAGGCGCTGCCGATGAACGTCGTGCTGCTCCTGCTGGCGGCGTTCGTCGCGGTGGGCCGCTTCGCGGGCTAACCTGCGCGGGACGATCGTCGCGCACCCGGGGAGGACCGCAGACGATGATCCGCTGGGCGACGTTCGACTGCTTCGGGACGCTGGTGGACTGGCGCCACGGCATCGCCACCGGGCTGGAGCTGCTGTTCCCCGGCCGCGGCGCGGAGCTGCTCGAGGTCTACCACCGGATCGAGCCGCAGGTGCAGGCCGCGGTGCCGGTGCGGCGCTACCGGGAGGTGCTCGCCGAGTCCGTGCGCCGGACCGCGGCCGAAGCCGGGCTGGAGCTGGTGGCCGACGACGCGTCGGTGCTCGGCACCGGGCTGCCGTACTGGCCGGTCTTCCCCGACACCCGGCCGGCGCTGGCCGCCCTGCGGGAAGCCGGCTGGCGGCTCGCGCTGCTGACCAACTGCGACCGCGACCTCATCGGCGAAACCCAGCGTCGGCTCGCGGTGCCGATCGACGCGATCGTGACCGCGGAGGACGTCGGCGAGTACAAGCCCGGGCACGGCCACTTCCGGCGGTTCGCCGCTTCCTTCGACGCCACCGCCGGGAACTGGGTGCACGTCGCGGAGAGCCACTTCCACGACATGGTGCCCGCCCAGGCGCTCGGCATCCCGCGCGTGTGGGTCAACCGGCACGCCGGCCCGCAGGACCCGGCGGTGGCGGACGCCGTCCTGTCCGGCCTCGACGGCCTGGCCGAGACGGTCGAGCGGGTGCACGCCGGAGCCCGCTGACCGCGGTCACGGGTGGCGCGCCTCGGCCCGGCGGTGCGGGAACAACCCGGCCCACAACGCCTTCCACGGGTGCGAAGCCGGCCGCTCGCGCACCGCCGGTGCCGGGGGCGGCCCGGCCCGGTACTCCATCTCCACCCGCACCCAGTCGTGGATCCAGTCGCCTCGCACAGCGGCTCCTTTCGTCGTGGAGCCCACGTTCGTCCTGAGGGGCCGGCGGCCGCATCGGGTGATCACGCAGTCCGGCGCCGTCGGATCCCTTACCCGCTATCGTGGCCGGGTGGCCGCGACGACGTTCCTGTTCGTGCCCGGCGATCGGCCCGACCGCTTCGGCAAGGCGGTCGCCGACGTCGTGATCCTCGACTTGGAGGACGCCGTCGCCCCGGCGGCCAAGGATTCGGCGCGCGCCGCGGTGGGCGAGTGGCTCGAAAGCCACCGGGCGATGGTCCGGATCAACGCGCCGGGCACCCCGTGGTTCGCCGCGGACGCCGGACTGGTGGCCGCGCGGGGCGTTCCCGTCATGGTGCCGAAGGCCGAGACGCCCGGTGTGCTCGCCGGGTTCCGGGACGTGGTCGCCCTCGTCGAGACCGCGCGTGGGGTGGAACGCGCCGGCGAGCTGGCCGCGGTGCCGTCGGTGACGCGGCTGGCGTTCGGCAGCGTGGACCTGGCGGCCGAGCTCGGGGTGGCACCGGAAGACCGGGAGCCGTTCGCCTACGCGCGTTCGCGGCTGGTGGTGGCCTCGGCGGCGGCCGGGCTCGCGCCGCCGGTGGACGGCGTCACCACGGACCTGCGCGACGCTTCGCAGCTGGAGGCCGACGTCCGGTACGCGCGCCGGATGGGCTTCGGCGGCAAGCTGTGCATCCACCCGCGGCAGGTGGCCGCGGTCCGCGACGGCTTCCGGCCGACGGAAGCCGAACGCGCCTGGGCCCGCCGGGTCGTGGCGGCGGGGGACTCGGTGTCCGTTGTGGACGGCCGGATGGTGGACAAGCCGGTGCTCGCCAGGGCCCGGCACATCCTGGGCGAGTGAGCCGGTCCGGCTTCCCGCCGCACGATCGTGCTCGGCCCAAGCCCTGCGTCGGCTACACGGCACCCTGACGGCGCAGCGCCTCCGCGTCGAAGCCGAATTCCGCCAGCACCGCGTCCGTGTGCTCGCCCAGTGCCGGCACCGGGTCCATCCTCGGCGCCCGGCCGGTCATCGTGATCGGGGGCAGCGTCGCCCGGATCGGCCCGGCGGGCGTCGCGACCTCCGCGAACCGGTCGCGGGCCGTGAGCTGCGGATGCGCCAGGACATCCGGAAGGTCGCGGCGGCGCGCGTGCGCGATGCGGCCCACCGTCAACCGGCCCTCCAGTTCGGTGCCGGTCAGCCCGGCGAAGATCGCGTCGATCCCGCCTTCCAGCGCGGCCCGGTTCGCGACCCGCGCGCTGCCCGTGGCGAACCGGGCGTCGGCGACCCACTCCGGGCGGGCGGCCACGTGCTCGCAGAACGCCGCCCACTCGCGGTCGTTCTGCACCGCCAGCACCACCTCGGTCCCGTCGCCCGCGGCGAAGGTGCCGTACGGTGCGATCGCGGCGTGGCTGGTGCCCGTCCGCGGTGGCGGCGTCCCGCCGTAGCCGGCGTAGTACAGCGGGAAGCCCATCCATTCGACCAGCGAGTCGAACAGGCTGACCTCGAGTTCGGTGCCCCGCCCCGTGCGCTCGCGCTCGTACAGCGCGGACAGGATGCCGGAGAAGGCGTACATCCCGGCGCCGATGTCCGCGGCCGGGATTCCGCTCTTGGCCGGCTCCGCCGCGGAGCCGGTGACCGACACCAGCCCGGCTTCGGACTGGATGAGCAGGTCGTACGCCTTCGCGTCGCGGTAGGGCCCGTCCGAACCGTAACCCGACACCGAGCACGTGATCAGCCGCGGCCGGGTGGCGCGCAGGGTGGCCGCGCCCAGGCCGAGCCGTTCGGCGGCGCCGGGCGCGAAATTCTGCACGAACACGTCGGCGCGGTCCAGCAGCGCGGCCAGCACGCCGGCCGCGGCGTCGCTCTTGAGGTCGAGCGTGACGCTCTCCTTCGACCGGTTCAGCCAGACGAAGTGGCTGGAAAGGCCGTGCACGGTTTCGTCGTAGGCGCGGGCGAAGTCGCCGGTGCCCGGCCGCTCGATCTTGAGCACCCGGGCGCCGAGGTCGGCCAGGTGCCGGGTGGCCAGCGGCGCGGCGACCGCCTGTTCGCACGACACGACGGTGACGCCGTCGAGGGGCAAGGGGCGCATGGCGGCATCCTGCCACCCGCCGCGGGCGTCGTTCAGGACGACCGGGCCGGATCCGCTGGAGTTTCGGGCAAAACCGTTGACGCGCCCCGAAGCGGGCTTGCAACCTGAATCGATCAGCTGACCCCGGCGACCGGCGAGCGAGGTGCCCGATGGGCAGGGTGCGGCAGGCCGACATCGCGCGCGTGGCGGGGGTTTCCCAGGCGACGGTGTCGGTGGTGCTGGGCGGCAACCGCACCGGGGTCCGGCTGGCGGAGTCGACGCGGCTGCGGGTGCTGGACGCCGCCCGGCGGCTCGGCTACCGCGATCCGCTGGCGAAGCGGCCGGCGAGCCACGACCTCTTCGGGATCTGCGCCGCCGCGCCGGCGTCCGAGGCGCACCAGGCGATCCTGGGCGGCATCGCGGCGGAGGCGGCCGCGCTCGGCACGGACCTCATCATGTTCGCCGCGTCCGGCCCCGCGCTCGTCAGCCGCACCCGGCTCGCCGACGGCTGCCTGTTCCTCGGCGGTCCCGTCCCGCCGGAGCTGCTCGCCGCCGGGTTCCCGATCGTCCACATCGGACGCTGCGCGGACCTCGGCGACCGGGTGCCGTGCGTCGACGCCGACTACGCGCCCGCCGCGGCCGAGGTGCGCGCCCGGCTGCGGCAGGCGGGGCACCGGCGGATCCGCTACCTGCGCGAGCCGGCGGACACCCCGGCCGCGGCGGAGCGCGAGCGCGGGTTCGGCGCCGAGCCCGGCTCGGTGGTCCGCACCGACGGCACCGGTCTCACGACGGCGATCCCCGGCTGGCTCGCCGAGGGCGTGACCGCGCTGGTCGTCGAGGAGGCGCTGCTCGCCCCGGCACGGCGTGCTCTGTGTGCGGCGGCCGTGCGGGTCCCCGGCGACCTCTCCCTGGCGGTCCTCGGCCGCCCGCCGTCGAGGACCGCGGACCCGGAGGTCAGCGGTTTCGAGGTACCGCGGCGCGCCCTCGGCCGCGAGGCGGTGCGGCTGCTGGCGTCCGTCGTCGACGCGCGGGCAGGAGAGCACCGGCTGCTCGCCTGCCCGCCGGTGGCCGGGGCGACGATCGCGCCGGCTCAGGACAGCGCGCCGTCGTAGTCGGGCAGCTTGAAGGTCCGCTCCGCGTGCCCGCCGTCGAGGTCGGTCAGGTTGTTGCCGATGTTCGCGACGATGGTGTAGCCATCCCGCTCGATGGCGGCCCGGGCCTTGGTCTTGTTGGCCTGCACGGGGTCGAAGTTGAAGAGGGGACGCAGGGAGAGTCCGTCGTTCGGGTACCCGACCGCCTTCAGGTTCCCTTCGGTCGGCCACCTGAGCAGCTCGGTGCGGTCGCTGACGAAGAAGACCGCGGCGCCCTTCGCCCGGGCGAGCTTGGCGAGCGCGAGGACCGGCTTGACGGCCGGCGTGGTGAACCCGCCGGAGTAGTAGGTCTCCAGGCTGGTGTTGTCGATGTCGAGCACGATCGCGTTCCGCCCACCGGGCGCGGCGAGCCGCTGCTCGAGGTAGGCGGCGGCGGGGGTGGTGACCGCGGTGACGTCGGCGATCCAGGTGGCGTAGGCCGGCGCGGCGGCGGCCACCGCGGCCGGCGTGGCGGCGGGCCGGGCATCCGCGGCGCCGGCGCTCCCGAGCAGCAGCAGGACGGCGGAGGCGGTGCCGGCCACGGCGAGGCGGGCTTTCGAAGGTGACATGGCTGAGAGTCCACCAGCGGGCGGCGGCGAAGGATACCGACGAGTAGCCGAATCTGTTTCATGTTCGCGACGGGTCGGGGAACCGGGGCGCGTCGAGGCTCCGGTTCGGGCAGGATTCACCCCGGGCCGGCCGGGGAGACCCCTGGATCGGTGGTTCCGCCCGGCCGAAGCGAAGGACGACGGGGAGCACAGCATGGCCACAGCCAGTGAGACCACCGCCAAGCTGGCGGTGCTCATCGACGCGGACAACGCCCGGCCGGGGATCACCGAGGCGCTGCTGGCCGAGGTCGCCAAGTACGGCACCGCGCACGTGAAGCGCGCATACGGCGACTGGACCGGGACGAGCCTGAAAGGCTGGAAAGATCAGCTGCTGGCCCAGTCGATCCAGCCGATCCAGCAGTTCGCGTACACCACCGGCAAGAACGCCACCGACGCGGCGATGGTCATCGACGCGATGGACCTGCTGTATTCCGACCGCTTCGACGGGTTCTGCATCGTCTCCAGCGATTCCGACTTCACCCGGCTGGCGGCGCGGCTGCGCGAATCGGGCCTGACCGTCTACGGCTTCGGCGAACGCAAGACGCCCAAGCCGTTCGTCGCCGCGTGCGACAAGTTCATCTACGTCGAGAACCTCGGCTACCCCGGCGGCGTGGCCGAGCCGGCCGACTCGGCACCCGCGGAGAGGCCGTCCGCTCGCGCCGCGCAACTCACGAGCGACATCGCGCTGATGGCTCTGCTGCGGAACGCCGTCGAAGCCGCTTCCGACGACGATGGCTGGGCGTCGCTGTCCGCCATCGGCAACATCGTCACGAAGCAACGTCCGGACTTCGACTCCCGCACCTACGGTTACGCCAAACTCAGCGACCTGATCGCCGCGACCGCGCTGTTCGAGATGAACCGCCGCAGCCCGGGTGAGAACAAGCCGCCGGTCATCTTCGTGCGCGACCGGCGGCGGCAGGCCGGACCCGGATGACGCCGATCCCATCCTGTTCCCACGGCCAGCGCGTCCGGAGGCGCCAATGATAGGAATGCCCGGTGACCGAACCGAACCTGATCGAAGCCGCCGCGGCCGAGGCCGTCACGCTGACCAGTGAGCTCATCCGCATCGACACGACCAACACCGGCGATCCCGACACGCTGGTCGGCGAGCGGGCGGCGGCGGAGTACGTGGCGGAGAAGCTGACCGACGCCGGCTACGAGATCACCTACGTCGAGTCGGGCGGGAAGGACCGGCACAACGTCATCGTGCGGCTCGCAGGCGCCGATCGCGAGCGGGGTGCCCTGCTCATCCACGGTCACCTCGACGCCGTGCCCGCCGACGCGTCCGAGTGGTCGGTGCACCCCTTCTCCGGGGCGATCCAGGACGACTACGTCTGGGGCCGGGGCGCGGTCGACATGAAGGACATGTGCGCGATGGCGCTCGCGCTGGCCCGGCACTACAAGATCAACAACGTCGTGCCGCCGCGTGACCTGGTCTTCGCCTTCCTGGCCGACGAAGAGGCCGGCGGCAAGTACGGCGCCCAGTGGCTGGTCGAGAACCGCCCGGAGCTGTTCGAGGGCGTCACCGAGGCGATCAGCGAGGTCGGGGGCTTCTCCATCACCCTCAAGGACGACGTCCGCGCCTACCTCATCGAGACGGCGGAAAAAGGCATCCGCTGGATGAAGCTGCGCGTGCGCGGCACCGCCGGCCACGGCTCGATGATCCACCGCGACAACGCGGTCACGAAGCTGGCCGAGGCCGTGGCGAAGCTCGGCAACCACCGGTTCCCGCTGGTGCTCACCGACTCGGTGAAGGAGTTCCTCGCCGGCGTCACCGAGCTCACCGGCTGGGACTTCCCGGAGGACGACCTGGAGGGCTCGGTCGCCAAGCTGGGCAACATCTCCCGGATGATCGGCGCGACCCTGCGCGACACGGCCAACCCGACCATGCTCACCGCCGGGTACAAGTCGAACGTCATCCCGTCGGTCGCCGAGGCCGCGGTGGACTGCCGGATCCTGCCGGGCCGCCTGGAGGCCTTCGACCGCGAGCTCGACGAGCTGCTCGGCCCGGACATCGAGAAGGAGTGGATGGAGCTCCCCCCGGTCGAGACCACCTTCGACGGCGCGCTCGTGGACGCCATGAGCGCCGCGGTCCTGGCCGAGGACCCGGGCGCGAAGACGCTGCCGTACATGCTGTCCGGCGGCACCGACGCCAAGTCGTTCCAGGAGCTGGGCATCCGCAACTTCGGCTTCGCGCCGCTCAAGCTGCCCGCGGACCTCGACTTCTCGGCGCTGTTCCACGGCGTCGACGAGCGGGTCCCGGTCGAGGCGCTGAAGTTCGGCACCCGCGTGCTGGACCGGTTCCTGCGCACCAGCTGATGACCGGGTTCGCGCTCGCCGACGGCACGCTCCTGCAGGTCATCCGCAGGGGCGACCCGGCCGCGCCGGTGACCGTGGTGTTCGTCCACGGCTACGCGCTCGACCAGCGCAGCTGGGGCCTCATCGCGCCGCTGGTGCCCGACGCCGCCGACGGGCCGGTGGCCGTGCTGACCTACGACCAGCGCGGCCACGGCGGCTCGGGCCGGGCGCGCCGCGGAACGGCGTCCATGGCCCAGCTCGGCGACGACCTCGCCGAGCTGCTGGCGCGCGAGGTGCCCGAGGGCCGGGTGGTGCTGGTGGGTCACGACATGGGCGGCCTGGCCGTCATGTCGCTGTCGCAACGGCATCCGGAGCTGTTCGCCGCCCGCGTTTCGGGCTTGGTGCTGCTGGCCACGTCCTCGGGCACCCTCGCCGCCGAGGTGTCCGCGACCTGGCCGAACGCGCTCGGGAAACTGGCCCGCGACCTCGAAGCGGTGCTCGGCTCGAAGCTCTTCGGCGTGGTGCGGGAGCACACCAGCCGGGCGGTCAGCGCGGGCCTGCGCTGGTGGCTGTTCGGCGACGACCCGGACCCGGAGCTGGTCGAACTGACCGTGAAGATGGTCCGCGGCAACTGGCCCCACACCGTGTCCCTGTTCCGCCCGGCCATGGACGCCTACGCGCGTGAAGCGGCGTTGGCCCAGGTGGCGGACCTGCCGGTGACGGCGATCGTGGGGGAGCGGGACCGGATCGTCCGGGCGTCCGATGTGGAGCAGTGGGTGCGCGGCCTCGGCGACGGCACCGCCGTGGTGCTGCCGGGGGTCGGGCACGTCGTGCCGCTGGAGGCCGCGGCCCAGGTGCTGCCGCGGGTGGTCGCCCTGGTCAACGCCAGTCTCCGCCGCTGAGCTCAGCGGGTTCCGGCGGCGAGGAACATCGGCACGGCGACGAACAGCCGGTCTTCGCGGGCGCGCGTGGCCTGCTCTTCGAGCCAGGCGCCGTCGCCGCCGAGGTTGGCCAGCACCGGCAAGGCCGCCGCGTCGGTCCAGACCACCGTGTGGACCTCGACCGTGACGTCGGTGAACCCGTTGTCCAGCAGGAGGTTGCGGTACCGCCGGGCGATCCGCGGGTGGGGCATCCCGTCCGCGCGCGTGTGGACGATCGACCGGGTGCGGGCGGGGTCGTCGGAGTCGATGACGATCGTGTCCCAGTCCTGGCCGGTGAGCACCGCGCGGCCGCCCGGGGCCAGGACGCGGCGAGCCTCGGCGACGGCGAGCGCGGGCTCGGGCAGGACGTGCAGCACCTTGTCGGCGCGGTAGCCGGTGACCGAGCCGTCGTCCAGGGCAGGGCGGTGGCGTCGGCGACGTGGAACTCGCCGTCGGGCCAGCGCTCGGCGGCGACCTCGACCATGGCGGGATCGGCGTCGACGCCGATGGCGCGCACCCCGCGCGCGGCCAGTTCGCCGACGGCCCGCCCGCTGCCGCAGCCGACGTCGACCACGGTGTCGCCGAGGGCCCGGTAGGTACGTTCCCGCAGTTCGACGGCTTGCGGACGGTCGTCGAGGGCGTCGAGGAGAGGAAGCAACGTGGACATGGCGCCCATCCTGCGACTTAATGCCGACATGAAGTCAATCGGCGAAGTGGCGGCCCGGTTCGGGTTGCCGGCCCACGTGCTGCGGTACTGGGAGGCGGAAGGGCTGCTGACGCCCGCTCGCGACGGTGCCCGGCGCCGCTACACCGACGACGACCTGCGCCGGGTGGCCGCGATCCTGGTCGCCAAAGAAGCCGGGTTCGAGCTCGCGGACATCCGGTCGATACTGGCCGGCCGGATGTCCGCGGCGGGCCGGGCGGCGATGGCGGCCCGGCAGCGGGACCGGCTGCGGGCCCGGATCGCCCGCGCGCAGGCCGCGCTGGAGCTCCTGGAGGGCGACTGCCCGCACGACGACCTCATGACGTGCCCGCACTTCCGGGGACTGCTGGACCGACAGCTCGAACGTTCTTGACAACTTCTCTGTTCGGCCACATGCTGGGCGCATGTTTCCCGTGGCGGTGATCGAAGACGCGGCGGCGGCCGAGGTGTCGCTGGACCCGGTCCGAGCCCGGCTGCTGGCCGAACTGGCCGAGCCGGCCTCGGCGACCATGCTCGCCGCGCGCGTCGGCCTGCCCCGCCAGAAGGTGAACTACCACCTGCGGGCACTGGAGAGCCACGGCCTGGTCGAGCTGGTCGAGGAACGCCGCAAGGGCAACGTCACCGAGCGGATGATGCGGGCGACGGCGGCGTCGTACGTCATCTCGCCGACGGCGCTGGCCGCGGTGCAGCCGGACCCGGCCCGCTCGCCGGACCGGCTCTCGGCGCGCTGGCTGCTCGCCGTGGCCGGACGGCTCGTCCGCGACGTCGGCCTGCTGATCACCGGCGCGGCCAAAGCCAAGCAGCGCCTGGCGACCTTCGCGCTCGACGGCGAGGTGCGGTTCGCCTCCGCCGCCGACCGGGCCGCGTTCGCCGAAGAGCTCACCGCCGCCGTCACCACGCTGGTGGGGAAGTACCACGACGAGACGGCCGAGAAGGGCCGTTCGTACCGGGTGGTCGTCGCCGTGCACCCGAGCGTCCCGGAGGAGTCCTGAAGTGGGGTACGAGTTCGAACTGACCGACGTCGCCGAGGTCGGGGCGACACCGGAGCAGGTGTGGGAGGCGATCGCGACCGGGCCGGGGATCGACTCGTGGTTCATGGGCCGCAACGAGGTCGAGGGCGGCACCGGCGGCACGATCCGCGGCGCCTTCGGCGGGTACCGGCCCGAATTCCGGATCCGCGAGTGGGACCCGGCGGAGAAGCTCGCCTACGGCAGCGGCACGGCACCGGACGGACGCCGGATCGCCTACGAGTTCCTCATCGAGGGCCGCGACGGCGGCAGCACGGTGATCCGGTGCGTCACCAGCGGTTTCCTCCCGGGCGACGACTGGGAGGACGAGTTCGAGGCGATGACCACGGGCGGCGAGCTGTTCTTCCGCACCCTGGTCGAGTACGTGACGCACTACCCGGGCCGGACCGCGACCCCGGTGACCGCCTTCGGCCCGCCGGTCGCGGACTGGGACGGAGCCTGGACGCGGCTGGGCGCCGAGCTGGGCCTGCCGGCGCGCCCGGCCGAAGGTGACCGCGTCCGGCTCGGCGGGGGAGGCGTGGTCTACGCCGTGAACGACCAGACGGTGGGCATCCGGACGCCGGAGGCGATGTTCCGGTTCGTGCGCGGCTTCCAGGGCGCGATGGTCGCCTGCCACCACCTGTTCACCCCGGGTGCCGACGCGGACGTCGAGGAAAAGACCTGGGGCGACTGGCTGAACCGCGTGCTCGGCTAGGTCGGCAGGGCGCCGGGAAGGCTCTGCGCCGTCTTCTTGCGGCGCAGCCACACCCGGCGCGTGCCGTCGGCGTAGAGCCGCACGGTGCGCAGTTCCCAGCCCGCGAACTCCGCGTGGATGGAGAGCTGGATCGCCGCCGCACGCCGGGACACGCCCGGGGGGAGGTGCAGGCGGCGATACTCCCAATCCCCTTCGACCACCGCCTCGCTGACCGCTGTCATGGCTGGATCACCTGGGTCCCTTCTCCGGCGGCCGAGCCGACGATCACCCGGCCGCTCTTCTCGTCCACCCCCACCGAATCCGGCTGGCGCACGGTGGGGAACCGGTACTTCTCGACAGGCTCGCCGCCGCGGACGTCGAACCCGACCACTTCGTTGCGCTCGGTGAGCGTCACCCACGCCAGGCTGCGCGTGGGGTCGTAGGCGATCCCGTACGCGCCGCCGGGCACCGGGTAGCGCTGGCGCAGGATCAGCGGGCCCGCGGAGAACGCCAGCAGCGCCCCCGCCCGCGCGTCGGTCACCAGCACGCGGCCGTAGGAGTCCGCCACGGCGTTCGCGGCGCCGTCCCCCGCCCGCAGGCCTTCATTGACTTTCCCGGCGGCGACGTCGACCGAGAACACGGCGGTCCGCAGCCGGTCCAGCACCACCACGCCGTCGCCGGTGTCGACGACGTCGTCGGCGCTGTAGAGCTGCCCGCCGATCGTCCGCGCCGGCCCGGCCGCGGGCAGCACCTCGATGTCCTTGCCCGTCCCCATCGCGACCAGCCGATCGGCCCCGTAGGCGATGCTCGACGCCGGCTGCCCGCCGGTCTTCGTCTCGGTCAGCTTCCGGTCCGGCAACGTCAGCTGCTGCACCACACCCTGCTCGGGCTCGGCGATCTCGATCCGCCCCGGCGCCACCGTCAGCTTCGACACCTTGCCGTATAACGGCATATTCACCGGGGATGACGCCAAGGCGTTCAGGTCGTACAGCTGCAACGACGGAGGAGAAGAAACAGCAACGACGAGGGTCGAGGTCTTCGCGTCGACGGCGACGGCCGACACCGAGCCGGTGCCGAGCACCTGACCGGCGGGTTTCACGGTCACGGCGGGGGAGACGGCCGGGCGCGCGGCGGTCGGGTTCGCCACGATCTGCAGGTCGTCGGAGGTGGACTTGGCCGACGAGCAGCCCGAGAGCACCAGGGCACCGGCGAGCGGGAGCGCGATCCACGACACGGCGGCGAGCCGATGCACGTTGCGGCCTCCAGGCGTTCCTCGGCGGTTGGTCTTCACCAGCATGCTCCTTGATCCCCGCGCCGTCACGTGCGTGTCACCGAACAGACACCTGGCGCTCACCGCGGCCAGCGTTCGGGGTAGCCGACCTCGATCGCGCTGACGTCGTCGAGCGCGGACCGGATGGCGGGCGGGAGGGTGATGTCCTCCGCCGTCAGCGAGCCGGTGAGCTGGCCGGTGTCCCGCGCGCCGACGACCGGGGCGACGACGCCGGGCCGGTCGCGGACCCAGGCCAGCGCGACGGCGAGCGGGGACGTGCCGAGCCCGTCGGCGGCGGTGGCGACCGCCTGCACGATCCGGGCCGCCCGGTCGGTGCGGTGGTGCTCGACGTACCCGGCGTAGGCGCTGTTCGCGCCGCGCGAGTCGGCGGGGGTGCCGGTGCGGTACTTGCCGGTCAGCACGCCGCGGCCGAGCGGGGCCCAGGGCAGCAGCCCGATGCCGTGGTGCGCGGCGGCGGGCACGACCTCGCGGTCCACCCCGCGTTCCAGCAGGGAGTACTCGACCTGGGTGGAGACGATCGGCGCGAGCGCCGAGGCACCCGCGGCGGCCGTGGCCAGCTGCCAGCCCGCGTAGTTGGAGACGCCGACGTAGCGGACCTTCCCGCTGGTGACGGCGTACTCGAGGGCGGCGAGCGTCTCGGCGAGCGGCACGTGCTCGTCCCAGGCGTGCAGCTGCCACAGGTCGATGTGGTCGGTGCCGAGCCGCTTGAGGGAGCCGTCGAGCGCGGTGAGCAGCGCGCCGCGCGAGGCGCCGCCGCCGAACGGGCCGTCGGTCCGCTTGGCGACGGCTTTCGTCGCGAGGACGACGTCTTCTCGGGGCACGAGGTCGCCGAGCAGGGAGCCGAGCACCCGCTCGCTCTCGCCCTCGCCGTAGATGTCGGCCGTGTCCACCAGGGTGCCGCCGGCGTCGACGAAGGCGACCAGCTGGCTGGCGGCCTCTTCCGCGTCGGTGTCGCCACCCCAGGTCATGGTGCCGAGCGCCATACGGGAGACGCGCAGTCCCGAGCGGCCGAGCAGTCGCTTTTCCACGACCGCCGAGCCTAGTGGGCTGCCCCGTCCGGAGGAGACCAAGGTGAGTCGTGTCGCGATCATGGCCCCCGTTAGGGTCTGGCCCCGTGCGACTCGGACTGAATCTCGGCTACTGGGGAGCGGGGAACGACCCCGCGAACCTGGCCCTGGCGAAACAAGCGGAGGACCTGGGTTTCGCGGTCGTGTGGGCCGCGGAGGCCTACGGGTCGGACGCGGTGACCGTGCTCACCTGGATCGCGGCGCAGACCTCCCGGATCGACGTCGGTGCCGCCGTGCTGCAGATCCCGGCGCGCACCCCGGCGATGACGGCGATGACCGCCGCGACCCTCGACACGCTGTCGGGCGGCCGGTTCCGGCTCGGCCTCGGCGTGTCCGGCCCGCAGGTGTCCGAGGGCTGGCACGGCGTGCGGTTCGCCTCGCCGGTGGGCCGCACGCGGGAGTACGCGCAGATCGTGCGGACGGCGTTGCGCCGCGAGCGGGTGAAGTTCGAGGGCGAGCACTTCACGCTGCCGCTGCCGGACGGCCCGGGCAAGGCGCTGCGGCTGACCGTCCGCCCGGCCCGCAGGCACCTCCCGCTGTACCTGGCGGCGATCGGCCCGAAGAACCTGGAGCTGGCCGGGGAGATCGCCGACGGCTGGCTGCCGGTGTTCTTCTCGCCGGCCCACGCGGGGGAGCAGCTGGCCCACGTCCGGGCCGGTGCCGAGCGGGCCGGCCGGGCACTGGACGGCTTCGACGTCGTCCCGTCCGTGCCGCTGGTGCCGGGCGAGGACTGGCGGACCTGCGCGGACGCCGTCCGCGGCTACGCGGCGCTCTACCTCGGGGGGATGGGAAGCAAGGAGAAGAACTTCTACAACCGGCTGGCGTGCCGGATGGGATTCGCGGCCGAGGCCGCCGAAGTGCAGGAGAAGTACCTGGCGGGCGACCGCGCGGGGGCGATGGCGGCGGTGCCGGCGGAGTTCCTCGACGCGACGTCGTTGCTGGGCCCGAAGGAACGGATCGCGGAGAAGATGACGGAATACGCCGAAGCCGGCGTGACGACCCTGTCGGTGTCGCCCTACACGGCGGAGCCGGCCGAAGCGCTGCGCACGGCCGCCGAGGCCTTGGAACTGGCGGGGGTGGCCTGACGTGGGCTGGTTCGAAGCACTCGTCCTGGGCCTGGTCCAGGGCCTGACGGAGTTCCTGCCGATCTCCTCGAGCGCGCACCTGCGGATCGTCGCGGCGCTCGCCGGCTGGGACGACCCGGGCGCGGCGTTCACCGCCGTCACCCAGATCGGCACCGAGCTGGCGGTGATCATCTACTTCGGGCCGAAGATCGGGAAGATCCTGCGGGCCTGGTTCTTCTCGCTGTACAAGGCGGAGTGGCGCCGCGACCCGGACGCCCGGCTGGGCTGGCTGATCATCGTCGGCTCGCTGCCGATCGTGGTGCTCGGGCTGCTGCTGCAGGACCAGATCGACAGCGCGTTCCGCGACCTGCGGATCACCGCGACCGTGCTCATCGTGTTCGGCCTGATCCTGCTGGTCGCCGACCGGATCGGGAAGCAGGAACGGACGCTGGACGACCTGACCGTGCCGCACGGCCTCGGCTTCGGCTTCGCGCAGGCGCTGGCCCTCATCCCGGGCGTGTCCCGCTCGGGCGGCACGACCAGCGCGGGCCTGCTGCTCGGCTACACCCGCGCGGAGGCGGCGGAGTACTCGTTCCTGCTGGCCCTGCCGGCGGTGTTCGGGTCGGGGGTGTACAAGCTCAAGGACATCGGCTCGGGCAACGTGCCCGCCCAGTGGGGGCCGACGATCCTGGCCACGCTGGTCGCCTTCGGCGTCGGGTACGCGGTGATCGCCTGGCTGATGGCCTACATCAAGAAGCGCAGCTTCGTGCCGTTCGTGGTGTACCGGCTGGTGCTGGGCGTGCTGCTGTTCGTGCTGATCTTCACCGGCGCGCTGGACCCGAACGCGGGCCCGGCCGGCCATTGAGCCGTTGATCCGCCCGCGTGGGGACCGCTTGATCGGTCCCCACGTAGGGTGGGCGTCGTGAGTACGGTCATTCTGCTCCGGCACGGCAAGTCGACGGCCAACGGTTCCGGCGTCCTGGCCGGTCGGTCCCCGAAGGTCAACCTCGACGACACCGGCCGCGCCCAGGCGGAGAAGCTCGTCGAGCGCCTCGACGGCGTTCCCCTCGCCGGGCTCGTCGTCTCGCCCATGCTGCGGTGCAAGCAGACCGTCGGCCCCCTCGCGGCGGCACGCGGTCTGGACAAGGTCGTCGAGCCCGGGCTGTCCGAAGTGGACTACGGGGACTGGACGGGCAAGGAACTCAAGCACCTGGCGAAGGAACCGCTCTGGCGGGTCGTGCAGGCGCACGCGTCGGCCGCGGTGTTCCCCGGCGGCGAAGGGCTCGCGGCGATGCAGGCCCGGTCGGTCGCCGCCGTCCGCGCCCACGACCGGCGGATCACCGCCGAGCACGGCGACCACGCCGTCTGGCTGCTGTGCAGCCACGGCGACGTGATCAAGTCCATCCTGGCCGACGCCCTCGGCCAGCACCTCGACGCCTTCCAGCGGATCGTCGTCGACCCGGCGTCGATCTCGGTCGTGCGCTACACCGAGACGCGGCCGTTCGTGATGCGGGTCAACGACCACGGCGGCGACCTGCGCGGCATCGTGCCGCCGGAACCGAAGCCGAAACGGGGCAAAAAGGCCGCCCCGAGCAGCGACGCCGTGGTGGGCGGTACCACGGGCCGGTGACCGCGGCCACCTCCGGAAAGCGCTGACATCGACCCAGGTGGACCCCGTAGGGTGACAAGACCGAGTGTCTGTCCCCGACCAGGAGCCTGCCCGATGATTTCGCCGGACAATCCGTTCGCCGCACCCAGCGAGCTGCCCTACGCCCTGCCGCCCTTCGACCGGATCTCCGACGAGCACTACCGGCCCGCCTTCGAGGCCGGGCTCGCCGAACACACGGCGGAGATCGAGCAGATCGCCGCGCAGGACGCCGAGCCGACGTTCGAGAACACCATCGTGGCCCTCGAGCGCGCCGGCGAGTTGCTGGGCCGCGTGGCGAGCGTGTTCTACAACCTGGCCAGCTCGAACAGCACCGACGAGGTCCACGCCATCCAGGCCGAGTTCGCGCCCAAGCTGGCCGCCCACCACGACGCCATCCACCTGAACCCGCAGCTGTTCGCCCGGATCGACGCCCTCCACGCCCGCCGCGGCGAGCTCGGCCTCGACGAGGAGTCGCTGCGGCTGCTGGAACGGCGGCACACCGACTTCAGCCGGGCCGGCGCCGGTCTCGGCCCGGCCGAGCAGACCCGGCTGCGTGAGCTCAACGAGCAGCTGTCCACCCTCCAGACGAAGTTCCAGCAGAACCTCCTCAAGGACACCAACGAGCTGGCCGTCGTCATCGCCGACCGCGCCGAGCTCGACGGCTTCGGTGAGGGCGCGATCGCCACCGCGGCCGAAGCGGCGGCCGCCCGTGGCGAGGACGGCAAATACGTGCTCACCCTGAGCCTGCCGACGAGCCAGGCCTCGCCGCTGGAGACCCTGCGCAACCGCGACGTCCGCGAGCGCATCCACACCGCGTCGATGGCGCGGGGCAACCGCGGCAACGCCTTCGACAACAACGGCGTCGTCGCCGAGATCGTCCGCCTGCGCGCCGAACGGGCCGTGCTGCTCGGCTACCCGAACCACGCCGCCTACGTGATCGCGGACGAGACGGCGAAGACGGCCGAGGCCGCCGCCGGGCTGCTGGAACGGCTGGCGCCCGCCGCGGTCGCGAACGCCCGCGCCGAAGCCGCCGAACTCCAGCAGCTCCTGGAAGCCGACGTGCCGGGCGCGACGCTGCGGCCCTCGGACTGGCCGTTCTACGCCGCCCAGGTCCGCCGTGAACGGTTCGAGGTCGACACCGAAGCGCTGCGCCCGTACTTCGAGGCCGACCGCGTGTACCTCGACGGCGTCTTCTTCGCCGCGACGAAGCTGTACGGCCTGACGTTCACCGAGCGGGACGATCTGCCCAAGTACCACCCGGAGGTCCGGACCTTCGAGGTCTTCGACGCCGACGGCACCCCGCTCGGCTTGTACCTGCTCGACCTGTACACCCGCGACTCCAAGCGCGGCGGCGCCTGGATGAACACGTTCGTCGACCAGTCCGAGCTGCTCGGCCGCAAGACGGTCGTGGTCAACGTGCTCAACGTGAACAAGCCGCCGGCGGGGGAGCCGACCCTGCTCACCTTCGACGAGGTCGTCACCGCCTTCCACGAGTTCGGCCACGCCCTGCACGCACTGGTTTCCGCGGTCCGCTACCCGACCTTCTCCGGCACCAACGTGCCCCGCGACTTCGTCGAATACCCGTCCCAGGTCAACGAGATGTGGATGCTGTGGCCCGAAGTACTGGCCAACTACGCGAAGCACCACGAGACGGGCGAGGCGCTGCCGCAGGAGCAGGTCGACAAGCTGCTGGCCGCCCAGCAGTACGGCGAAGGGTTCTCCACCACCGAGTACCTCGCGGCGTCCCTGCTCGACCAGGCCTGGCACGGCCTCGGCGTCGACGACAGCGTGGAGGAGGTCCAGCCGTTCGAAGCCGCGGCACTGGTGAAGGCCGGGGTGTCCGTCGCCGCGATCCCGCCGCGTTACCGCACGACGTACTTCGCGCACATCTTCAGCGGCGGCTACAGCGCCGGGTACTACTCCTACATCTGGAGCGAAGTCCTCGACGCCGACACCGTCCAGTGGTTCCGCGAAAACGGGGGACTGACCCGTGCGAACGGCGATCACTTCCGCCGCACCCTCCTGGGCAGGGGAGGGAGCATCGACCCGATGGCCGCGTTCCGCGCCTTCCGCGGCCGCGACCCGGAGATCGAGCCGCTGCTGGCCCGCCGAGGACTCGGCGGAGTCTGACTCCTCAACTGTATAACGACCTATACCGCGGGGCTGGTTTTTCAAAAACCAGCCCCGCACTGGCCGGCACAAAACAAAAAAGCTCCGACGGGGTCAGGCTCCCGAGACGATGTGATCGACGAAGCCGTAGGAGAGCGCCTCGTCGGCGTCGAACCAGCGGTCCCGGTCGGCGTCCGCGGTGATGCGCTCCACGGTCTGGCCGGTCTGGCGCGCGGTGATCTCGGCGATGCGGCGTTTCATCCGGCCGAAGACCTCGGCCTGGATGGCGATGTCGGTGGCGGCGCCGCCGATGCCGGCCGAGGGCTGGTGCATGACGATCCGGGTGTTCGGCAGCAGGTAGCGCTTGCCGGGGGTGCCGGAGGAGAGCAGGAACTGGCCCATGGAGGCGACGAAGCCGAGGCCGTAGGTGGCGACGTCCGGCTGGACGAGCTGCATGGTGTCGTAGATGGCCATGCCCGCGGTGACCGAGCCGCCGGGTGAGTTGATGTAGAAGGTGATGTCCTTCGCCGGGTCGTCGGCGGCGAGCAGGAGCAGCTGGGCCACGATCCGGTTGGCGACCTCGTCGTTGACCTCGGAGCCGAGGAAGACGATCCGGTCGCGCAGGAGCTGCTGGTAGACCGAGTCGTCGGGGGACTGGACGGGGGCCTGCATGTCGGCTGCGGCGAGAAGGGTCATGGGGCGACGGTAGGGCGCATGATCGTGTTCGGGGTGGCTGTTTCGCTGTGAGCGTGCGGTGTTCGCCGGACGCGAAAGGGGCCGCCGTCCAGTGCGGACGGCGGCCCCGGTTCGGTGGGTCGGCTCAGATGAGGCCGAGCTTCTGCACGGTGTCGCGCTCTTCGACCAGCTCGGCGACGGAGGCGTCGATGCGGGCACGGGAGAAGTCGTCGATCTCGAGGCCCTGGACGATCTTGTACTGACCGTTCTCGGCGGTGACCGGGAAGGACGAGATGAGGCCTTCGGGGACGCCGTAGGAGCCGTCGGAGGCGACGGCGGCGGAGGTCCAGTCGCCGGCCGGGGTGCCGTTGACCCAGGTGTAGACGTGGTCGATGGCGGCGGAAGCGGCCGAGGCGGCGGAGGAGAGGCCGCGGGCTTCGATGATGGCCGCGCCGCGCTTGGCGACGGTGGGGATGAAGTCGTTTTCGAGCCAGGCCTGGTCGACGGCGTCGGCGATGGGCTTGCCGCCGAATTCGGCGTGCTGGACCGAGGGGTACTGGGTGGCGGAGTGGTTGCCCCAGATGGCGACCTTCTTGAGTTCGGTCACCGGGACGCCGAGCTTCTTGGCGAGCTGGGCGAGGGCGCGGTTGTGGTCGAGGCGGGTCATCGCGGTGAAGCGGTCGGCGGGCACGTCGGGGGCGTGCGAGCGGGCGATGAGGGCGTTGGTGTTGGCGGGGTTGCCGACGACGAGGACCTTGATGTCGTCGGCGGCACCGGCGTTGATGGCTTCGCCCTGGGGCTTGAAGATGCCGCCGTTGGCCTCGAGGAGGTCGCCGCGCTCCATGCCCTTGCTGCGGGGGCGGGCGCCGACGAGGAGGGCGATGTTGGTGCCTTCGAAGGCCTGCTTGGGGTCGTCGAAGATGTCGGTGCCGGCCAGGAGCGGGAATGCGCCGTCTTCGAGCTCCATGGCGGTGCCCTCGGCCGCCTTGACCGCCTGCGGGATTTCGAGCAGCCGCAGCTTCACCGGGACGTCCTGGCCGAGGAGCTGACCGGACGCGATGCGGAAGAGCAGCGCGTAGCCGATCTGGCCGGCGGCGCCGGTGACGGTCACGTTGACGGGGGCTTGGGTCATTGCGGTTCTCCAGCTTGAGACGACTTTGGCTTGTGCCTTGGAGCCTATCCCTCCCGGGCGTCGCTGTTCGGGTGCGTCCAGTCACTCTCGCTGGATCGATCAGGTATCCGTCACGTTGGCGGTGAGGCGGGTGAGCAGGTCGGCGAGCTGGGCGATCTCGGTGTCGGTGAGGCCGCGGCGCATGCGCTGGTCGTGGGCGATGGCGGCGGTGGCGAGGCGGTGGAAGAGCTGTTCGCCGTCGTCGGTGAGTTCGACGAGGTGGACGCGGCGGTTGGCGGGGTCGCGGCGGCGGGTGACGAGGCCGGCTTCTTCCATGCCGTTGAGGTGGTGGGTGAGGGTGGCGCCTTGGATGCCGACGGCGTCGGCGAGTTCGCGCTGGTTGGCGACGGGGGTGGTTTTGAGGGAGATGAGGATCTGCCAGACGGGCTGGGAGCCGCCGGCGGCGGCGAGGGCGTGGTCGAAGGCGCGGGCCGCGGTTTTGGCGGTGCGGGCGAGGACGACGCCGATGGGGGCGGTGGCGGGTTTGGGCACGGGCGGAACCCTAGCGCAGATGCCGAGAAGTCTAAGCGTTTGACATCTAATGGTTAGACTTCTAACGTTGAGGCATCGAACGGAAGGGGAACGCGATGGGCACCGAAGAGCAGGTCCGCGAGTTCGGCCGCGGGTGGGCCGCGGCGGAGGAACGCGGCGACACGTCCACGCTGGCGGGGTTGGCGGCCGACGGGTTCCGCCTGGTCGGGCCCTTGGGGTTCGTGCTGGACCGCGACCAGTGGCTGGCGCGCTACGACGGCGGCGGGCTGGTCACCGAGAAGCTGGACTGGGCCGAGGTCGAGGTGCGCGACTTCGGCGGTGCCGCGATCGCGATCGGGGTGCACGAACAGGTCGCGACGCACCAGGGCAACCCGGTGAACGGCCGGTTCCGCGCCACGCACGTGCTGGTCCGCGACGCCGGCCGGTGGCGGCTGGCGGGGATTCACCTGAGCCCGCTCGGTGCCCCGTTCGTCCCCGGCGGTGGCGCGCGATGAGCGTCGAGCTGAACCACACGATCGTGTGTGCCACCGACCGCGAGAAGTCGGCGGAGTTCCTGGCCGGGATCCTGGGCCTGCGGACCGAGCCGGTCGCCGGGCCGTTCGTGCCCGTCCGGCTGGCGAACGGCGTGACGCTGGACTACCTGCAGGTCGACCGCGTCACGAGCCAGCACTACGCGTTCCTGGTCGGCGACGAGGACTTCGACGCCGCGATGGCGCGGATCGGGGCGGCGGGCGTGGCGTACTGGGCGGATCCGTTCCACGAACGGCCCGGTGAGGTCAACGGCCTCAACGGCGGCCGCGGGATCTACTTCGCGGACCCCGACGGCCACAGCCTCGAACTGCTGACGAGGGGGTAGTCATGCGCTTGAGCATCGGGGTCACCGACTTTTCGTGGCCGGGCGACCTGACCGGCGAGCTCGCCGCCGTCGCGGTGGCGGCCGAGGATGCGGGGCTGGACACGCTGTGGGTCGCCGACCACCTGCTGCAGGCCGATCCGCACAGTTCCCCGGACTCGGCCATGCTCGAGGCCTACACGACGCTGGGGTTCCTGGCCGGCCGGACCGCCCGGATCGGGCTGGGCACGATGGTTTCGGCGGTGTCGTTCCGGCCGCCGGCGCTGCTGGTCAAGGCCGTCACCACGCTGGACGTCCTCTCCGGCGGGCGGGCCCGGTTCGGCATCGGGGCCGGGCACCACGACGGGGAGGCGCGGGCGATGGGCCTGCCGTTCCCGCCGGTGGGCGAGCGGTTCGCGCGGGTGGAGGAGACCATCCGGCTGGCGTTGCGGATGTGGGCGGGTGACGAGTCGCCGTTCGAAGGCGAGCACTACCGGCTCGAGCGGCCGATCGGGAGTCCGCGGCCGGTGCGGCGGCCGCCGATCCTCGTCGGCGGGGCGGGTGAACGGCGGACGCTGCGGCTGGTCGCGCAGTACGCCGACGCGTGCAACGTCTTCGACGTCCCGGACGGCGGGCGGACGGTGCGGCACAAGCTCGCCGTCCTGCGGCGGCACTGCGACGAGGTGGGGCGGCCGTATGGGGAGATCGAGAAGACGATCAGCACGCGGCTGGCGCCCGGGGAGCCGGCGGAGTCATTCGCGCGGCGCTGCGCGGAGTTCGCCGAGTGGGGCATCGAGCACGCGGTGGTGATCACGGCCGGTCCGTGGCCGGTGGCGGGGGTCGCGACGCTGGGACGGGCGGCCGCGTTGATCGCCTGAACCGGACGTCACACGGGTGATCGTGGGCGGTCGCCGGGGGAGCGGGGGCGCGAAATCGTTTTCTCCGCGCATTTATTCGCGCCCTGCGGAATGGGGTTTACGAAAATTGTCGAAAGGTGAGCAATGCCGCTTGATGGGACGAGACGTGCAGTGTTGCTCCGTTCAGCGGGGTTTGCTCCCATGATCCTTCCGCTACCATGGTCCGGCCCCCGTCCCCAATTTGAATGTATTGGGAAGGATTCCGATGCTGTCTGCGGTCGTTGCTGCCGTAATGGCGCTGTCCTCTGTGGTCACTCCCCATGCGTGGAGCACCCCTCCGCCGCCCGACAAAATCGTGATCGACGTCGCGACCGTCAACGGCACCGGCTGTCCGCCCAACTCGGCCGCTGTCTCGGTGTCGCAGGACAACACGGCGTTCACGGTAACTTACAGCACTTACACGGCGCTGGTGGGTGTCGGCGCCGGTCCGCTGGACGCCCGGAAGAACTGCCAGATCGGCCTGCGGGTGCACGTGCCGCAGGGCTTCACCTACGGAATCGCGTCGGCCGACTACCGGGGATTCGCGCACCTGGAGCGCGGTGCGACCGGCCTGGAAAGAGCGAACTACTATTTCCAGGGTAATTCGCCGACGGCCTATGTCCAGCATCCGCTGACGGGTCCGTTCGAGAACGACTGGCAATTCACCGATTCCACGGAAGTCGGTGCGATCGCATTCAAGCCGTGTGGCGAGGAGCGCAATCTGAACATCAACACGGAATTGCGGGCCGCGGCCGGGACGTCGGATCCGAAGAAGACGACCAGCTACGTCACCATGGACTCGACCGACGGCAGCATCACGACCACCTACCACTTCGCGTGGCTGACCTGCCCGTGATCGGCTCCGGGTGACCGGAGGTCCAGAGGGGCGGCGCGGTGGACAACCGCGCCGCTCCGGTCCTCGTCAGGGCTTCGCCGGGGCCCGGGGATCGGTGGCTTCGAGGCCGAAGACGCGGCCGAGGGAAACGAGGGCCTCGTCGAGGTGGCTGAGGCTGGAGAGGACGGCCCGGGTTTCGGCCGCTTCGACGCGGTCGGAGACGGGCGTGCCGTCGTCGCGCACGAGCGTGCCGGGTGTGGGGCCACCCGGGGCGTCGAGCGCGGTGCGGAGCACGTCGATGTTGGCCAGCAGCCGTCCGGTGAACTGCCCGAGCCGGTCGGCGTCGGCGCCGGTGAGCTGGCCGGGCTGGGCGCGGGCGGCGACGTGCCGCGCCCGGAAGGCGATGGTTTCGAGGGTGGTGAGCACGTGCCAGCCGTAGTCGCGGCGGGCGCTGCGCAGGTTCACCGGGTGGGTCAGCGGTTCGATGGTGGCGCGGACCTGCTCGACGCTGCGGTCGAGGTCGCGGGAGAGCTCGATGATGTTGACGTTCTCCTCGCCGGCGAGCAGGCCGCGGGTGTGCTCGAGGAATTCTTCGAGGTCGTCGAGCACGGCGGCGATGTCGTCGAGCATCACCGCGCGGGTGCGGACCGGGACGATGACGACCGCGGCGAGGATGCCGGCGGCCGCGCCGACCGCGGTTTCGGCGACGCGGATCCAGAGCACGTCGAGGCTGAAGGTGCCGAGCAGGCTGTAGAGCAGGCCGAGCATGCTGGTGACGAAGAAGGCCATCACCACCTGGGAGACGCGTGCGGTGTAGACCATCCCGAAGACGCACACGAGGATGAGGGCGAGGGTGGCGGCGGTGTTGCCGCCGACCAGCAGCGCGAGCAGGACGCCGCCGACGATGCCGATCAGGGTGCCGCCGAGGCGGCGGACGCCCTTGACGAAGGTGGCGCCGGCGCTGGAGGCGCCGATGAACACGACGAACACGGTGAGCACGGCCCAGTACCAGCGCTGGTGGGAGACGAGTTCGCCGCCGAGCACGGCGAGCCCGCCGCCGACGACGGCCTGGATGGCGCTGCGGGTCCGGTTGTCGTAGGCGAACTTCGGGGCCGGCTCCGCTTCCTCCTCGTCGAGCGGGTCGGGCGTGTTCTCCGGGGCGGCGGCGCGCTGGGCGCGGTCGTCGGCCAGTGCGAGTTCGGCCAGTGCCTTGCGGACGCCGTCGCCGGGCGCGGCGTGGGAGTCGATCCGGCTGCCTTCGACGAGCATCCGGCTGTACTCGCCGGTCTGGCTGATCAGCGGCAGTTCGCGCGGGTCGCGTTCCATCAGGGCGCGGAAGCGGGCGAGCCGGGCGATGAGGTCGTCGCGGACCTCGGCGGTGAGTTCGTCGGTGCAGGTGCGCTGGACGGTGATCGCGAGCCAGCCGACGGCGAGCTCGACTTCGATGGCGCGGCGGCGCAGCCGGTCGGCGGCGCGGGCGTCGACGACGTCGGGGGCGGCGTCCTCGATGAGCAGGACGCACTCGTGGAGCCGGGACAGCGCCGAGCGCAGCTGCTTGCGGGTGCGCTCGCTGCCGTTCACCGCGAGGTAGGCCTCGGTGGCGCGGACGACGGCGCCCAGGCGGGCGCGGAAGGCCCGGCGGACGCGGAGGAACTCGGCCTCGGCGTTGTGCCGCATCAGGACGAACCGGACGACGGCGTTGGCGAGGACGCCGACGCCGAGCGCCATCAGCAGCTGCGGCACCTGCTTGACGTGGGCCTGCAGGAACATCGGGAAGAAGAACAGGAAGAAGGCGATCGAGCCGAGTGCGGTGCCACGGGCACCGAAGCGCTGGGCGTAGACGGCGACGAAGATCAGCAGGACGAACACGATGCTGTCCAGCGGCGGCATCGCCGAGCCGAGGGCGGCGACGGTGATCGACGCGGCTCCGGTGAGGAAGGCCAGGACGAGGGTGACGGCCTGGGCGCCCGGGGTGGGGTCGCTGACGGTGAACGCCGTCATCATCGCGGCGATGGCGCCGACGAGGGTGACGGTGAGCGGGACGTGCGCGGGCAGCAGTGCGAGCACGGCGAGGACGATGCCGAGCACGGCGGAGCCGGCCAGGCGCAACCGGACCAGGCCGGGATCGGCCGCCACGAGCCGGTCGAGAGCGGCGGTGCGGAGGTGGTTCATCGGGCGAGGAGCTCCCACTGGGCGAGGGTGGCGCGGCGGCCGCGGACGGCTGTGATCCGCAGCCGGTAGCGGGCGTGCGCGGCCGGGGTGGCGAGGACGAACGGGCGGGTCTGGCACCGCCAGCGGAACAGCTCGCCGTCGCGTTCGTCGAGGGTGGTCCAGTGGTCGCCGTCAGTGTCGTCAATGTCGTCAGTGTCGTTGTCGGAGCCTTCCAGCACCCACGCGCTCGGGTCGCCGCGGCGGGTGCCGGAGGTCAGCGTGTACATGGTGACTTCGCGGGGTTCGCCGGTGACGGTGAACTCGATCGACGGGGCGGCGCTGCGGAAGGTGACCTGGGTGCGGGTGGTGTCGTCGAAGAGGGCGCCGAGCTTGGTGCCGTCGGAGCTGGTCGCGGTGCCGGTCAGGTCGGTCACCGGAGCCGGCCGCTCGGCCGGGGGCGGCGGAGCGCCCCAGCCGGTGGGTTCGGTCGTCAGGTCGAAGACCAGCTCGGCGCCGCCGGCGAGGGTGGCGTGGTCGATCGACGTCGTGTCGTGCGGTTCGCCGTTGACGGTGAGGCCGCGGACGTAGACGGTCTCCTCGGTGTTGCCGGGCGCGTGGATCACCAGCTTCTTGCCTTCGCCCAGGTGGACGGTCGCCTTCTCGAACAGCGGCGAGCCGATGGCGTAGCGCGGGCTGCCGACGGCGAGCGGGTAGAAGCCCAGGGCGCTGAAGACGTACCAGGCGGACATTTCGCCGTTGTCCTCGTCGCCGGGGTAGCCCTGGCCGATGGCGCTGCCGAGGTAGAGCCGCCGCAGCACCTCCCGCACGACGGCCTGGGTCTTCGCGGGCGCGCCGGCGTGGTTGTAGACGTAGGGAATGTGGTGGGACGGCTGGTTGGAGTGGCCGTACTGGCCCATCCGGACGTCACGGGCCTCGGTCATCTCGTGGATCAGCCCGCCGTACGCGCCGGGACGCCGTCCGGTCTCCGGGGTGGCGAAGAACGTGTCCAGCTTGGCTTCGAGCGCCTCGGTGCCACCGTGGAGGGCGGCGAGACCCGGGCCGTCGTGCGGCGCGGTGAAGGCGGTGTTCCACGCGTTGGTCTCGACGAAGTCGCCGCCCCAGGCGGCCGGGTCGTAGCCGTGCGCGGCGAACTTGCGGCGGCCGTCGCGGTGGCGGCCCTGGAAGAAGCCGATCTCCGGGTCGAAGTGGTGGACGTAGTGCTTCGCGCGCTCGCGGAAGTAGGCAGCGTAGTCGGCGTACCTCCGGGCCCGCTGCCCGTCGCTTTCCCGGGAAAGCTCCGCCGCGAGGTTGGCGAGGCCGAAGTCGTTGATGCAGCCCTCCAGCGCCCAGGACAGTCCTTCGTGGACCGACGCCGGCGTGTAGTGCAGGAAGATCGACTCTTCGAGGCCCTTGCGGCCGACCGCGCGGCGCGGCGGGGTCACGGTGGCGTTCTTCAGCCCGGCGTCGAAGGCGGCCTCGACGTCGAAGCCGCGGACCCCCTTGAGGTAGGCGTCGGCGAAGGCGACGTCGGAGCTGGTGCCGGTCATCAGGTCGGCGTAGCCGGGTGAGGACCAGCGGGCGATCCAGCCGCCTTCGCGGTACTGCTGGACGAAGCCGTCGATCATCCGGCCGCAGCGTTCCGGGGTGAGCAGCGCGTAGGCGGGCCAGGTGGTGCGATAGGTGTCCCAGAAGCCGTTGTTGACGTACAGCTCGCCGTCGACGACCTTCGCGCCGGTCCGCCGCCGGGTGCTCGGCCACCACCGGCGCACGACCGGGCTGGCGTGCCGGATGCCCTGCGGCGTGTTCTCGTGGGCCCCGTTCGGGTACAGGAACAGCCGGTACAGGTTGGAGTACAGCGTGGTCCGCTGGTCCTCGGTGGCGCCTTCGACCTCGACGCGGCCGAGTTCCTCCTGCCACGACCGTCTGGCCTGGGCCGCGACCTCCTCGACCGTCGACCCGGCCGGGATCTCCAGTTCCAGGTTGCGCTTGGCCTGGGCGAGGCTGATCAGCGACGTCGCGATCCGCAGTGTCACGTCGGGGCCGTCGAACTCGAAGTAGCCCGAGACCCGCCGCCACGGCGGGAAGCGGATCTTGGCCCCGCGGGTGGCCGGGGCGTCGGTGACGCCGTAGACGAACATCCGGCGCGCCCCGGCCGAGAGCCGGCTGCGGACGCGGGTGTAACCGGTGATCACGCCGGTGTCGGCGTTGATGCGCAGGCGGCCGCGGTTGCGGACGTTGTCGAACAGCAGCCAGCCGTGCTTGTCCGGGAAGGTGAACCGCATGATCGCCGCGTGCGACGTCGGCGCGAGCTCGGCGGTCATCCCGTTGGCGAACCGGACACCGTAGTGGTGCGGCGAGTCGGTTTCGTCTTCGTGGGAGAAGGCCAGTGCGCGCTTGCGGCGGTCGCGCTCGACCGGGCCGGTGCCGGGCATGAGGTGGAAGGTGTGCCGGTCGCCCATCCACGGGCTCGGCTGGTGCGACAGCGCGAACGCCTGCAGCGCGGGACGGTTCTCCTCGTCGTTGTGCCGGTGGTAGGAGTAGAGCCAGTTGGTCACGCCCGCGTCGGTGACCGGGGTCCAGAAGTTGAACCCGTGCGGCACGGCGGTGGCCGGGAAGTTGTTGCCGCGGGAGAACTCGCCGCTGGAGTGCGTGCCGCGGGTCGTGCGGACGCAGTCGACCGGGTCGCGCGGCGGCTCGGGGCGCTCGGCGATCCGGACGTCGTCGAGCCAGCCGGTGATCTCCCCGGGCGCGTCGGTGCGCAGCACGATCCGGCTGATCCGGCGCCCGGCGAACGCCCCCAGCGGGCGGCGGACGAGGTTCCACTGGTCCACCCACAGCGTCTTGTCGTCCACCGGGGCGAACCCGGCGCAGCCGCCGTCGGCGAACTCGACGTCGAGGCTGACCCGGGTGGCGTGGTAGGCGGGGATCTCGCCGTCGGCCACCGGGAACACCACATAGGACAGCTCGGTGCGCCCGGTCACCGGGACATCGAGTTCGAACAGGACCGCGCGCGGCCGGTCGCTGTAGCGCAGCGCCTGCAGACCGGTCCAGCCGACGCCGGTCTTCGCCGTGGGGGAGCGGTCCGGACCGCCGCCGACGTGCAGGCCGGGGTCCACCGGCTGCGGGTCACCGGCTTCGAAGGACGAGAAGAACACGGCGTCGGACATGGGCTCACCGTAACCGCCGCCGAACGGCGCAGCGTGTTGAGCGCTGCTGCCGCGCCGAGGCGGGCAGCAGCGCCCCTGCTACGCCACGGCCGTGCCTTCCAGTTCGACCAGCTGGCCCGGGATCGCGAGCCGGGTCACCCCGAGCATCGTGGTGGCGGGGGCCACCCCGGCGGCGCCCAGCCGCGCGGCCAGCACGCCGTAGTGCGGGAACAGCCCGTCGACGTCGGTGGTGTAGACGTTCAGCCGGACGAGGTTCGCCAAGGACATGCCGGCCTCGGCGAGCACGGCCTCGAGGTTGTCCAGGCTCAGCGCGAGCTGGGCGGCCATGTCGCCCTCGTGCTGGGGCTTGCCCTCGGCGTCCATCGACGTCTGCCCCGAGCAGTACAGGGTGCGGGTCTGCCCCGAGACGACCTCCCCCTGGTTGAAGCCCAGCTCCAGGGACCACGTCACCGGGTTGACCGCCGTTCGTTCCAGTGCCACTTCAGCTCCGTTCGTTGCGATTGCTGCGCCGGGGAGCTTTCCCGGCAATCACGACATCCTGTGTCGGGTATTCGCTACGGTTCTCCGGGTGCGTGCCGATCGCCTGGTTTCCCTGGTGTTGCTGCTGCGCCAACGCGGCCGGCTGACCGCGGACGTGCTGGCCCGCGAGCTCGAGGTGTCCACCCGCACGGTGCTGCGTGACATCGACGCGCTGTCCGCGGCGGGCGTCCCGGTGTACGCCGAACGCGGCCGCCACGGCGGGTTTTCGCTGCTGCCGGGCTTCCGGACCGAGCTCACCGGGCTCAACCACGACGAAGCGCTGGCCCTGCTGACCACCGGGCGCGCGTTCGGCCTCGGCCCGGCGCTGGCCTCGGCGATGCGCAAGGTCGCCGACGCCCTGCCCGAAACCCACCTCGCCACCGCCGGGCGGTTCCTCGTCGAACCCGAGACGGACCTGCTCTCGCGCCGTCCGGTCGTCGAGGAGGTGGACCGCCCGACGATGCTCGAGGTCCGCCGCGCGGTCCTCGACGGTCGCCGGCTGCGCCTGCACTACGCCGCCACGGGCCAGGAGCCGCGGTGGCGGACGGTCGACCCGATCGGCCTGGTCACCGTCCGCGACCGCGGCTACCTGCTGGCGACCAGGTCGGGCGCCGACCGGACCTACCGGCTCTCCCGGATCCTGGCCGCCGAGTCGCTGCCCGAACCGGCCGAACGGCCGGCGGAGGTCGACCTGGACCGCATCTGGCGGCAACGCTGCGCCGCCTTCCTGGCCGAAGGGCATCTCGCCGTGCGGGTCCGGGTGCGCCCGAGGCGGCGGGAAGACCTGCTGGCCACGGCGGTGGCGGTCCGCGCGGAGGAACCCGAGGCGGACGGCCGGCTGCGGTTCGAGGTGACCTATCAGGACGCCTGGCACGCGGAGTGGGCACTGTGGCAGCTCGGCCCGGACGCCGAAGCCCTGAGTCCGGAGTCGTTGCGCACGGCCCTGCGTGACCGGGCGATGGCGATCGCCACCCGCTACGGCGCCTGAAACGCGTGAAGGCCACCCCGATCGCCCGGGATGGCCTTCACCGCACTACCGCGGAACTACATCTTCGTGCACTGCCCGGCCACCGGGCCACGGACCGTGTTCGGCAGGTCGTGGTCGGTCGGTGCCGGGTTGTTCACCGCGCACGCCAGCGGGCCGCCGACCGTGCTGGAGGTCAGCACCGGCCCGTGGTTGCCGGTCAACGCCACCGGGCCGCCGATGTCGGTCAGCTCGATCGACACCGTCCCGGTCGCCCCGGTGATCGCCACCGGACCGGCCACCTTGGTGCGGTTCAGCACCACCTGAGCCGCACCCGTGGCCGCCAGCGGGCCGTTGAGCGTCCCGCCGCGGACGATCAGCGACGCTCCAAGACCCACCGTGACCGGACCGGACACCGTCGCGTTCTCCAAGCACACCGTCCCGCTCGGCACCGACAGCGGGCCCGACGAAGCACCCGTGATCGTCTTCGTGCACGCCGCGTCCGGCTTGCCCAGCAGCTCGAACTCGGCCAGCTGCGCCGGGGCGCCGGTGCTGGTCGCGGTCACCTCGAGCCGGTAGTAGGCGTAGTGCGCCGGGGCGGCCACCTTGAACGCGCGGGTCTGCTGCCGCCAGCTGAACGCCTGGTTCTCCTGCCGGTCGGCCACCGCCCACGTCTTGCCGTCGTAGGAGCCCTTCAGCACCCAGCTCTTCGGGTCACCCGCACCGGTCTGGGACGTCAGCGTGTAGATCGCGGCGGCCTCGTCGGTGTTGTTCAGCTGGTACTGCACGGCGCCGGTGACCGCGGCCTGGGTGCGCGAGGTGTTGTCCACCAGCGCGGCCACGTTCGAACCGTCCGAAGTGGACAGCGTCCCCCGGCCCGGGCCGGTCTCGTCGTGCAGCGGCGCCGGAGCGGCGTCACCCTGGGTGATCGACTTCGGCGCGTCGTTCGGACCGGTGCCCCAGGAGGAGGGGTTCGGGCCCATGTCGAAGTCGATCTTGCCACCCTTCGCGATCAGGTCGTGCGGCAGCGACGTCGAGGAGTACGCCTTGCCGTTGACCTTCACGCCCTGGACGTAGACGTTCTTCGCGCTGTTCTTCGGCGCGTTGATCACCAGGTCCTTGCCGCCGGCCAGGTGGATCGTCGCCTTCTTGAACAGCGGCGACCCGATCGCGTAGTCCGGGCTGCCCATCTGCAGCGGGTAGAAGCCCAGCGCGCTGAACGTCCACCACGCCGACTGCTCGCCGTTGTCCTCGTCGCCCGCGTAGCCCTGGCCGATCTCGCTGCCGGTGTAGAGCCGCGAGAGCGCCTCGCGGACCTTCTCCTGCGTCTTGGCCGGCTGGCCCGCGTAGTCGTACATGTAGAGCGTGTGGTGCGAGGCCTGGTTGGAGTGGCCGAGCTGGCCCATCCGCACGTCCCGCGCCTCGCGCATCTCGTGGATCACCCCACCGTAGGAGCCCGGGAAGTTCGCCGTCTCCTGATCGGCGAAGAATGCGTCCAGCTTCTTCGCCAGGCCCGCCTTGCCGCCGTAGAGGTTCGCCAGGCCCTGACCGTCCTGCGGCACGGAGAACGCCATGCCCCAGCCGTCGGTCTCGGTGTAGTCGATGCCCCACACCCGCGGGTCGTAGTCCTGCGGCGACCGGCTGAACTTGCCCGCCGCGTCCCGGCCTTGGAAGAACCCGACACTCGGGTCGAACAGGTTCACGTACTGCTGCGCGCGGCTGGTGAAGTACTCGTAGTTGGCCAGGTACTCCGGCTTGCGCGGGTCACTCGCCGGGGCCTCGTCGTAGAGCTTCTTCGACAGGTTGGCGATGCCGTAGTCGTTGACGTACCCCTCGATTGACCACGAGAACCCGTGGTCGGCGGTGTTGGGCGAGTAGCCGAGGAAGATGCCCTCGTCGATGCCCTTGCGGCCGACCGCGTTGTTCGGCGGGGTCACCGTCGCGTTCTTCAGCGCCGCGTCGTAGGACGCCTTGACGTCGAAGTTGCGCACGCCCTTGAGGTAGGCGTCGGCGAAGGCGACGTCCGAGCTGGTGCCGGTCATCAGGTCCGCGTAGCCCGGCGAGGACCACCGCGAGATCCAGCCGCCGTCGCGGTACTGCTGCACGAACCCGTCGACCATCTTCCCGGCCATCTCCGGCGTGAGCAGCGAATACGCCGGCCACGTCGTGCGGTAGGTGTCCCAGAACCCGTTGTTGACGTAGGTCTGGCCGTCGACGATCTTCGCCCCGGTCTGCGTCGGGGTGTCCGCCCCGGCCTTCGGCGAGACGAAGCTGGCGTACTGGTACTTCGGCTTCTCCGGCGTGCCGGTGTTCTCGAACCCGGAGTTCGGGTAGAGGAACAGCCGGTACAGGTTCGAGTACAGCGTCGTGAGCTGGTCCTTCGACGCACCCTCGACCTCGATCACCTTCAGCTGGTCGTCCCACAGGCGCTGCGCGGCGTCGCGGACGGAGTCGAAGCTCGCGTTCGGCGCGATCTCCTGCGCCAGGTTCTTCTTCGCCTGGTCCACGCTGATCAGCGACGTCGCGATCCGCATCGTCACCGTCTTGTCGGCGCCGGCGGCGAACCGCAGGTAGCCGGCGACGTTGTCGTGTCCGGTACCGGTGAGCTTCGCGCCCGCGGTGACCGGCTTGTCGAAGGTGGCGTAGACGAACATCCGGCCCGCCCCGGCCGACAGGCCGCTCTTGACGTCGGTGTAGCCCGACAGCGTGCCGCCCGCGGTGTCGAGGGTCAGCCCGCCCTGGTTCTTGTAGTTGTCGAAGATCAGGCTCGAGTCACTGCCCGGGAAGGAGAACCGGAACACCGCCGCGTGGTCGGTCGGCGCGATTTCGGTCTTGATCCCGTTTTCGAACTGCACGCCGTAGTAGTGCGCGCGAGCGGTCTCGTTGTCGTGCTTGAACGCCAGCGCCCGGGCGTCGCGGTTGGCGTCCGGCACGCCGGCGGCCGCGGACGGCATCACCTGGAAGGTCTGCCGGTCGCCCATCCACGGGCTGGGTTCGTGGCTGACGCTGAACGCCTGCAGCTCCGGCAGGTTCTGCTCGTTGTTCTGGGAGTGGTAGTTGTACATCCACCGGACGTCGCCGTTGTCGGCGTTCGCGTCGGTGACCGGGGTCCAGAAGTTGAACCCGTGCGGCACGGCGGTGGCCGGGAAGTTGTTGCCGCGGGAGAAGGTGCCGTTGGCCATCGTGCCGCGCGTGGTGAGCACGTTGTCGGTCGGGCGGGTGCTGGCCGGCGGGGTCGGCGTCGCGGAGATCTTGACGTCGTCGAGCCAGCCCTGCAGCGAGCCGGGGCCGTCGGGGTTGTCGAAGCCGACCAGGACCCGGTCGATCGTCTTGCCCTTGGCCACCGTGCCGATCGCCGAGCGCACCAGGTTCCACTGGTTGGTGTAGAGCACCTTGCTCTTGCCCTGGCCCTCCGGCGTCAGCGGGAAGCCGTACTGGTCGGTCGCGCCCAGGTCGCGCAGCCGGGTGCCGTCGGTGAAGACCAGGTCGATCGCCACGTTCGTGCTCTGGTACTTCAGGTCACCGGTGATGAACTGCGGCTGCACCTTGTAGGACAGCTCGGTCGACGGCACGACGGGCACGTTCACGTCGAAGACCTTGTTGTAGGACCAGCCGTGGGCCTGCGTCTGGCTGCCGGAGTAGCGGAACGCCTTGAGCCCGGTGAAGCCGACGCGGTTCTTGTTGGTGTAGCCGCTGGTCGGCCCGGAGTCGGTGAAGGTGCGCATGTTCGGCAGCGGCGGCGGCGCCGGCTCGTCGTTGGCCAGCAGCAGCTCCGACAGCTGCAGGATCGGCCCGCCGTTGTTGCGCGTGATGTCCAGCCGGAAGTACTTGTACGCTGGCGTCGGCGCGGCCAGCTGGTAGTCCTTCTGCTGGAACCGGGCGGTGAACGCCTGATCCGCCTGCTTGTCGATGTCAGTCCAGCTTGAAGCGTCGTTGGAGCCCTGCAGGGTCCAGTCCTTGGGGTCGCGCTCGGCGAAATCGTTGGCCGAGGAGATCGCGTAGTGCGTGATCGACGTCGGCTCCGACAGCGTGATCTGCGCCGACGCCGTCGGGTCCCAGGACAGCCACTTGGTGTCGGTGGTGCCGTCGACGAGGTTGGAGACGACCTCGCCACCGCTGGTGTTCTCGCTGGTGGCGCTGGTTTCGGTCACCTTGCCGCGGATGTCGCCGGGGATCGCGGTGCCGTTCGCGCCGTTGATCCCCGACGCGCGCGGCTTGCCCGCCGCGTCGGTGTCGACCGTGTCGGTCCACGTCGGCTGGACGTCACCGGGCTCGAAGGAGGACGAAAAATCGGCGGGAAGGGCGTCTTCGGCGGCGGACGAGGCCGCGGGGAGGGCGACCAGGCCGGCGGCGACCACGGCGGCGGTCACCAGGAAAGCGACCGGCGGTCTGGCGCTTCGGGGCATCGTTGCTCCAAGCTCGGAGGGCGGATTCAGCAGCGCCGCGCGGGCGGGGACCGGCGGCGCCAACGAAGGGAAACGCGCGGGTGACATCGATGTCAAGACCGCTCGCCAAACCTGGCCGGAATCGGACAACGCGGAAAACGGGGGCCCGATGAGAACGTTCAGGATCGTCACCGCCATAGCCGTCTTCACGCTCGCCACCACCACATTCACCCCGGCCGCGGCCACCGCGGCGGCGCAGGCGGCCATCCGGCCGGTGACCGCCTGCGCCGACCTGGTCCGCGGATTCACCCTCCCGGGCGCGCCCACCCACGTCACCTCGGCCGGGATCGTCGCGGCCACCGCCACCGACCCCGAATACTGCGGCGTGCAGGGGTACGTCGAACCCGCGGTCCGGTTCGAGCTGCGCCTGCCCACCAAGACCTACGCCGGGCGCTACCTGCAGTACGGCTGCGGCGGCTTCTGCGGCCTGGTCAACCCGCCCGCCTTCGCCGACTGCGGCCTGCCCCACGGTGGCGACGTCGCGGTCGCCGCCACCGACGACGGCCACGTCGGCAAGACCCCCGCCGTCGTCGACGACGGCAGCTGGGGCGCGCACGACCAGGCCGCCCGCAACGACTTCGAATTCCGCGCGCCCCACGTCGTCTCACGCGCCTCGAAGGCGATCATCCAGGCCTTCTACGGTGCCCCGCCGCGCAAGTCCTACTTCACCGGCTGCTCCGACGGCGGCCGCGAAGGTCTGCTGCTCGCCCAGCGGTACCCGGCGGACTTCGACGGCATCGACGTCGGCGCCCCGGCGAACTACTGGGGCCCGCTGCTCGGCGTCTACCAGACGTGGCTCGCCCGGGCCAACAACGCCGCCGACGGCAGCCCGATCCTCACCGCGGCGAAGCTGCCCGCCCTGCACAACGCCGTCCTCGCCGCCTGCGACCGCCTCGACGGGCTCGCCGACGGCCAGCTCGACGACCCCCGCGCCTGTCACTTCGACCCGGCCACGCTGACCTGCACCGGCGCCGACACGCCGTCCTGCCTCACCCCGGCCCAGGCCGCCGTCGTCCGCAAGCTGTACTCGCCGCCCACCGACGCCCACGGCACGCTGCTCTACCCCGGCGGCCAGGAGCCCGGCTCCGAGCTGTCCTGGGCCGGGTGGATCATCGCCACGCCCGAGACCGGCGGCGTCGCCTTCGCCCGCAGCCTCGCCGACAACTACCTGCGCTACCTCGGCTACCCGATCGGCGCGCCGGCCACCACCGTCGACACCTTCGCCTTCACCAAGGCGGAGTTCGACCGGCTCACCCCGGTCGGCGTCCGGTACAACGCGATGAGCCTCGACCTCTCGGCCTTCCAGCGCCGCGGCGGCAAGCTGCTGCTCTGGCACGGCTGGGCCGACGAAGCCATCCCCCCGGCCGGCACGCTCGACTACTACCAGCGGCTCACCCACGGCCGCCCGCAGGACTGGGCGCGGCTGTTCATGGTCCCGTCGCTCTACCACTGCGGCGGCGGCACCACGCTGACCGAATTCGACCCGCTCAAGCAGCTGGTCGCCTGGGTCGAACGCGGCACCACGCCCACGGTGGTCACCGCGACCGGCCGGGACGCCGACGGCCGCGTCACCCGCACCCGGCCGGTGTTCGCCTACCCGCAACGGGCCGTCTACGACGGCACCGGCAGCATCGACGACGCCGCGAACTTCCGGCCCGCCCCACCGGCCGCGCCGGTCCGGGACGTCGTCCACTGGGCCGGGGAGAAGCTGCACGCGATCCCGGGGCCGGTCGCGCCGTAAACCGGTCTCGAGGTTCCGGCGTCGTAGCTAAGGTCGAGCCCATGACGACGCCGGAACCCGCCGACCGCGTACTCGCCCGCGCCTCCCTCGCCGAAGGCAACCCGACCGCCTGGTTCGACCGGCTCTACACCGCCGCCGCCCGCGGCGAAGCCGAAGTCCCGTGGACCCGCGGCAAGCCGAACGCCGACCTGGCCGCCCGGGTCCGCCCGGGCGAGGGCCGCCGCGCACTGGTGGTGGGCAGCGCCCTGGGCGACGACGCGGAACTGCTGTCGGCCCACGGCTGGGCCGTGACGGCCTTCGACGTCGCCCCGACCGCGGTCGAGGCCGCCCGCGCCCGGTTCCCGGAGTCCACAGTGGACTACGTCGTGGCGGATCTGCTGCACCCGCCGGGGGAGTGGCACCACGCGTTCGACCTGGTCGTGGAGATCATCAACATCCAGGCCATGCCGCGCGATTTCCGGGCCGCCGCGGTGAAGTCGCTGGCCGGGTTCCTGGCCGCGGGCGGCACGGCCTTCGTCAGCGAGGTGGCGGAAGAGAACCAGGACATGGCGCACTGGCAAGGCCCGCCGTGGCCGTTCAGCCGGGCGGAGATCGAATCCGTCGCCCAGGACGGCGTGCGGCTGGTCAACCTGGAGACCATCCACGACGGCAACCGCTACTGGGCGACCTTCACCCGCTAGCCCGGTGCCGGCCCGGGGTCGTCCCCACCACGGCGGTGAACGCCGCGATGAAGTGGCTCGGGTTCGCCCAGCCGCACGCCCGTGCGGTGGCCGCGGTGTCGTGGCCGTCGGCGAGCAGGACCAGCGCGTGGCCGATGCGCACCTGCGTGCGCCACTCGTAGAACGTCATGCCGAGCTCGTTTCGGAACAGCCGGCTGAGCGTGCGGGCACTGGCGCCGATCCGCTGCCCGAGCTCCGCCAGCGAGGTGGTGTCCCCGGGCTCCTCGTACAGCCGCCGCGCGATGGCGCGCAACCGGTCGTCGCGCGGCTCGGGCAGGTGCAGCGGCTGCTCGGGCGCCTCACGCAGCTCGTCGACCAGGACCCGGCGCAGGCGCGCGCTCGCCGCCCGGTCGTATTCGCGCGGGCCGGTGAGGGCCAGCAGCACCTCTCGGGCCAGGTCCGAGGCGGTGAACACGACCGGCCGATCGGGCACGAGCCGGGCCAGCGACGCCGGCAGGAACACGATCCGCATGTCGGTGTGGCCGTGCGCGCGGTGCCGGTGCACGAACCCGGCCGGGGTCCAGGCCACCCGGTTGGCCGGCACGATCGACGTCCCCCGCTCGGTGTGCACGGACAGCACACCCCGGGCGGCGTAGACGAGGTGGCCCCGATCGTGGGAATCCGCCTCGCTGGTGCCACCCGGCGGCCACAGGTGCACGCCACCGGACGGCCAGATCCGCGAAGCTTGGCGGCCGTTGGGCATAGCTTGGCATCCTACCGGTGGTCGGCCACCGGCCCGGCCGGTGACAGTGGGCCCATGAACACGATGCGAGCAGCGGTGTGTGTCCGGGCGGGCGGCCCGGAAGTGCTCCAGGTCCGGGAGCTGCCGGTCCCGGCGGTCCGGGACGGCTGGAGCCTGGTGCGGGTCGAGGGCACCGGCCTGAACCGGTCGGAGCTGCGGACCCGGCAAGGGCACTCCCCGTCGGTGACGTTCCCGCGGGTCCTCGGGATCGAATGCGTCGGCACGGTGGCCACCTCGACCGACCCGCGGATCCCCGACGGCACCACGGTCGCGGCGATGATGGGGGAGATGGGCCGCGCCTTCGACGGCGGCTACGCCGAATACGCGCTGCTGCCGAACGCACTGCTCATGCCGGTCACCACCACCCTGCCCTGGGACGTCCTCGCCGCGCTGCCCGAGACGTACCTGACGGCCCAAGGCGCGCTGGACGCGCTCGGGATCGGCCCGGGCAGCACCGGACGGCTGCTCATCCGCGGCGGCACGTCCTCGGTCGGGCTGGCCGCGGCCGCCATCGCCACCGGCCACGGCCTCGACGTCGCCGCCACCACCCGGCGGCCGGACAAGGCCGCCGCCCTCACCGGTCACGTGCTCATCGACGACGGCGGCGAACCGACCGGCCTGGCCGAGCGGTGGCCGGAGGGCCCGGACTGGATCCTCGACCTCGTCGGCACCCGCACGGCGGTGGACTCCCTGCGCCTGGTCCGCCGCGGCGGCACGGTGTGCGTGGCGGGCTCGCTCAGCGGCTGGACCATCCCGGACTTCGAGCCGATCGCGAAGATCCCGTCCGGCACCAGGCTGACCGCCTTCCACAGCGACGACCTCAAGGGCAGCACGGCGCTGCTGCAGCGGATCATCGGCGAAGTCGAGGCGGGCACCTACCGGCCGAACGTCGACCGGGTCTTCCCGCTGGCCGACATCGCCGCCGCCCACCGGTACATGGAGGAGGACCGCGCGGCCGGAAAACTCGTGGTCGTCCCCTGACCCGCTGGCGGGCCGAGCTAGCAGTTCTCCAGGAACCGGGTCAGGACGCGGGTGCCGAAGTGCAGGCCTTCCACCGGCACCCGCTCGTCCACCCCGTGCGCCATCGCCCGGTACGGGAAGCCCTTCGGCAGCCACAGCGGCGCGAACCCGTAGCAGTCGATCCCCAGCGGGGCGAACGCCTTCGCGTCCGTCCCGCCGCCCAGGCAGTACGGCACCACCACCGCCTCGGGATCCTCCGCCCGCAACGCCGACGCCATCGCCGAGAACCACGGCGAATCCACCGGTGCCTGCACCGGCGGCTGGTGCGCGACGAACTCGCGCGTCACGCCCTCGCCGAGCAGCTCGTCCAGCGCGGCGAACAACGCGTCCTCGGTACCCGGCAGCACCCGCACGTCGACCTGCGCGGTCGCCGTCGACGGGATCACGTTCACCTTGTAGCCCGCGTCCAGCATCGTCGGGGTCGTGCTGTTGCGGACCGTCGGCAGCACCAGCGAGCCGGCCGGGCCGAGTGCGGCGACCGCCGCGTCCACGGAGTCCGAAGTGGACAGGTCCACCGGGACGCCCAGCGCCGCACCGGTCCGCTCCAGGAACGCCCGCACCGCCGGGGTCAGCGACACCGGCCAGCGGTGGGCGGCGATCCGGTGCAACGCCCCCACCAGCCGGGTGACGGCGTTCTCGTCATTCGGCCGCGAACCGTGCCCGGCCCGGCCGCGCGCGGTCAGCCGCAGGTGCGCCGTGCCGCGCTCGGCCGTCCCGACCGGGTACAGGTGCACGTCGCGCCCGTCGGCGGCCGGCACGTGGTAGGTGTAGCCACCCGACTCGCTGATCGCCGCCACACACCCCTCGAACAGCTCAGGGTGGGAAGCGACCAGCCAGTGCGCGCCCCACTCGCCGCGGTCCTCCTCGTCGGCGACGAACGCCAGCACCAGCTCACGCCGCGGGCGCGTCCCGCCGGCCAGCGCCGCCAGGACCATCGCCACGAAGTCCTTCATGTCGGTCGCGCCGCGGCCCCACAGGTACCCGTCGCGCACCTCACCGGCGAACGGCGGCACCGACCAGTCCGCCGCGTCCGCCGGGACGACGTCCAGGTGCCCCTGCACCAGCAACGCCGGCAGCGACGGATCGGTGCCCGGCACGCGCGCGATCACGCTGGCCCGCCCGGGCGCGGCTTCCAGGATCCGCGAGGGGATCCCGAGACCGTCGAGGAACGCGGCCACGTACTCGGCGGCCGGCCGCTCCGGGTTGGCGTCGTTGTTCCCGCGGTTGGTCGTGTCGAACCGGATCAGGTCCGCGCACAGCTCGACAGCGTCGGCCATGTCAGCCATAGATACCCTGCACCGCCCCCGCCGCGATCGCCGTGACGACCTTGAAAGCCTTCATCGCCTCGGTCATGGTCGGCGCGTCGAACCCGACCCGCCGCGTCCCGATCTGCTCCACCGTCGGGATCACCGCCGTCGCCTGCGCCAGGTGGCTCGCGTCGAACTCCACCTCGATCCGGCGCGGCCGCACCTGCCGCTCCTCCCGGCCGGCCCGGGCCACGGCGTCGGCCGCCGCGCCGGTCAGCAGCTCCGCGGTGCGCGAGGGCGGCAGGCAGATCGCCGCGTACCGGCTCACGCATTCCTTCACCTGGACCAGCTCTGCCTCCGGAGCGTAATCACGGGCGTCGTCACACGTTTTGTCGTCACCCGAAACGAGCAGGACAGGCACCCCGTACTCCGCGGCCATGCCCGCGTTCAGCCGCCCCTCGCTCGCCGGGACGTCGTCCAGCCACACCCCGGTGATCTGGTTCTCCAGGTAGGTGTGGGAAAGCACCCCGTCGAACCCCGCGCCGGCGTGGTAGCCGAGGAACACCACACCGTCCACACCGGAATCGATGCCCTGCATCATCGACAGCGGCTTGTGCCGCCCGGTGAGCATCCGCGCCCGCGGGTCGAGGTCCTCCAGCAGCAGATTCCGTTGCGAGGAATGAGCTTCGTTGACCAGCACGTCACTCGCGCCCGCCTCGTACAGCCCGGCCAGCACGGCGTTGACGTCGCCGGTGAACAGCCGCCGGAAGCGGTCCCACTGGGGCGAACCGGGCACGACGTCGTCGGTCCAGGTGACGCCGGTGGCGCCCTCCATGTCCGCCGAGATCAGGATGCGCATGCCGGGCACTCTAGCCAGCGCGGGCGGCCACCGGAGGCGGAACGCCCCCTGGACCGGATGTCACTCAGCGTGACGACCGGTGGGTCGATAACGATCGGGCACTCGCCGAGGCGGCAACATATTGCGCGGTTGTCCCGATATGTGGTTACTTCTCGTCCTTGGGGGAGGCTCACAAGCGAACGATGGGGTGGTTTTCGGTGCAGTTCCAACGCAGATCCGGGCGTTTTGCCCGCGTGGGCGCGGTCGTCGCGGCCGCGACACTGGCGGCGCTCCCGCTCGCCGTTCCCGCCCAGGCCCAGCAGGCCAAGGTGCTGCGGGTCGCGCTCACCACCGGCATCGACCACCTCAACCCCTTCACCGCCGTGCTCGCCGCGTCCACGCAGATCGGCCGGTTCACCTTCGAGTTCCTGACCATCCCGAGCGCGGAGAAGGCCGAAGCCGCCCCCGCGCTCGCCGAGTCGTGGACCCCGTCGCCGGACAAGCTCACCTGGACCTTCAAGATCCGCAGCGGCGTCAAGTGGAGCGACGGCAAGCCGGTGACCGCCAAGGACGCGGCGTTCACCTTCAACCGGATGCTCACCGACGAGAACGCCCGCACCGCCAACGGCAGCTACGTGGCCAACTTCGAGACGGTCACCGCGCCCGACGACACCACCCTCGTCATCAAGACCAAGACCGTCCAGGTCAACATGAACCTGCTCGACGTCCCGATCGTGCCGCAGCACATCTGGGAGCCGGTCACCGACCTCAAGGCCGCCTCGACCGACAGCCTCGCCGTCGCCGGCGTCTCCGACGGCCCGTTCCAGCTCACCGAGTACAAGCCGAACGAGTACGTCAAGTTCAAGGCCAACAAGGACTACTGGCGCGGCGCCCCCAAGGTCGACGAACTGCAGCTGCTGCAGTTCAAGGACACCGAAGCCGCGGTCAACGCGCTCAAGCAGGGCGAAGTCGACGTCATCAACCGGCTCAACCCCAACCAGTTCGCCGCGCTGCAGGGCCAGCAGGGCATCACGACCAACGCCGCCCCCGGCCGCCGCTACGACGAGCTGTCGATCAACTTCGGCGTCACCGACAGCGCCGACAACCCCATCGGCGACGGCAACCCGGTCCTCAAGGACATCAACGTCCGCAAGGCCATCACCCAGGCCGTGGACACCCAGGCCATCGTCGACAAGGTCCTCAAGGGCCTCGGCCAGGTCGGCGGCGGCGTCGTGCCCGCCATCTACTCCGCCTACCACTGGGACCCCAGCGACAGCGAGAAGGTCAAGTTCGACCTCGCCGCCGCCAACGCGACCCTCGACCAGGCCGGCTACCCGAAGGGCCCCGACGGCGTCCGCACCGCGCCCGGCGGCGCCAAGCTGGAACTGCGCCTGACCGGCCACGCCAACCGCAGCTACGACCAGGGCGTGGCCCAGTACGTCACCGGCTGGCTCAAGGACATCGGCATCACCGTCAAGCAGGACCTCGTCTCCGACGACGAACTGTCCGACCGCACCGCCGTCGGCAAGTACGACCTCGCCATCGGCGGCTACGGCACCAGCCCCGACCCGGACTACGCCCTGTCGCTGCACACCTGCGCCGCCCGCCCCAGCGCCGACGGCAAGGGCGGCAGCACCGACACGTTCTTCTGCGACGCCGCCTACGACGACCTGTACAAGAAGCAGCTCACCGAAACCGACGACGCCAAGCGCGCCGGTTACGTCAAGCAGGCCCAGGCCCGGCTCTACAGCCAGTTCCCGACGATCGTGCTCGACTACCAGAACGCCCTCGAGGCCTACCGCTCCGACAAGTTCTCCGGCTTCACCACCCAGCCGCAGCCCAAGGGCGCCATCCTCGAGCAGACCGGCTACTGGGGCGTCTACGGCGCCACCCCGGCCGGCACCACGAACACGGCCGGTTCCGGCAGCGGCAACACCGTGCTGTGGATCGTCATCGGCGCGGTCGTCGTGGTGGTGCTCGTCGGCGGCGGCATCGCACTGGGCCGCCGCAACAAGACCTCGGAAGACCGCGAGTAACCCATGACCGCCCCCGAACAAGCCGCGGTGCTCGTCGGCCACCACCAGCCCCCCCCCGCGCCCGCCCCCGCCCCCGAGGGGGGATCGGAGACCGAGTC